>JBBROW010000007.1:0-130966 GCA_038228945.1 Caulobacterales bacterium
AGCCCGTCGGTGGCGATGACCTTGGTCCGGCCGTGCCGCTTCATCGCTTTCTTGATGAATTTCAACGCCGCGGCCTTGTCGCGGGTCTTGGTGGCGAAGGATTCCAGCACCTCGCCCTCGTGGTCCACCGCCCGCCACAGGTAGTGCATTTGGCCGTTGATCTTCACGCACACATCGTCGAGGCGCAACTTCCTATGGGTGAAGCCGCCCATCGCGCTCACTCGCTTCCCGCGGATGTCCGCGGCGAACATCGGGCCAATCCGGTTCCATCAGAACCGCACCGTCCCTTAGCTCACGTCGATGCCGCGCTCGACCAGCAGGTCCTCGACGTTCCGCAGCGACAGCGGGTATTTCACATACATCATCACCGCCAGGCGGATCACCTCGGGCGAGCTGTTGAAATAGCGGAACGGGTTGGCGGGCTTGGTCATCCGGGTAGATAGCCGAGCGGGTCGGCCAAAGCGGCCGGGGTTGGCATCAGATCCTCGCCTGGCTGGAGGAGCTGGATGGCGGCGGAGCAGTAACCACTCCGCCGCCAGGACGATCAGTCAGGGTGCGGACCTTCCGCCTTGTTCTCCAGTACGCGGCCGGTTTGGGCATCGACCCCAACCTCGTAGATCTTGCCGTCGCTCTTGATGTCGAAAGAGTAGCGAAGTCCGCTGCCGCCGCCTTCCTTCTCAAGCTCCTGGTCAGTGATCTGACCCGGTCGGGCCTTCAGGGCGATAGCCTTGGCCTGGTCCATTGTGATCTTGGCGTTGGATGCAAGCTGTGCGCCAGCGTAGGCGGCGTGCGCGGGCGTGGCGGCTTGTGACGCGGCGAGGCCCCCAACAGCGAGAGCCAAGCTGGCTGTGAGTGCGAGAGCATATTTCATGACTGGAACTCCGTTCGGAGGCGACATTGCCTCCACCGACTGACCTTGCGCGTTCTCATGTTTTGAAGTGATGGCCCGAACATTCGGAATTGCGAACTTGCGGCGCGGACTGACACGCGCACCCATGGTCATCCCAAACGACCCGTGACGCGTTCACAAACGAGATGACGTTGAAGATACTTCTGCTCGAAGACGACCCGCAGACCTCCACCTTCATCGAGAAAGGTCTGCGGGCGGCTGGATATGTGGTCGACGCCTGCGCAACGGGGCGCGATGCGATTTTCTATGCGACGGACGGAGCCTACGACGTTCTGATAATCGACCGCATGGTCCCGTCCGTCGACGGGTTGGCGGTGCTCAAGGCGCTGCGGATCACGGGAGTCCATACACCCGCGATCTTCCTCACCGCCATGGATGGGGTGGAAGATCGGGTCGAGGGTCTCGAGGCCGGCGCCGATGACTACCTCGTCAAACCCTTCTCCATGTCTGAACTGTTGGCCCGGATCGGCGCCCTCGCGCGCCGTCCGCATCTCGCCCCGGCGCCCACAACAATCCGAGTGGGCGACCTGGAGATCGACCTACTCAAGCGTAACGCCACGCGGGCAGGGCGGGCGATCGAGCTTCAGGCCCAGGAGTTCAAGCTTCTTGAATACCTCATGCGCCATGCCGGTCAGGTCGTCACCCGCACCATGCTATTGGAGAATGTCTGGTCGTTTCACTTCGACCCACAGACCAACATCATCGAAGGCCATGTGAGCCGGCTTCGAGCCAAGATCGACCGCGGTTTTACCTCTGAAATGATCAAGACCGTTCGTGGCGCCGGCTACATGATCGATGCGCCGACTTAGGGTCTTCCAGAGCGGAGCGTTCCGGCTCGCGGTCATTTTCGCCGTCATATTCGCGGTCGGTGCGACTGCGTTGGTCGCGACCGTCAATGTCGCGGTGAGCCAGTTTGCCGGCCACGCGACCGACACGGCGCTAGTTTACGAGAGCCAGCTCCTGCGCGGAGAGGCCCGGGCCCATGGGCCCGACACCCTGGGTCAACTGATCATCAAGCGTCAGCGGATCGTGCACGGGCGACAGTATCTTTACCTGCTGCTTGACCCACTTGGCCGACGGGTCTCTGGAGACCTTCCAGCGACGACGGCCAGGGCTGGGTGGGGCGATCTCAGCGTGGCCGAATTTGCGCAGCCCAAAGAGCCATCGGACGGGCCGGTGACCGTGCGGACCTACGGTGTTCGATTGGCTGACGGGTCAATCCTGGTCGTTGGCCGCGATATCTCGGACCTAACCGAGTTGTCGGACTGGCTGCGGCTTGTGACGCTGTGGAGCGGCCTGGGCATCACGATCCTGGCGCTCGGCGGCGGAGTGTTGATTGGCGGCATCTTCCTGAGCCGGATGGATCGCGTGAACCAGGCGCTCCAGCGCATCATGGACGGCGCTCAGGATGAGCGGGTCCCCCCCATCGGCATGGGAGCGGAGTTCAGTCGACTCACCCGCAACATGAACCTCATGCTGGACCGCACTCAGGCCCTGATGGACGGGCTGCGGCAGGTGTCCACCGATATCGCACACGACCTACGGACACCCCTGGGCCGGCTACGCCAGCATCTGGAGTCGATGCGCGACCTTATCGGCTCAGCGGCTTTGGAAGATGCGATAGACGACGCGCTGGCGCAGGTGGACGAGGTCTTGGCGACCTTCCACGCCCTGCTGCGGATTGGCCAGATTGAAGGCGGCGCTGGGCGGTCCAGGTTCGAGGCCGTCAATCTCTCTGCGGTGATGGAGCGGGTGCATCTCGCCTACGAGACAGCAGCGGAGGACGCAGGGAAAGGCTTCAACGCGGAGATTGCGCCCGATCTTGAGGTCCGTGGAGATCCCCAACTCCTGACTCAGTTGTTCGCCAATCTTATCGAGAACGCCCTGCGGCATGCCGGCAAGGGCGCCGAAATCTGCATGCGCCTTGCCAGTGTCGATGGCGCTGTAACCGCTACCGTGGCCGACAATGGCCTGGGCATTCCAACTGCGGAGCACGGGCGGGTGGTCCAGCGGTTCTATCGGTTGGATGCGAGTCGAAGTACCGCCGGCTCTGGGCTTGGGCTATCGCTAGTCGCGGCCATAGCTGAGCTTCACGGGGCTGATCTACGGCTACGCGACAACAGCCCGGGCCTCCTGGTGGAACTTCACTTTCCGAAATAGCCCTCGAGACCTTAGTAAGCATACGTTTCCGACAATACCCCTTAGCGCAATTCCGCATGGGCGGTGACGTCCAGGATACGCCAAGGGCCACCTCGGCGATCAAGGCCATCGACTCTGTTCCCTGGAAGTTCGACCAGGCGGGCTACACGTTGGTAGAACGCGGGACGCCGGATCTGGGCGATTGATGTCAGCCTAGACGCGTCGCCGAACCAAATCCTCAACTTCGACTTCCAGCGCGATCGCAAGCCTCTCCAGGGTGCTGTCAGACCAAAGTCGACATGTCTCCGGTCGGACGCAGGAAGCCCCAACCCACAGATCGCCTAGGCCATGACCGACCGCCACTCAGCCAGGGCGGCTGAGCGTCTCTGCTTGTAGATTTGTCGGCTGATGAGGTGGCGCTCCTGATTGAAGAGGTTGTGGACGCTGGCGTGAACGGCGGTGAATTTCTGCAGGGTCTTCATCCTGCGAAACCGCTCCATCGCCCGCTCTCGTCGTCGGAATGGCAAGTGGCTGTTCTCCACCCTGTTGCTCGCCCAGCGGCCAACCTCCTGACGATCGGTGTTGCCGATCTCCTTCATGGCCGCCCTGTACGAGCGCAGCCCGTCGGTGGTGATGACCCTGGCTGAGCCGTGCCGCTTCATCAGCTTCTTCATGAACTTCAGCGCCGCGGCCTTGTCGCGGGTCTTGGTGGCGAAGGATTCCGGCACCTCGCCCTCGTGGTCCACGGCCCGCCACAGGTAGTGCATCTGGCCGTTGATCTTCACGTACACCTCGTCGAGATGCCACTTCCAATGGGTGAAGCCGCGCATTGCGCTCACCCGCTTCCGGCGGATGCCCGCCTGACGGCCGCCTTGTCTAGGAGGGCTCCAAATCGCGAAAGCGCGAGGCGCGCTCGACCAAGTCGATCATGTGAGCGGCGGCCCGCGTCGTCAGCGCATGATGGGTGAAGCCCGGGCGGGGCGCGATGTAGGCGGCCATCTCGCCGGCCAATTCCAACTGCCGATCCGAGGCCGTGGCGAGCAAGGTGATCAACAGGTTTTCGAGCGCGATAACCCGGACATGCAGAGACGCGATCTCGGCGGCGCCATTGTCGGGCATGGGGGCTTCGGCTTCGACGGAGACGGAAGCTGCTTGCGGCCCGTCCGGTTCGGCCCCGCCCTCATTGTCCCATCTGGCGAGCGCGCGCTTTCGCTGCCTAAACGGGTCGTCGGCGAGTTGGGAGCCATCGTCAGACATGCCGGTTTCCTTCTTAGAGGGCTCGCGCCGGTCGGGCGCATCATGGGATTGATCGATCAGTTCATGAGCTTGCGGGTATAGATCCCGCTGCTTTGGTCCGTCTGCGGCAGCGGCGGCGGCGCGCCACGGAAGGTGAAACGCTCAGTGCCGGCGCTCGATGCGAGGGCTGAATGGTGGTCAGGCCATGACGTCCGCCGCGACCGTCAGAACGGGCGCGAAGCCACCGCCCGGTGTGCGCATGTTCGTCGTCTGGCCTTGATAGAGCCGCGCCGCCGCCAGCAATACTTCACCGGCATAGGTGTAGAGCCTCACATCGACCTTAAGCTCAATAGGTTCGCCTGCCTCGCTTAGGCGTCGAAGGCCTGGCGCGGCAAAGGCCTGGGCCACGTAGCCGCCAGCTGTAATCTGTTCCCAGACCTTCCGCGTAACCTTATCGCCGCGATAGGCTGCCTTGCTGCCGTGCCCACCAGCAGGCTTGAAGAACAGCGCGCTTCGGTCGCGCCACAGGTCGTCAGCGTTGTCCGCAGAAACCACTGTTGTCATAAGCAGAGCGTTGTGAAGTGACGCGATCTGGGCGGGCGTCAGCCCCCAGGACTTCAGCTGCTCGGCGTCGGCCAGTTCCATCAGGTTACGTTTATCGGCGAGCGTGGCGTGGATGTGGGGGTTGGGCGTTACGACGACCTCGCCTCCCAGGTAGGCCGCGCGCAGCACGGCGTGTCGCGGCTCTTCAAAGGCAAAATCAACGAGGCGGTTATAGACGAGGTCGATCTGCTGGTCCCCGACATAGAGGCGATCTTCGCGGAGCTCGAAGTCCATTGGATCAGCGATGACGGCATCGAGGCCTTGGCCGATCAGTAGGGCTCTTGCGAGTTCAAATTCGGCATAGAGATGCTGTTGCTCGGGGGCGTCGTCGACGATCGCGATACGCCCAGGGGCTCCCGCCCTGCCCTGCCGCCGCCATTCCTCGACGAACATCGACGCAACCTTGGCGTCGAACACCGCTTCCTTCGCTGCCTCGCTGGGCAGAATTTCCGCGCAGCAGGTGCGCTGGGCCCGCGCCAGGAAAGCGTTGAGAAACGCGCCGCCCGCGTTGGTGTTGACCTCAATCAGTTTGGGACCATCCGGCGTCAGGTGGAAGTCGTAGCCCATGAAGGCGCCGAGCGGGCCGAAGTCCGCCTGGGCGATTGGGGGCGCGCGCGCCAGAACTGTCGCGACGTAGCCGGGGCTCTTCGCCGCACACTCAATCGCGGTGATGACCTTCTCCATCTCAGCCATGGCGTCGGCCGGCACGAACATGGGCACGTTGGAAAACAAGGTGGGGTGGGAGGCTGCAAGCTGACCTGCGAAGCCCACGTGCCCGACTTCGTCGTCCAGAGCGGCGGTCAGAAGCTGGCGGTCCAAGGTGACGCAAAAGCATCCATGGTTAAGCTGCTCGGCCCGCCCGGTCTTCGTGGTCGACTCGACAAGATTTGAACTCACGACGACTGCTCCAACACAGGCAGACCATAGGCGCGCTTTCGATCAGTGGGTGAACTATCGCGCGGCGGAGTGGCCCGATGCTGAGGCAAGCGACAGGCCCAACGTGATATCGCAACCGTTTCCAGCGCTTGACTTAAGAGGCCATTTCCGGCGTAGCCGGCGTGCGGCTGATGTAGATTTTCTCGAAGGCGAAAATCGTGGCGATGCCTATGGCCGCGATCAGAATGATAACCGGGTCAGCGCGGAATTTTACGATCAGAAAGGCGGATAGCGCCACAGCGTCCAAGACAATGGCGACGATCAGCACGCTCGCATGGGCGCCGATTTCGCGCCTCAGGCGCCGGAACACGCCCCAGTGGATGGCGATGTCCATCACCAGATAGAAGATCGCGCCGAGCGAAGCGATCCGCGACAGGTCGAAGAAAACGGCTAGAAGGCTGGCGACCGCCGCGGTGTAGACCAGCAGGTGATGCTGGATGTTCTCGCCCGGCAGGCCGAGATGGCTGTGAGGGATCAGGCGCATCTCGGTCAACATAGCCAGCATGCGAGAAACGGCGAACATACTCGCCAGCAGCCCTGACCCGGTCGCGATCACGGCGATCAGAACCGTGAACTGCACTCCGAGACTCCCAAAGGCCGGGCGAGCCGCTTCAGCGAGGGAGTAGTTCTTGGCCGTAATGATCTGATCGATGCTCAGCGAGGAGCCCACAGCCAAGGCGACCAGCATGTAAACGATGAAACAGATGGCTAGGGAAATCAGGATCGCCCGGCCGACGTTCTTGTGTGGATTTACGACTTCCCCGCCGCTGTTGGTGATCGTGGTAAAGCCCTTGTAGGCGAGGATCGCCAGGGCGACCCCAGCCAGAAACCCTCCCGCCGAGACCCCCTTCGCCGCTGCAGGCGCTGAGGAGAGGGCTTCATAGTCCACGCCGCTGACCCATAGGGCGGCGATCGCGAACACCGCAATTCCGCCGATTTTCAACACCGCCGCTACTTTCGAGACGCCGCCGATGACGCGATTGCCGGCGATGTTGATCAGGAAGGCTGCGACGATCAGGGCAAGCGCCAAGGCTGGGACCAAGAGCTTCTGGCTGCCAACGTCGAACAGCCGCAGAACGTAGGTCCCGAAGGTGCGGGAGGGAGGCTCGGCCACCATGAGCTGAGCTCCAAACTGGCCGCGGCGCGACGCAGCTGAGCTTGTAGGTCAGGCGCGCAGGACCGGCGCAAACCCGCCCCCCGGTGTGCGCATGTTCGTCGTCTGGCCCTGGTAGAGCCGGGCGGCGGTGAGCAGCACCGCGCCAGCGTAGGTATCGGGGCGAATGTCCACCTTCAGGTCCGTGCGCGCGCCGTCCACCAGGACGCCGCGACGGCTCGGGGGAGCATAGAGCTGGGCGACATAGTCGCCGCCGGCGACCATCCGCCGCCTCAGGCGTTGTGAGTTGGGTGGTGGTGTTGCCAAGCGCCTGTATCCGAACCCCTCGCTGCGAGGGTTTTCGAACAATATGAAAACGAGCCTGCTGTCATGCCGTATAGTTCCAGAAGAAAACGGCACGTGGCGCTCGGCTATTTCTTAGCTTCCACGCTCTCTGGAATTGCGGCCAACGCGCAGACGACCTCGGAAGACGGCGCCATGGTCGGGATGTCTCATTCCCAACCCAGTATCGCCGGGACGACCGCGGCGACGCCGCGCTCAGACCTCGGGACAGGATCGACCCGATGCGCTGCGGACCGACACTGGGACCCGGGCATGGGAATGTGCATGACGGGCGGCGCCGGCGACTTGCCGGCACTGACCTTCAATCTCAATCAGTTTGCCCTTTATTCGAGCACCTCGGGCCCGCGTGGCCTGTCCCGTGCGACCGGCCCGGGCATGTGGATGGTCACCTATGATCGCGCGCTGTCCCCCCGCAACGAGCTGCGCATCGACCTTATGGGGTCCGCCGAACAATTAACGGTTGGGGACCGTGGCACGCCGCAACTTCTGCAAACCGAACACGTCGACAACATGCACGCGCATGACACGGTCATGGCCTTCGAGTTCCGGGACATCTTGGCGCTCGGCGCCGATGGGAAGCGCCAAGTGACCTTCCTGTTCGCGCCCCGGGGAGAAGCCTCCGTCGGCCCAGTTCCGTTCATGCACCGCCCCTGCGCCGAGGGAAATCCGGACGCGCCGTTGGGCCACGCCCTGCAGGATGGCTTCCATGACGCCTCAACGGTCCTGGGCCTAGCCTATCGCGGCAGGCGCACAAGCGTGGAGGCCACAGCGTTCAGCGGCCAGGGGGTCACCTGGCCCTTTCCCCTGCACAGGCTCGACTCGTACGCTCTGCGCCTGAACCAGGACATCAACGATCAGGTCGGGGTTGGGGCGTCATATGTGGACACCCTGTCGCCGTCCGATACCGGAGGGCAACACACCAGGATCGTGTCAGCCTGGCTGACGACCTCACATCAAATCCGCGGAGACACCCTCAAGACGTCGTTTGTTTGGGGCCGGTCACTTCCCGGCGGGGGCGCGGCCGCGAACAGCTTCCTCGAAGAGGCCGTCTACCAGCACGGGCGCAATAAACTCTTCGGGCGCGCTGAGGCCCTTCAGCTCGCGCCCGAGCAACTGGACATTGCGACCGCAGACCGCCCCGGCGACCCCAGGTGGGTGGAGGCTTTGACCCTCGGCTATGAGCGGACCCTTTGGGAGAAAGACCACGTCGCGGTCTTTGGCGGCGGGTCCTACACGCAGGATTTCGTCCCATCAGGATTTCGCGACACCTACGGCTCCGACCCGCACGGCGGGAAGCTCTACCTGAGACTCAAGATTAGCGGCTCCGCGGGCTAGCGCTGGCCGCCCCCTTGAGCCACGGCTGATTCCGCACCGCTCGGCGCTCGGCGCTCGGGATGAGGGTGGGACGGTCCGAAACTGGAGGACACTGTGATGACCTACTACTACGCGAAGACCTTGAAGGCTTCGTTTCACGATGCGGTCGCAGCGACCCGAGAGGCGCTCGGCCAGGAGGGGTTTGGCGTCATCACCGAGATCGATGTGCGCAAGACCATGAAGGCCAAGCTTGGGGAGGACTTTCGCGCCTATCTGATCCTTGGCGCCTGCAATCCGCGGCTGGCGTACGAGGCGCTGCAACTCGAGGACAAGGTGGGGACAATGCTGCCCTGCAACGTAATCGTACAGGACGTCGGCGACGGTCGGACGGAGGTTGCCGCAATCGATCCCGTCGCCTCCATGCAAGCCATTCCGAACGACGCTTTGAAGGCCAAGGCTGCGGCGGTTCGGGACCAGCTCAGGGCAGCTTTGGACCGACTCTAGGCGACGCCAGCCGCGCGGCCGCTGGCCATTTCGACGACATGGGACATCGCGCGGAAACCGGCCAGCCGCGCGCGGTGGTAGGCCTCGTTGTTCAGGCCCGCCGCTGCGACGCTAGGATGGCGCCAGGCGCCCAGGACCAAGTCGCCAAACATTTAGGTCGGTCACGACACCTTCCCCGAATCCGTCAGAGCTTCACGGCGCGGAGCCGCAGCGCATTGCTGATCACGCTGACCGACGACAGCGCCATGGCGGCCGCCGCGATGGCCGGCGACAGCAACAGGCCGAAGGTTGGATAGAGCACCCCTGCGGCAATCGGCACGCCGGCCGCGTTGTAGATGAAGGCGAAGACCAGGTTCTGGCGGATGTTGCGCATCACGGCCCGGGAGAGCTTGCGCGCCCGCACGATGCCCTGAAGGTCGCCCTTCAGCAGGGTGACCCCGGCGCTTTCGATGGCGACATCGGCGCCGGCGCCCATGGCAACCCCGACGTCGGCGGCGGCCAGCGCCGGCGCGTCGTTGACACCGTCACCGGCCATGGCCACGACGCGGCCTTCCTTGCGGAGCTTCTCTACGACGGCCGCCTTGTCCTGTGGCAGCACTTCGGCCTCCACCTCGTCGATCCCCAGCCGCTTGGCGACCGCCTCGGCCGTCGTGCGGTTGTCACCGGTCATCATGACCAGCCGCACGCCCTCCGCCTTCAGCGCCTGCACTGCGGCCTGCGTCGTGGGCTTCACCGGGTCGGCAATGCCGAGGAGTCCAGCCAGGGCGCCATCCACGCCCACGAAAATCGCCGTGGCCCCGTCCCGTCGAAGGGCTTCGGCGTCGGGCTCCAGCGCCAGGGTGGGCACGCCCTGCTCGGCCAAGAACTTCGGATTGCCCAAGATGACCTTGCGCCCATCGACGGTTCCCATGACGCCGCGGCCGACCGGCGAGTCGAAGTCCTTGGCCTCCGATAGGGAGATTTTGCGGTCCTTGGCTGCGCGGAGGATCGCATCGGCCAGAGGATGCTCGCTGCCACGCTCCAGGCTGGCGGCCAGGCGCAGCAACTCGGCCTCCTCGAACCCCGCCGAGGTATGGATCGCGGTCACCGCCGGGCGGCCCTCGGTGAGCGTGCCGGTCTTGTCGACGATCAAGGTGTCGACCTTCTCGAAACGCTCCAGGGCTTCGGCGTTCTTGATCAGCACGCCGGCCTGGGCGCCGCGTCCGACGCCGACCATGATCGAGATCGGCGTGGCGAGGCCCAGCGCACAGGGGCAAGCGATGATCAGCACCGAGACCGCGGCGACCAGGGCGTACGCGAAGCGCGGCTCAGGTCCGACCAAGGCCCAGACGGCCGCCGCGATCAGCGCCGCGGCGATGACGGTGGGCACGAACCACCCAGAGACCTGGTCGGCCAGCCGCTGGATCGGCGCCCGGCTGCGCTGGGCCTGCGCGACCATCTGGACGATCTGCGAGAGCAGGGTGTCAGCGCCCACCTTCTCCGCACGCATGACGAAGGAGCCGGTCTTGTTGATCGACCCCGCGACCACCTTGTCGTCCGCCTGTTTGGTGACGGGCATTGACTCGCCGGTGACCAGGGACTCGTCGATGGAGACGCGCCCGTCGAGGATCACCCCGTCGACCGGGATCTTCTCACCGGGCCGCACCCGAAGCCGGTCGCCGACATGAACGAGGTCGAGGGTCACCTCCTCGTCGGTCCCGTCCTCGCGCAGCCGGCGCGCGGTCTTGGGGGCCAGGTTGAGCAACGCCTTGATCGCGCCGCTGGTCTGCTCGCGAGCCCGCAGTTCGAGCACCTGGCCCAACAGCACCAGGACGGTGATAACCGCCGCGGCTTCGAAATAGACCGGCGGCAAACCGCCCTCGCCGCGAAGTGCGGACGGGAAGAGGCCGGGCGCCAGCATGGCGACCACGCTGTAGGCGTAGGAGACCCCGACCCCCATGGCGATGAGGGTGAACATGTTTAGGTTGCGCGACACCAGCGAGGCCCAGCCGCGTTGGAAGAACGGCCAGCCGCACCAAAGCACTACCGGGGTCGCCAGCCCGAACTGGATCCAGTCCGACGTGACGCGCGGGAGCATGAAGGCGTGGCCCAGGAGATGCCCACCCATTTCCAAGACGAACACGGGAAGGGCCAGCGCAAGGCCGATCCAGAACCTGCGCCGCATGTCCGCATATTCCGGGTTCGGGCCGGCGTCGGCGGTGATCGTCTCGGGTTCCAGCGCCATGCCGCAGATCGGGCAGGATCCTGGACCTTCCTGGCGGATCTGCGGGTGCATGGGACAGGTGTAGATGGCGCCCTTGATCGGAGCCGCCTGCGCCCGCTCGGCCGGCGGCGTGGCGTACTTATCCGGGTCGGCCTCAAACTTTGAGCGGCAGCCGGCCGAGCAAAAGTAGACGGCCTCGCCGGCATGTTCTGCGCGGTGGGCGGTCTTCAGCGGGTCGACCTTCATGCCGCAGACGGGATCGGTGGCGGTCTTCCCGTCCGCTGCGCTGGCATCACTGTGGTCATGACGGTGATCGTGCTGATGGCCTTCGGCGCTCACTGGTGTCTCCGTGGATTCCAAGGGATGGCCGCGCGCCAAGAAGACGTGCTATACCCCTCATGGGTATATGTATGAGATATACCCCCCGAAGGTATGATGCAAGTCGGAGTCTGCGCCTTGATCGAGGACAACAAACCGAAGCTGATGAATCGCCTGAACAGAATCGGCGGTCAGGTGAAAGGCGTGGCCAAAATGGTCGAGGACGATCGCTACTGCATCGACATCCTGACCCAGATTCAGGCGATCCGGGCGGCCCTCAGCAAGGTCGAGACGGAGCTACTGCGCGACCATATCGGCCACTGCGTACAAAGCGCCTTCACCAGCGGGAATGCCGAAGAACAGCGGAAGAAGACCGAAGAGCTGATCGAAGTCCTGCACCGAACTAACCGCTGAAGTCGCTCTTCGTTGCGCTCTGCAGGTTTTAGGGACGCCGAAGACCCAAATGGGTTACCGCAAAGGGAGGGCGGGCAGCCGTCTTGGTGGCAACGCCCTGGCCGCCTAGGTGGGCCGCCAGGGCTGCTTTCGGGCTTTGGAGATGGCGCGGAGTAAGGGGGGGCCGCCCATCCCGCCGCGATAGAGGTTCGGCCCGATAAGGTAGGCCGGGGTTCCTTCGATACCCAGCGACCAAGCCTCGAACGCATGCCGCTTTAACTGGGCATCGATCGCCGCATCATGCGCCGCGAGGTCGCTGTCGAGCCTCTGCAGATCGACGCCGGCGGCAGCGACCACCTCGCGGACGGCGGCGCCGTCCAGACGCCGATGCGTGGTCATCAGGGCGCGGTGCGCGGCGCCGTAGCGTCCCTGCAGCTGCGCGGCCAGCGCCACGCGGGCGGCGTTTCGGGAGGCCTCGCCGAAGATCGGCCAGTCTTTGTAGACGACCCGCACGTGCGGGTCGGCCCGTCGCGCGGCCTCGAGCGCGCCGTCCTTGCCGCGACAGATGGGACACTGGTAGTCGGTGAACACGACGACTGTGACATCCGCCGACGGATCGCCGAGCGTCGGACTGCCGGGATCGTTCAAGACCGCCAGCACCACAGGCGTCGGCGTAAGGCCCTGCGCGGGGGGCGGGCCAACCCGCAAGGCCACGGTGACCGCCAGACCAAGCGCGATCGCCGCCGCGAGGCTCGCCTTGGGATGGCGGCTTAGCCACCCACCGGGGGTTGGCGCGCCACGCGATTGGGCCATCACTTACCTCGGTCTCGTCGATGAACACCAGACGCCTGGGATCGAGCCTATTCTGATGGTGCTTCCACCGCGTCCGCTTCCTGGCCACGTCCGGCCGGTCCTGTTCGGGCGCGTGCAGGGGTTTTTTTGAAGGTCATGCCCTCGCGCTGGAAGAACGACCACACCGCGTACTGGCCCGCCTTTAGCGTCGTGGTGCGGACATCGGACCGCGTAAAGACCATCAGGACGCGCTCGTGCGAACCTCACTTGGCGTGTTCGATCTACCTCAGCAATCAAGGCCATCGACTCTGCCCTGGAAGTCCGACCAGGCGTGACACGGCGGTAGATCGCCGAACACCGGATCTGGGCGATTGATGTCAGCCTAGATGCGTCGCCGAACCAAATCCTCAACTTCGACTTCCAGCGCGCCCGCAAGCCTCTCCAGCACCGTGACCGTCGGGTTGCGCTTCCCGCGCTCAACGCCGGACAGGTAGGTCTGGTGGATCTGCGAGCGGTGAGCCAATTCCTCCTGGGACAGGCCCTTGGCGCGTCGCAGCGCCTGCAGGTTCAGCCCGACTCTTTGGCGCACATCCATGGCCGCATGGCGCGGCCCGACTTGACTTCAGCCCATAGACTATAAGTCATAATCGGTATGGGCGCGGTTAGCGCGTCGTGTCGGGATGCCAACAATGCGAGCCTATACACAGCCCCTCCTGGTCGCGGGACTTGGCGGGGCTGAGCAAGCCTGCCAGGCGCTGGAGAGTTTGCCCCTGCGCGCGGGCGCTAATGGCGCCCTCTACGATGAGGGTTGGCTGCAGAGGTTGATCCAGAACCACCCAGCTTTGTTGCCGGTCAGCGACATCGAGCCTGGGCTCTCGCCGCTCGTCCCCATCTGCATGGAGCTGCCGGTTCCCTCTGGATACGTCGACAATCTGATGCTCACGCCAGCAGGCGGCATTATCGTCGTAGAGACCAAGCTGTGGCGTAATCCCGAGGCGCGCCGCGAGGTGGTGGGCCAGGTGCTGGACTACGCCAAGGACCTGTCTGCGTTCAGCTACGAGGACCTGCAGAAGGCGGTCCGCTCGGCCCGCAAGGAACGCGAAGTCCGGCTCTTCGATCTAGTGAGCGCCGCTGGCGAGGCCGTTGAGGAGAGCCGCTTCATCGACGCCGTGAGCCGCAATCTGCGTCTTGGCCGGGTACTGCTGATTATCGCCGGCGACGGCGTCCAGGAAGGCGCCGAGCAGCTCGCCGGTTTCCTACAACGCCACATGGGCCTGCATTTCACATTGGCGCTGGTGGAGATGTCGATGTGGCGGTGCCCGGACGATGGCCGCGTACTCGTGCAGCCGCGGATCCTGGCGCGCACCGTACAGATCGAGCGGGCAGTCGTTCGGGTGGAGGCGGGCGTTGCGCTCACCACATCCACGATCGTGCCCGTGTCCTCGGCATCGGCGAGGTCGGTCACCTTGTCGGACATCCAGTTCTACGAGGCGCTGGGCCAAGTCTCCGCTGACCTTCCAGATCGCCTGAAAGCTTTCCTCGCCGAGACGGCCGATATCGGCGTCTTTCCTGTCGTCAAACGCAACCTCTCACTGAAGTGGCGCGGACCGGGTGGTGAAGAGTTCCACCTGGGCAATGTAGCCGTCAATGGGGCGGTCGCCACAGAGTACTGCAACTGGGGCGCCAACGAACTCAACCGTTTGGACCTCTCTCAAGCCTACATGACCGACATGTGCGCACTGGTTCCGGGCCTCACCATCCGGCAGACCGCCAAGCCGGTGGGTTGGCATGTCGTGTCAGGCGAAGGCGCACCCAAGCTTAGCGATCTGCTCGACCGCCACGAGGCCTGGGCCGGGATCATTGCCAAGTACACCGAAGCGATCGCGGACGTACTGCGAGAGCGCGAGGCTGGCTAGGACTTACGCCTGGCCTTCCTAGGCCAGGCAAGCGGTGTGACGCGTCGACTCTCGGAGGACCCCGTGGCCGACACTGACGACTTGCCAGGACGCGCAGCCTCACTCCTCACGGTCGCGATCGCGGCGCTTGCCGAGGAAATCGAAGAGATGGCCGCGGTGCAAGCCGCGCCAAGTGGCGACGACGAACTCGCCTATCAGCTCACCATCGTCGGCGACGACTTCGCCACCTTGGCCAGGGCGTTCGCGGTTCTCTACCGCCGTTCGCGGGCCTTCTGATCGGCCATCTTGCGACTGGACTTCAACTCGCAAGGAAGCGGTAGTCGTCAGTGACGGCGCCGCGAGCGGCGGCGCCAAGCCCCAGGGAAGCACCACGCTCCCGGGGCCTTCAGGTCGTGGGAGGCGGCGCGATGGTCGCGCTGGCCCCACCTCGTGAAGGCACAACCATGACCAAGCTCACTTCCCTGCAGAAGACCCTGCTCGAAGGCGCCGCTTCCACCGACGACGGATTCATCGGCGACACCTCGAGCCTCGACGAGGCGAAGACCAAGGCGGCGGTCAAGGCCCTGATCAACGCCGGCCAGTTGATCAGCAGCCCCGTCGAGGGACAGGCGTCGACGCTGATGATCACCTCGGCGGGCCGTAACGCCATCGGCCTTGGGACCGTCGTCATGCCCGAGCCGGCAGCCCGCGTCATCGACGCACCAGCGGTGGCCGAAGCGGCCGCAGGCGTCGCCGAACCCAAAGGCAAGCTGGGCCTTGTCATTGCGCTCCTGCGCCAGCCGCAGGGAACGACCGTCGAAGCGATGATGGCCGCCACTGGCTGGCAGGCGCACTCGGTGCGAGGCGCGCTCTCCGGAGCGATCAAGAAGGGCCGGGGCTTGACGGTGCTCTCCGAGAAGAGCGAGGGCGGCCGCGTCTACCGCGTCGCGGCGGGCGCGGAGGCGTGAGGGTCATGTCGGATCGGGGTACGGTCCTCGAAGATGTTGAGGCCCTCGCCGGCCTCAACATCGACGCCCTGCGCGAGGCATGGCGGCATCGCTTTCGCGACGAACCGCCAGCGCTTCGCTCGGGCGACCTCATGAGAAAATTCCTGGCCGAGCGCATCCAGGTCGAGGCGTTCGGCCTGGACAGCGCCCTCCAGCGCGACCTGGACCGGCTGGTCCGCAACCAGCGAGCCGGCCGCCAGGCCTCGCCCCAGGGCCCGCGTCTGAAAGCCGGCGCCCTGCTGGTCCGAGAATGGCAGGGCAAGACCCACCGGGTCGAAGTGACAGCGGACGGCTACCTCTGGAACGGCGAGCATCACGCAAGTCTCTCGGTGATCGCCAGGGCCATCACTGGGTCGCGCTGGAATGGCCCCAGGTTCTTCGGGCTTCGGGACAAGTCGGCGGGCGAGGCCAAGCGATGACCAAGCCGGTGACGCTCCGCTGCGCGATCTACACCCGCAAGAGCAGCGAGGAAGGGCTGGAGCAGGATTTCAACTCCCTCCACGCCCAGCGCGAGGCTTGCGAGGCCTATGTCCGATCGCAGGCCGGCGAGGGCTGGACCGCGCTGGCGGCGCAGTACGACGACGGAGGATATTCCGGCGGATCGATGGATCGCCCCGGACTGAAGCAACTGCTGGCAGACATCCAGGCGCGCCGGGTCGATGTCGTGGTGGTCTATAAGGTCGACCGGCTGACCCGCTCGCTGACGGATTTCGCCAAGATCGTCGAGACTTTCGACGCCGCTGGTGCGTCGTTCGTCTCGGTGACCCAGGCGTTCAACACCACCACCAGCATGGGACGGCTAACACTGAACGTCCTGCTCTCATTTGCCCAGTTCGAGCGCGAGGTCACCGGCGAGCGTATCCGCGACAAGATCGCCGCCAGCAAGGCCAAGGGTCTCTGGATGGGCGGCGGATTGGCGCTGGGCTACGACGCCGACGGCCGCACGCTGAAGATCAACGAGGCAGAGGCGGCCACCGTCCGGCACATGTTCACCCGCTACCTGGAGCTGCGGTCGGTCCACGCGCTCCGGTCCGAGCTGGAGGCGCAGGGCTACAAGTCAAAATTTACGCGGGCCAAGAATGGCAACGAGCGCGGCGGCGTGTCGATGAACCGCGGCGCGCTCTTCTACATGCTGTCCAATCGGCTCTATCGGGGCGAGGTTCCGCACAAGGGCGCATGGCATGCGGGCCAACACCCGGCAATCATAGATGGCGAGACCTTCGATGCCGTCCAGGCGAAGTTGCTCCTTAACGCTGGACCTAAACGCCGCGCCGGCGCCGGCCTAGATCCCTTGGCGCCGTCGGCGCCCTTGGCAGGTATGATCTTCGCGGGAAGCGAGGACCGAATGTCGCCGGTGTCGCAGCGCGGACGCAGCGGCGCGATCTACCGTTACTACGTGGTCACCGGCACTTTGACGGGGAGGCATGCTGGCGGACCTTGCGTTCGCGCGCCTGCCGCTGCCGTTGAGGCGCTGGTGCTGGACCAGCTGCGACGGCACGGCCTCCTCGTTGCCAGCGACCGTGACGCGGCTTGGAAAGCGGCGCGCAAGGTCCTGGAGCGGGTTGAGATCGATGGTCGCCAGATCCGTATCTCGGTGCGGTCTGATGCCTGGACGGCGCGACGGGACGCAGGCCGGGCCTTCGAGGATCACGCTTTTGGCGATGACAGGGTGGTCGAAGACGCTGACCGGGTGGTTATCATCTGCGAGGCGGCGATCAGGCGGCGGGGCGGCGAAACACGGATCGTCCGAGCTAGCGGCGAGATGGCCGACAACGACGAACGACCCGACGTGACGCTACTGAAGGCGCTGGCCCGAGCGGAGTCTTGGAAGCGGGAGTTAGTGTCTGGTCAGTTTCGTACTGTCGGCGAGGTTGCGGCCAACGCCAGTGTTCGGCGTGAGTACACGATGCGAATCCTTCGCCTCGCCTTCCTGGCGCCGGATATCAAACGCGCGGTGATCGACGGACGCCCGCCCGCGGGCCTGACCTTGCAGCGGATCGTCGAGGCTGACCTGCCCGACAGCTGGGAGCAGCAGCGTAGGTTGCTTCGAGTGGCCAGCCGTTAGAACGACATCTGGTTCGGCTCGTAGGCGGACAGATTGATCGTGATCTGATTGGAGCTGTCGAGCGCGCGAAGGAACTGGACCATGGAATCGACCTGGTCGGCATACTTCGACAACGGGAATGCCGCGACCTCGGCCTCGAAGACTTCGAGCCAGGGCGCCGCTTTCGGCAGGTGGACCCGTCTGCGTTCGATCTTGGGGACCTGCATGGTCGCCCTTTCCACCTTTCCCAGCTTTGGATCGTGATGGACGAGTTTGCCGGCGAGGTCGGGGTCTTTGCGGGCGTCCTGATAGACGGCCTTGCCGATCCCCGTCGTCTCCAGGATGACGAAATCGGCATGGTGCTTCTTCTGCAGCTGCCGCACCGCGTAGGCCAGCCGCGGGAACTCCATCTTCTTGCGGAACACGTCCAGCAGATAGAGCTTGAGACCCCAGATCGCCCAGGTCGTGCAGACGCTGAAGGCGCCCGTGCTCTCCTCGCTGAGCGCCAGGTCCCAGCTCTGCACGATCAGTTCAGTTTGGTGGTCGTGGGGCGGGTGGTCGTAGCGCCGGAACTGTTTCAGCTTGAAAAGGGTGCCCTCGGCGGCGTCCGGGCGCTGCTGGAACTGGGCGTTGAACGAGGCCTCCGACATGGACGAGCGTCGCTCAGCATAGGCCGCCTCGTTGAACCCCGCTGGATAGAGCAGCTCACCCGGCTTCAGGGTCCAGGACTTGCCGCCGCCGAGCGAGTAGCTGACGGCCTGATAAGCCCTCGCCGGCATCTCCAGCATGGCCCAACCGCTGTCGTCACGCAGGCGCCCGATCAGGTCGTCCTGGTGCAGCCGCTGCATGATGACGATCATCCGGCCCGGTTCGCCCAGATCAAAGCGCGACATGATCGAGCCCTTCAGCCAGTCGTAGACGCCCTGGCGGACGAGATCGGACTCGGCCTCCACGGCCTTTATCGGGTCATCGATGATGACCAGATTGGCGCCCTTGCCGGTGATCATGCCGCCCACAGAGGTGGCCAGCCGATAGCCCTTCGACGAAGTGCGCAGCTCCTCCAGCGCGTTGCCGCCATGCTCGAAGCCGACGCCCGGGAAGATCGAGCGGTAGGCGTCGGACACCATCACGTCCCGCGTCTTCTGCGCGAAGCCTCGCGACAACTGATCGACGTAAGAGGCGCAGATGATCTTTGTGCCCGGTTGGCGGCCGAGCGCCCAGGCCGGCAAGGCGACAGAGCCCAGCATGGACTTGCCGAACCGGGGCGGCACCGCCACCAGCAGCCGTGGCGTCTTGCCGGAAAGGACATTCTCGAAGGCCTCGGCGAGCACCTGAAAGTGGGGAGCGTCGCGGAAGGTCGTCTCCGGCTCGATGTATGGGAACACCAGGCTGAAGAATACGTGCAGGTCCTCGCGCGCCGCCGCGTTGAGGGCCGCGCGGGTGTTCAGGATCAGGTCCCCGTCATCCATTGTCGCCATCCGGTGACAGCCGTTCGACGAGGATCTTCATGGCCGCGCGTTCGGCGTCGCTGAGCGGCGCGGGCGGGGCGCTCTCGTGTGCGGCCGCCTCACTAGCCTCGGCCTCCGCGCCGAACATAAGCGGCAGGACCAGACGCGCCGCGGCCAGGTCGCCCTGGATCGACATGTCAATGAGCCGCCGGACCAGGGCCTCACGCTTGGGGATCTGCCGCACGGACTCGCCGCTTTTGACGGTGATGAACCGGCTGGCTTCGCGCAGGAACAGGTCCGAAGTGGTGAGCGCCCCCTTGGTCCGCCCCTTCGGATTGCCCGACTGGCCCTTTTTGAAGCGGGACGCCGCCGGTGGACGCTTGTAGCCGACCGGGTAGTCGCCTGGTGGTGTGCCGCGACGGCGAGACATCAGTTGGCCCCCCGCGAAGAACCGGCCGCCAGGGCGCCCAAATGCGGCGACCGATCGTCCGTCGACCCCGTCGCGGCCCGCTGCAGGTCGAGAGCTTCGAAGGTAAGATTGGAGCCTTCGAGGGTGGCTGCGCGACCGGTCTTGGCCTGCCAGCGCCGTATGATGAGGTCGACGTAAAGAGGATCGATCTCGACCCCCCTGAACCGGCGCCCGGTCTGCTCGCAGGCCATCAGAGTCGAGCCCGACCCGGCGAAGGTGTCCATGACGATGTCGCCGCGGTGGGTGACATCCAAGATGCCGTCGGCAAGCAGGGCGACAGGCTTTGGCGTCGGGTGGCCGGCGAGACCATCGCGGGCGTCAGAGCCCAGACTGGACGCCCCGGGATAGCGCCACAGGTTTGAGCGCCAGCGGCCGGACTTTCCCAGCTGGACGTTGTTGGTGTGCGCGGCGCCAGGCTTCTTGTAGGCCCCGATCAACTCGTGCTGGCTGCGCCACAGCGATCCCATGCCCGCATTGGTCTTGGCCCAGACGATTAGGTTCAGGTCCTCTAGGCCCAACGCCCGCGCTGCGGTCATCATCGGGTAGAGGCCCCGCCAGTCCATGAAGCTTAGCAGCAGGCCGCCCAGGACGAGCGCTGCAGACAGGGCGGCGAACGCCTCAGTCAGGAAGGCGATGAACGCCTCGTCGGTCATTTCCCCCGACGCCATGGCGAACTCCCGGTGCGCCTTGGTGGTGACGTTGTTCTGGATGACCGAGTTATAGGGCGGGTCGATGAACCCCAGGCGCGCCAACTCATCCCCCAGTAGCCTGCGGATCAGCTCAACAGCGCGCGCGTCGCCGCAGGCACGGAGATGTTCGCCGAGCCGGAATATATCGCCCGGCCGCGCCACCGCCTCCAATCCGAGCGCCGGCAGGCGGTCAGCTTCAGGGTCGATGCCGTCCGCCGGCTCGGCGAGCAGGGCGTCCAACACAGGCTCATCGAACCCTGTGATGGTCAGGGGCTCGTCCAGAACCACTAAGTCCTGGAACTCCAGCTTCAGCGCGCCAAAATCCCAATCGCCGGTCTCGGCCAGCCGGTTGAGGCTGATCGACAAGAGCCGCGCCTCCTCAGCCGAGAGGTGCTCAAGGCGCACGCAATCGATGTGGGTCAAGTCGAGCGAGCGGGCCGCGTCGACCACAACGTGCCCGTGGATGATGCCGCCGGCGGCATCGACCAGCACCGGCGTTACGATGCCGAAGCGCTGGATGCTGGCGCGGATGCGGGCGACCTGCCCGGGATCTGCCTTCTTGACGCGTCTGCCAGCAGGCTTGAGGTCGGCGATCGACAGGCGCTCGATCTGCAGATCGAGACCGGGATCACCGTTTCGGCGCTGGCCGGCGGCGGCCACTTGGACTTCCACCAGCGTCTCTCGCCGGCTACGGGACTGAATGCGCAGATTGCGATTCAACGCACCGGCAGATGTGGGCGGAGTGTTCGGGGATTTTGACATCTAAGATCTCCTTGGATGGAGATCTCTTCCGTTCCAGCCGACGCCGACCAAGCCAGATCTAATCCGTTTGACCCCGCAGGATCACAACCGACGACCGAGCCCTCCTTGGCGATGGATGATCGGCCCCTTCCAGCTAGGAAGAGACCAATGGGCATCTCTATCGGTCTGTTCGCATAGCTGGTCAAGCTCCTCTAGCCAGCTGCCGCGATCGACCTCCTACAACAACGCGCGCTGAATTTGGGCCGGCTCAGTCTCGGACTCCGGATCCGCGCGTGCGAAGTAAAGCCGCGGCCGCGCTGCCTGCCACTTAGTGGCGCCCAGGTCGGAGATCCGAGCAATGCGCCTACCTGCTATCGGCGGCGAATTCCCTGATCGATTGTCTAGGGAATTGTCGAAGACAGGAGTTTTAAACAGCTGATATTCCGCAAAGTTTTCGGCACCCGGCAGGGAGCGTGGAGGCTGCGAATTCGGTGTTCCCTGAACTATTCCCTGATACCAGGGAATTGGCTTCCATAGTGGCGTGGGCCACAGAAACACGACCGGCCATCAGGGCCGCAGAGAATTGCGGGCCATTGCTGGGGAATTTCTAGGATTTCTGGCCAGCGGAGACGGCCGAACCCGCGAACTAGCCGGGAATAGCAGGGGGATTACCGCAGGTTAGGTGCGGAGCGCGAATTGGCCCCGGTGCAGGGAAGTGGTTGGCGGAGAGGGTGGGATTCGAACCCACGGTGCCCTCTCGAGCACGCCGCATTTCGAGTGCGGTGCTTTCGACCACTCAGCCACCTCTCCGACTTGGGGGCGCGGGCGAAGGGGCGGATAACTAGCGATGGGGCGGCGGGCGCGCAAGCCCGCTCTCCAATCAGACGAGCGGCTGACCCCTCGGGGAGGGATCAGGCCGGCGCCGGGGCGGGGAAATTGCCCGCGCGGCTGAGGGAGGAGATCGGCGGCTTGCCGATCTTTTCGCCGATCCAGCGGCCGGTCTCGATCAGGCCCTCCAGGTCCAGGCCGGTGTCGAAGCCGGCGCGGGTGAGCATGTAGACCAGGTCCTCGGTGGCGATATTGCCAGTGGCGTTGGTGGCGAAGGGACAGCCGCCCAGGCCGCCGCAACTGGCGTCCAGCACGCTGACCCCCGCCTCCACCCCGGCGTAGGCGTTGGCCAGGCCGGTCCCACGGGTGTCGTGGAAATGCAGGCGCAGGCGCTTGTCCCCGGCCACGGCGGCGGCGGCCTCAACCCGGCGCCGCACGGTCCAGGGGTCGGCGACGCCGATGGTGTCGGCCAGGGCGATTTCGGCGATGTCCAGGGCGGCGGCTTCGCGGACGATGGCCACCAACTGGTCTTCGCTGACCTCGCCGTCGAAGGGACAGCCGAAGGCCACGGAGATGGTCACCGAGATCGGCGGTCCGCCCTGTGCCGCCCGCCGGCCGGCGATGGCGACCATGGCGGCCACCTGCTGCGCCACGCTGGCGCCCTGGTTGCGGATGCCGAAGCCGTCAGTGGCGCAGACCACCACATTGGCCTCGTCCACCCCCGCCGCCACGGCCCGGTCCCAGCCGCGCTCGTTCAGCACCAGGCCGATGCGCGAGTGGCCCGGCGAGGGGGGCAGGTCGGCCATGATCTCCTCGGCGCCGGCCATCTGCGGCACGCGCTTGGGATTGACGAAGGACACTGCCTCGATCCGCTTGACGCCACAGGCCTCCAGCCGGCGGATGAACTGCGCCTTGTCGGCGGGGTCCAATATGGCTTTCTCGTTCTGCAGCCCGTCGCGGGGGCCGACTTCAACGATCTGCAGGCTGCGGGTCATGGCGCGGGGTCCGAAGGGGTCGCTGGGGCCGCCGGAGCGGTCCCTTCCGAGGAAATAAGCGGTTTGAACAGACGTAGGGTCTGCGGCTTGCCATTGGAATAGTCGAGACCGCGCACCACCCCCACCATCCGCGCGGAATCGCCATTGGCCCGCAGGGCGGTGAGGAAGGCGTCCTGTTCGCGCGCCTCGACGATCACCGGGCGGCCGTCGGCGATGGCGTCGGCGGCGTCCGCGCCATTGCCCAGCTCCGTCGCCGCGCCCAGGGCGAAGATCAGGCTGGGCTCCTCATAGCCGGCCAGGGTGACGGGTCCCGGGGTCATGCCGTTGCGGGGATTGAGGCCCGCCCGCGACAGCGCCCGGGCCGCCTCGTCGGACACCCATAGCGACCGCAGGCTGGGGGCAAGGGCGCCCCAGAGCAGGCCGTGGGCGATCACGGCCAGGCCGCTGGCGATCACCAGCCCCCGCCCGGCCCTCTGCCGCAGCAGGAACCAGATCCCCGCCGCGCCGGCCGCCAGGAAGGCCGCGGCGGTAAGGCCGGCAAGGACCAGGCTGGCGTCCGTCTCCTTCAGCCAGAGGGTCGCCCATGGCCCCACCATCGCCAGGATCACGGCGGCGACGGCGGCCAGGCCGGCCCCGACCAGGCGCGAGATCCGCCCGATCGGCTCCGACAGGGCGCGGGCCATCAGCCAGGCCAGGGCGCCGAACAGAGGCAGGGGATAGTGCGGCAGCTTGGTGGGGATCAGTTCGAACAGGATCCAGGCCGGCGCCAGCCAGCAGAGGGCGAACCGGACCCCGGGCTCCGCCCGGTTGCGCCATGCCGACGACAGCGCCGCGGGCAGCAACAGGGTGGCGGGAAACAGCAGCAGGCTTGCCGCCACGGCATAGGTCAGCGGCGGAGCGCCGTGGCCCTCCTGCCCCCCGGCCAGCTTGGGCGCCAGGTCGCCGCCCAGGGCCGCGCCCCAGAAGGCGCCGTCGGTGGCAACAGTGATGGCCATGGCCCAGGGCCCGACCACCGCGGCGGTGAAGATCAGGCCCCAGCCCCAGCCCAGGTGGCGCATCCACCGCGCCTTGCGGTCCCAGATCGCCAGGCCGGCCAGGGTCAGGCCCACCACCAGCGGGCCTACCGGCCCCTTGACCAAGATCGACAGCACCAACCCCATCCAGAAGAGCATCTTCACCCCCTTGCCGGCGCGAGGCCCCTCGCGGCTGGCCAGGTAGAGCCGCCCCAGCGCCGCCAGGGCCAGGGTCACCGCCCCGCACAGCACCGCGTCGGTTTTGGCGAAGAAGGCCTCGGTGGAGAGCATGAAGCTGGCGCCCAGGGCCGCGCCGAGGATGGCGGCTGGCGCGCGACCCAGGAACGCCGCCGCCCCCCAGACGCACGCCGCCGCCGCCAGAGCCGCCCCCAGCAGGGACGGCAGGCGATAGGCCCAGATCGCCCGGTCCTCCACCCGCGAGGCCAGCTTCACGCTGGCCGCTTGCAGCCAGTAGACGCCCACAGGCTTCTTGAAACGGGGCTGGTCCTGGAACCGGGGCGAGATGAAGTCGCCGCTTTCCAGCATCTGCGACGTGGCCTGGGCAAAGCGGGCCTCGTCGCGATCCAGCGGCGGCAGGGCGAATACCCCAGGCATGCCGGCGAGAACGGCCACGATGGCCGCCATCAAGGGCCCTCGTCCGCCGCGCGCCCACTCCTCCAGACGCTCCTGAAGACTCATTCGCGTTTGATACCACGATCCTTCATCAGCGCGGCTTTTGCGGTATGAGGCGGCATGACGCCCGAGGTTCCGCCCGACACGCTTCCCGAGATCGCCGCCGAGATCGCCCCGGACATCTCCATCGTCGTGCCGGTGTTCGACGAGGCGGGCGCCGCCCCGGCCCTGGCGCGGGAGATCGCCGCCGCCTTCGCCGGGCGGCGCGTCGAGATTCTGTTCGTGGACGACGCCAGCCGCGACGGGACCCGCGCCGCCTTGCTGGCCCTGAAGGCGGAGATCCCGCAGCTTCGGGTGCTGTGCCACGCCCGCAACGCCGGCCAGAGCCGCGCCGTGCGCACCGGCGTGCTGGCGGCCCGGGCGCCGATCATCGTCACCCTGGACGGCGACGGCCAGAACGACCCCGCCGACGGCCCGCGCCTGGCCGACGCCCTGGTGGGCGGACCGCCGGGGCTGGCCATGGTCGGCGGCGAGCGGGTGAAGCGCCAGGACTCAGCCAACAAGCGCCTGGCCTCCCGCGTGGCCAACGCCGTGCGCCGCCGCGTCCTGGCCGACACCGCCAACGACACCGGCTGCGGCCTGAAGGCCTTCCGCCGCGAGGCCTTCCTGCGCCTGCCCTACTTCGATCACATCCACCGCTACCTGCCGGCCCTCATGATCCGCGAAGGCTATGAGATCGCCTTCCAGCCGGTGAACCACCGCCCCCGCGCCAGCGGCCGGTCGAAATACACCAACCTGGGAAGGCTCTGGGCGGCGGTGAGCGACCTGTGGGGGGTGCTGTGGCTCAAGGCCCGGGCCCGCAACCCTGGGGCCGTGGAGGAGGTCTGACGGCGCGCCGTATCGCCCCTAGAGCATGTCAGCTTCAAGTGGATACCGGTTGAAGCGCCCGTCATGCCCTAAATGTAGGAAGGTAGAGGGCGCCCGCTTCACGACGGCGGCGAAACGCCTTATCCCTCAAGGTGATATCGGGGGAACGATGAACTTCTTCGCCGCCATGCCGCTGCTGGCCCTGCCGGCCCTGGCCTACAACATCTATGCCCTGACCCTGCCCGGCGCTTTCTTCGCCAAGACCGCCAATGCGCGCCTGGTCGAGCCCCTGTTCAGCTTCACCACCTCGACCGGGGTGGTCTGGCCGGTGACCTTTTCGGACCTGCTGCTGACCACCGCCCTGGTGGTGCTGTTCATCGAGCTGCTGAAAGCCACCACCAGCCGGCGGATCGCCATCATCAACCACTCGCTGTCGATGCTGCTGGTCGTGGCCCTGTTGGTGGAGCTGTTGCTGGCGCCGGCGTTCGCCAGCTCCACCTTCTTCCTGATCACCCTGATGGTGCTGCTGGACGTCCTGGCCGGGTTCATCGTCACCATCGTCGCCTCACGGCGCGAGGTGGATGTGCACAACGATCGCTAGGCTACGGTGGGCTTCTGCCGGTGGGCAGGGTTTGCAAGCGACGGGCAAACTCTTCCTTCTCCCCTTGCGGGAGAAGGTGGCTTCCGCAGGAGGTCCGGATGAGGGGTCGACGAGGCTTCAGAGACTATCCTGCGCGAACGCAAGTCACCGCCGTTCCGACGACCCCTCATCCGTCTCGCTTCGCGAGCCACCTTCTCCCGCAAGGGGAGAAGGGCGATCAAGAGAGCGACTTCAGCCTGTTATCCGGAACGAGCACGCCGATCGCGCGACGCCCTACACCAGCACCATGAACAGGGTCGTGACCACGATCAGGTCGAGGGCGCGGAAGGCGATGGCGGTCATGGGGAGCTCCGACAGATGTGGTTACCCTGTCGTTAAGCAAGACCGGCGCCACGACCCTCGGGGCGCCCAGAACCCTGGAGCATGACAGCTTCAAGTGGATACCGGTTGAAGCGCCCGTCATGCTCCAAGTGTAAAAAGGCTCTAGTTCGTCCAGCGCGCCAGCCAGTCGGCCAGGGCCTGCGGCGTCATCGAGCGGGCGTCGGTGAGGGCCGACTCGTGACCCGCGTTGAGCAGCTTGCCGTGCTCGTCCAGGATCAGCAGGCTGGGCACGCCCTGTAGCTTGGTCAGGCCGTACCGCGCCGGGATCTGCATGTTGCGGTCGTAGCGGCCGACGTCGATGGTCACCACCTCGTAGTGGGCGCTGACAAAGGCCGCGACCTCCGGCAGCTGGATCACCGAGGCCAGGATGCGACAGTCCGCGCACCAGTTGCCGCCGAAATCCACCAGCACCTTCTTGTGGCTGGCCTTGGCGTGTTTCAGGGCGGCTTTGAGCGCGCCTTCCGCGTCGGCGTCGACGTCATAGGGGAACGGCAGGGGCGTGGGCAGTTGCGCCAGGCTGGCGATGCGCACGGCGGGCGCCGGAGCGGCGAGCGCGGCAGTGGGCAGGCTCAGGAAAGAGGCGAGGCCCAGACAGACCGCGCCGGCCGCGACGAGCGTCGACGGCCGGCGGGTCATTACTTTTTGGCGGGCGTGGCGGCGGCGGTCGCCGCGGCGGGCGTCGCGCCGGCAGCGGCCGGAGCTGCGGTAGCGCCGGCGGCGGGGGCCGCGGCCTTGGGGTTCGGCGCCGGGATCGGCAGGTTCGAGCCCAGGCTGTTGAGATAGGCGATCAGATTGATCCGGTCCTGGGATTCCTTGATGCCGATGAAGCTCATCTTGGTGCCGTCGATGTACTTCTGCGGCCCGTGCAGGAACTCATAGATGTGTTCGAAGTCCCACTTGCCGATCTTGGCCCCGAAGGCCTTCATCGCCGGGGAATAGTTGGCCGCGAAGGCCGGGCTGGAGCCAGGCGCGCGGCCCAGGACACCGTAGAGGCTGGGCGCACTGGCGCCCATGGCGCCGCCCGGGTCGAAGCTGTGGCAGCTCTTGCACTTTTCGCTCACCGCCTGGCCGGCCGTCTTGTCAGCCATGGCCAGAACCGTGCCCCAGTCAGGCGGGCTGTCGACCACTTCAGCCGCGCCGGCGCCGCCACCGCCCGCCACCGGGACAATGGCATAGCCCGCGGTCTTGGGGGGCTCTTTCTTGAAGACCTCGCCTGGCACAACCGCGAGGCCGGCGATGATCAAAGCCGTCACCAGCCCAGCGCCGGCGATCTTGTTGAACGTGAGGTCGCTCATTCGAAATTGGGCCCCTGAATTTTCCCAATGGGGGGACCGGCGCACACCGCCAGAATCCCGCCCCTTATTGCGCCCGCGTCTCTTACACGCTACCGCCGCCCGCGCAACCGGCCTTTGGGGCCGACCTTTCAACCGACCGCCAGCCCGCGCCAATTCGTCGCAATCCCCATAGCGTCCTGATGAATCCCATCATCCTGATCCCCGCGCGCCTCGCCGCCAGCCGACTGCCGGGCAAGCCCCTGGCCGACATCGGCGGCCTGCCTATGATCGTGCGCGTACTGAGGGCGGCGCAGGCGGCGGGGGTCGGCCCCGTGGCCGTGGCGGCGGGAGATGCGGCCATTGTCGAGGCGGTGGAGGCGGCCGGCGGCCGCGCCGTGCTCACCGATCCGGCCCTGCCCTCCGGCTCCGACCGCATCCAGGCCGCCCTGGCCGTGCTGGACCCGCAGGAGCGCCACGACGTGATCATAAACCTGCAGGGCGACATGCCCTTCGTGGAACCCAGCGTTATCGCCGCCTGCGCCCGCCTGCTGGCCGAGCAGCCGGCCTGCGACATCGCCACCGTGGTCGCCCCCGAGGCCTCCGCCGAGGACCGGACCAACCCCAATGTAGTGAAATCCATCCTGGCGCTTGGCGAGGCGGGTATATCAGGCCGCGCCCTCTATTTCACCCGCTCCACCCTGTATGGCGATCAGCCCATCTGGCGCCATGTGGGCCTGTATGGCTATCGCCGCGCCGCCCTGGCGCGGTTCAACGCCGCCCCGCCCTCGCCGCTGGAGCGGCGCGAGGGACTGGAGCAGTTGCGCGCCCTGGAGCTGGGGCTTTGCATCTGGGCCACGGTGATCCCCGCCGCGCCCCTGTCCGTCGACACCCCGGCCGATTTGGCGGCCGCCCGAGCCTTAGAAATGAGCCATCCGTGAACCAGAAGATCGCCTTCCAGGGGGAACCCGGCGCCAACAGCGACGAGGCCTGCCGCACCCACTATCCCGACTATGAACCGGCGCCCCACGCCACCTTCGAGGACGCCTTCGAGGCGGTGAAGTCCGGCGCCTGCGCGCTGGGCATGATCCCGGTGGAGAACTCCATCGCCGGCCGCGTGGCCGACGTGCACCACCTGCTGCCGGCGTCGGGGTTGAAGATCATCGGCGAGCGATTCAAGCCGATCCATTTCCAGCTGATGGCCAATCCGGGGACCCGGATCGAAGACCTGAAGACCGTGGTCTCCATGCCCTTCGCCTGGGGCCAGTGCCGCCGCCTGCTGCGCAGGCTGGGGGTGACCATGGAGGCCGCCAGCGACACCGCCGCCTCGGCCCGCATCGTCGCCGACCATCCGGATTCCACTCGCGGGGCCATCGCCCCGGCCCTGGCCGCGGAGATCTATGGCTTGGAAATCCTCGCCCGCGATATCGAGGACGAGGCGCACAACACCACCCGTTTCGTGGTGCTGACGGCCCAGGCCGATCCGCCGGCGCCGCCGCCCGGGGTCAAGTGCGTCACCAGCTTCGTCTTCCGCGTCCGCAACATCCCCGCCGCGCTCTACAAGGCCATGGGCGGCTTCGCCACCAACGGCGTCAACATGACCAAGCTGGAAAGCTACATGGAGAACGGCGCCTTCACGGCCACCTTCTTCTACGCCGAGGTCGACGGCCGCCCAGAGGATCCCGGCCTGGCCCACGCCTTCGACGAGCTGCGGTTCTTCTCCGACCATGTCGAGGTACTGGGGGTCTATGCCGCCGACCCGTTCCGCGAAACCAACGGCCTCTAGCGGTCTGGCTTGCGCCTCTCTAAGCTCCCAGAAAAGCCTGGGGAGGCCGCATGCCCAATGAATCGCCGCTGACGCATTCCATCCTGACGCCGGCCCTGGCGCTGATCGTCTGGTCGCTGATCGTGCTGGTCTGGCTCTACGCCCTGCGCATCCCGGCCATCCAGAAGGCGGGGATCACCCCGGACGCCGCCCGCGCGCCGGGCTCACTGGACATCCTGCCTGACCGCGTCCGCTGGGTGGCGGACAACTATAACCACCTGATGGAGCAGCCGACGCTGTTCTACGCCCTGGTCTTCTACAGCTACCTGGCCGGCCAGCAGGACCATTGGAACATCGTCATCGCCTGGGTCTATGTGGCCCTGCGCCTGGTCCACACCCTGGTCCAGGCCACCGTCAACGCGGTGATGGTCCGGTTCAGCGTCTTCGTGCTGTCGAGCCTGGTGCTGGCGGTGTTGGCCGTACGAGACGTGATCGCGCTGTTCTCGTAAACGCTTCCCCCGCGAGCATCGCGCGTGGGGGAAGCCCTACCCCTCTTCCGCCCAGGCCTTGATCAGCTGAAAGGCGATGGCCATCGCGCCGGGCGCCCGCGCCCCCGGCAGCGAGCCGGTGATCAGCACCTTGGCCTCTTCACGGGTGAACCAGCGCACCTCGTCCAGCTCGGTCTGGTCCGGCGTGGCGTCCTCGTTCTCCACCTCGGCGATCAGGCCGATCATCAGGGACGAGGGATAGGGCCAGGGCTGGGTGGAGTGGTAGCGGACCTTGGTCGCCCGCAGCGCCGCCTCCTCCATCAGTTCCCGCGCGCAGGCCTCCTCGATGGTCTCACCCGGTTCCAGGAAGCCGGCGAGGGCGGAGAACATGCCCTTGGGCCAGGCCGCCTGGCGGCCAAGCAGGCACTTCTCGCCCTTGACCGGCAACATGATCACCACGGGGTCGGTGCGGGGAAAATGCTCGGCCTTGCACGCCGGGCAGACGCGCTTCCAGCCCGCCTCCGCAACCTCCGAAGGCTGGCCACAGACGGCGCAATGCTTGTGCCGTCTGCGCCATTCGAACATCTGCTTGGCGGTGGCCAGCATGGCCGCGTCGGTGTGCGGCAGGGTCAGGGCGATGGCGCGCAGGTCCTCGAACCGGCCCAGGCCCTCCAGCGGCCCGTCAGCCGGATCGGCGGGGCCGTCCATGTCCACCGCGAACACCGCCGTCCCCTGCCACAGACCCAGGAACAGCAACCGCTCGTTCCCCGCCGCCAGTTCCTTGACCATGCCCGCCGAGAGGTAGGCGATCTGCACGCCCCCCGCCTTGGCGTCTTCCACCAGAGGCTTGCCGTTCCAGATGGCCACCCCCAGGGAGTCCGGCGCGGCCAGCTGATCGGCGATCCAGGAGGCGTCACGCCGCCGGTCGCTGGCGCGATCCAGGGGGTTGCCGGCGAAGGTGTTCATGAAGGCGTCTAGGGGCATGCGACGCTTCTAAGCGAGATCGTGCGCCCTGGCCAAGACGGCAGATGCCCACCAGGCCCCGCAAATGCCCGTCGGGCCGTCAGGGGGCGGAAACCTGGACGCCCCGCTTGCGCCGCCGCGCCGGCCACGCGATATAGGGGGCGGAGATCGGCGATGGGCGGAGGCCTCGCCAATCCGGTCAGGTCCGGAAGGAAGCAGCCGTAACGAGATTTACTCCGGGTCGTCTGCCGGTCTCCACCTCACCCAAGTCCTTAGAACCAGATGGCCGATTCAGACCTCACGCCCGAGACGGACGCCCCCGAATCGGAAGCCCCCGAGCGTGACGAGCTGACGGTCGATATCTTTGGCGACGCGCCGCAGCCCGCCGCGGCGCAACCGGCCCCCGCCAAGCCGGCCACGGCCGAGCAACTGCCGGCCGCCGGCGCCGCCTACACCGTCCTGGCCCGCAAGTACCGGCCGCAAAGTTTCGAGGACCTGATCGGCCAGGAGGCCATGGTCCGCACCCTGACCAACGCCTTCTCCACCGGCCGCATCGCCCACGCCTTCATGCTCACCGGGGTGCGCGGGGTGGGCAAGACCACCACCGCCCGCCTGCTGGCCCGGGCCCTGAACTATGAGACCGACACGGTCCACCAGCCCAGCGTCACCGACCTGGCCACCCCCGGCCGCCATTGCGCCCTGATCACCGAGGGCCGGCACATGGACGTGCTGGAGCTGGACGCCGCCAGCCGCTCCAAGGTCGATGAGATGCGCGAGCTGCTGGACGGGGTGCGCTATGCCCCCGCCGAGGCGCGCTACAAGGTCTATGTCATCGACGAAGTGCACATGCTGTCGACGGCGGCGTTCAACGCCCTGCTCAAGACCCTGGAAGAGCCGCCGCCGCACGCCAAGTTCATCTTCGCCACCACCGAGATCCGCAAGGTGCCGGTGACCATCCTGTCTCGCTGTCAGCGCTACGACCTGCGCCGGGTCGAGCCGGACGTGCTGATCAAGCACCTATCCAAGATCGCCGACGCCGAGGGCGCCAAGATCGACGCGGAGGCCCTGACCCTGATCGCCCGCGCGGCGGAGGGCTCGGTGCGCGACAGCCAGTCGCTGCTGGACCAGGCCATCGTCCAGGGCGACGCCGGCCAGGCGGTCACCGCCGTCACCGTGCGCGACATGCTGGGCCTGGCCGACCGAGCCCAGACCATCGGCCTGTTCGAGAAGATGGTACGCGGCGAGGCCGGCCCGGCCATCGAGAGCTTCCGCACCCTCTATGGTTTCGGCGCCGACCCGGCGACCATCGTCGGCGACCTGCTGGAACACTGCCACGGCGCGGCGGTGGCCAAGGCCCTGGGTCCCGACGTCCTGGCCCTGCCCCGCGAACAGGCCGCCAGCCTGGCCGCCCTGGGCGCCGCCCTGTCGGCCGGCAGCCTGTCGCGTCTGTGGCAGATGCTGCTCAAGGCCCACGACGAGGTGCGCCGCGCCCCCGATCCCGCCGCGGCGGTGGAGATGGCCCTGATCCGCCTGGCCTACGCCGCCGACCTGCCCGGCCCGGAAGAGGCGCTGAAGGCCCTGCAGTCCGGCGAGGGCCTGCCCGGCGGCGGCGCCCCGCGCGGCGGCGGCATGCCCGGCGGCGGGGGTGGTGGCGGCGCCAACGCCCGCGCCTCGGTGATGCAGGCCGCGCCCCGCGCCGAAGCCGTGCAACCGCAGGCAACCCTGCAGTCCTTCGAGGACGTGGTGCGCCTGATCGACGAGCGCCGCGACATCGGGCTGAAGCTCGACGTGGAACGCTATATGCGGCCGATCAGCTTCCGCATGGGGGCCATCACCTTTGAACCCGTCCCCGGCGCCCCCGCCAACCTGGCCCAGCGCCTGGTGGGCCGTCTGAAGGAATGGACCGGCCAGCCCTGGCTGGTGGCGGCGGAGGGCAGTGGCGGGGCCGAGACCCTGATGGAGCGGGAAAAGCGCGAACGCTCCAAGTCCCGCGAGGACGCCCTGGCCGAACCCTTCATCCAGGCGGTGATGACCGCCTTTCCCGGAACCCAGCTGGTGGAAGTCCGCCAACTGGCCGCGCCGGAAGTCGCCGCCCCCAGCGACGAAGACCCCATCGACGATGACGACTGAGGAGTAGGGACCCGTGAAGGATCTCGGATCGCTGATGAAACAGGCCCAGGCCATGCAGGAAAAGCTGCAGGCCGCCCAGGCGCGCCTGGCCGACACCGAGATCGACGGCGCGGCTGGCGGCGGCATGGTGCGGGTCACGCTCAAAGGCTCGGGCGAGCTCTTCCGCGTGGTGATCGACGAGACCCTGATGGCCCCGGGCGAAGGCGAGATCGTCGCCGACCTCATCGTCGCCGCCCACGCCGACGCCCGCCGCAAGCTGGAAACCACCCAGTCGGACATGATGCGCGACATCGCCGGCCCCCTGGCGGGCATGCCCGGAATGCCGAAGTTCTAGCGCAACTCTCTTCCCCCGAGCGCAGCGGTGGGGGAAGTACCCCGAAGGGGGAAGGTGGCTCCAGCTTGACGCTGGCGCCGCCACTCCGCTGGAACCCCCTTCGTCTCGTCGCCGCATTCCTTCCGTGGTCGCCGGCTGAGGCCGGCCGGGCGCCGATCCACTTCCCCCACCACTTCGTTCAGGGGAAGAGAGCCTATCCCGTCACGGACCATTGGCTGGCCCCCGCTGATCCGAACCGCCAAGCTGGCGTGAGCAAGACGATTCGCCCACCCCGCCGAAGACCCCTATCTAGGAGCCCATGGCTTCCTCCGCCGGACCCGAGATTGAACGCCTGATCGCCCTGCTGGCCAAGCTGCCGGGGCTAGGCCCCCGCTCGGCCCGCCGCGCGGCCTTGCAGCTACTCAAGAAGCGCGACGTCCTGCTCACTCCCTTGGCCGCCGCCCGGGCCGACGCGGCGGCGAAGGTGCGGGTCTGCCAGGTCTGCGGCGCGTTGGACACCAGCGACCCCTGCGCCATCTGTTGCGACCACGCCCGCGACGGCGCGCTGATCTGCGTGGTGGAAGAGGTGGGCTCGATCTGGGCCATGGAGCGGGCCAGCGCCTTCCGCGGCCGCTACCACGTGCTGGGCGGCCTGCTCTCGGCCCTGGACGGGGTCGGTCCCGAGGCGCTTAGGGTCACGGCCCTGGTCCAGCGCGCCACCGACGAGGCGGTGCGCGAGGTCGTCCTGGCCCTGCCGGCCACCGTCGACGGCCAGACCACCGCCCACTATGTCGCCGACCGCTTGGCTCAGGCGGGGGTGCAGGTGACCATGCTGGCCCGGGGCGTTCCGGTGGGCGGCGACCTGGACTGGCTGGACGACGGGACGATTGCTCAGGCCATGCGGGCGCGGCGACCGGCCTAACCCGCCCGCTCGGCCCTTCCCGCCAGGTACAGCGCCAGCATGATCGCCGCGAAGGGCAGGATCGACAGGGCGTCGGACCAGGGGCCGTCGAAGAACGGGTTGGAGGCGGTCATCACGTCGGTGATCTGCTGGTTGAAGCTGACCATGGCGCCGGAGATGAAGGCGATGCCGATGCCGGCGATGGCGCCGCCGGCGATATAGCCGCTGGCCATCAGCACCCCGGGGCTCTTGTCCCCCTCCGCCGTCAGCTCTTCCTCGCTGAGGTTCAGGTGGCGGGTGCGGCGCTTGATGTGCCGATCCACCAGCCAACGCACCGCCCCGCCGATGAACACCGGCGTCGAGGACGAGATCGGCAGATACACCCCTACCGCGAAGGCCAGGGACTGGATGCCGCACAGTTCCAGCACCGCGGCGATCATCGCCCCCAGGATCACCAGGGTCCACGGCAGCTGCTGATTGAGGATGCCCTTGATGATGTAGCTCATCAGCGTGGCCTTGGGCGCGCTGAACTTCTCCACCTTGGTCCCGTCGGGACGCACCTTGTGGATGCCGTTGATGCCCGGATCGACCAGATAGACCGGCGCCCCCTGGGCGTTGACCAGATAGCGCCCCACCGGGCCGCCGACGTCGTCGGTCTTCTGATAGACGCCGTAGCTGGCGCCATCCTTCGAGGCCTGAGGGCCACGCAAAGTCTCTTGCTTGAGGCCGGGTAGGGCCGCGGCCGGGGCCTGCCAGGTCCCCACCACCGTGTCGGGGCCGCCCCCCTTGGTGGCTTGCGGCGCGCTGGCAATGGCGGTGACCGGCACATAGACCGTGGCCGTATCGTTCAGCTTCAGCAGGATCGGCCCCAGCAGAAGGGCCGAGGCCGCCGCCCCGGCCAGGATGGCGATCTGCTGCGAACGCGGCGTCGCCCCCAGCAGGAAGCCTGTCTTCAGGTCCTGGGAGGTGGTGCCGCCGTTGGAAGCGGCGATGCAGACGATGCCGCCCACCGACAGGGCGGTGACGTAATAGGTCGGACCGGTCCAGCCCAGCACCAGGAAGATCAGGCAGGTGAGCAGCAGGGTCGCCACCGTCATCCCCGAGATCGGGTTGGACGACGAGCCGATCTGGCCGGTCAGGCGCGAGGAGACGGTGACGAACAGGAAGCCGAACAGCACGATCAGCGCCGCGCCCATCAGGTTCATGTTCAGGGTCCGCGCCAGCATGATCCCCACCAGCACGAGGATCACCCCGCCGATCACGAAGCTGCTGGGCAGGTCGCGGTCGGTGCGGGGGGTAACGCCGGTCGCCGCCGCGCCATTGGCCTTGTCCGCCCGTCGCGCGCGCATGTCCGCCAGGCCACCGGTGAGGCCGCCCCAGATCATCGGCAGGGAGCGGACCAGGCTGATGATGCCCCCCGTCGCCACCGCCCCGGCGCCGATATAGAGCACATAGGCGCCGCGGATTTCGTCGGGCCCCATCTGGCTGATGGGGATGGTTCCGGGGGGCAGGATCATCCCGCCGGCGCCGCCGAAGAACTTGATGGCCGGGATTAGCACCAGATAGGCCAGCACCCCGCCGGCGGCCATGGTGGTGGCGATCTTCGGGCCGATGATATAGCCGACGCCCAGCAGCTCCGGCGAGATCTCCGCCGAGAGGGAGCCGGCCGCCAGGGGCGCGCCGAAGATCTTTTCCGGCGTGTCCTTCCACAGCTTGAAGGCTTCCATGGCCAGCTTGTAGACCCCGCCGATGCCGAACCCGAGGAAGATGGTCCCGGCCCCGGACGCCGCGGCCTGGCGGTCCTCAGCGTCCTGCGGCAGGTCCACGCCCATGGCCCGTTCCTCCGGCGTGGCCCCGGCCTTCAGCACCTCGGCGCAGGCCGTGCCTTCCGGGTATTTCAGCACCCCGTGCTGCTGCACGATCAGCGCCCGGCGCAGGGGGATCATCATCAGGATGCCCAGCAGCCCGCCCAGCACCGCCACCACGATCACCCGCATGATCTCCAGGTCGAAGCCCAGGATCATGATCGCCGGCATGGTCACGCCCAGGCCGAAGGCGATGGACTCCCCCGCCGAGCCGGCGGTCTGGACGATGTTGTTCTCCAGGATCGTGGCGCCGCCCAGGCCGAAGCGCTTGAGGATGCGGAACAGGGTCAGCGAGATCACCGCCACCGGGATCGAGGCGCTCACCGTCAGGCCGACCTTGAGCACCAGGTAGAGCGAGGAGGCGCCGAACACGACGCCAAGCAGCACCCCCATGATCAGCGGCAGCGGCGTCAGCTCCCGCATCACCGCCGCCGCCGGAATCAGTGGCCGATGCGCAACCGCCGCCGCCGAAGTCTCATTCCCTACCGCCACGAAATCCCCCGCACTGGCTCAAGGCGCGCAAGGTGCTCAGGTTTTCGAAGGCGCGCAATGTACAACTCTTCCCTCGCGCCCAGAGGGCGTGGGGCAAGGGTATCAGTTCAGACTGTCTTCCAGCGTCGCCAGCCGCGCCGCCTGATCCTCGGCGATCAGCGGCTCGATGACGTCGTCCAGGGACTCGCCCTCGATCACCTTGGCCAGGTTGTAGAGGGTCAGGTTAATGCGGTGGTCCGTCACCCGGCCCTGCGGAAAGTTATAGGTGCGGATGCGTTCGGAGCGGTCGCCTGAGCCCACCTGGCTCTTGCGCGCCTCTGACCGCGCCGAATCCAGGGCCTCGCGCTTCTGGGTGTAGAGCTTGGCTTTCAGCACCTTCATCGCCCGGGCCCGGTTCTGGTGCTGCGACTTTTCAGAGCTGGTGACGACGATGCCGGTGGGCAGGTGGGTGATGCGCACCGCCGAGTCGGTCTTGTTGACGTGCTGGCCGCCGGCGCCGCTGGAGCGGTAGGTGTCGATACGGATGTCCTCGTCGCGGACCTCGATCTCCACATCCTCGACCTCGGGCAGCACGGCCACGGTGGCGGCGGAGGTGTGAATGCGCCCCTGGGTCTCGGTGTCAGGCACCCGCTGCACCCGGTGCACGCCGCTTTCGAACTTCAGCCGCCCGAACACCCCGTCGCCGGTGATCGAAGCGATGACTTCCTTGTAGCCGCCGGCCTCGCCCTCGGAGACGCTCTCCACCTCCACGCGCCAGCCGCGGGTGGCGGCATAGCGGCTGTACATGCGGAACAGGTCGCCGGCGAACAGGGCCGCCTCGTCGCCGCCGGTGCCGGCTCGCACTTCCAGGATCGCCGAGGCGTTTTCGTCGGCGTCGCGGGGGGCCAGCAGCAGGGCCACGGCCCGCTCCAGCTCCGGCGTCTTCTCGTCCAGGGCCTGCAGCTCGTCACGGGCCATCTGGGCCATCTCGGCGTCGTCCGCCTTGGCCATCTCTTCCAGCTCGGCGCGCTCGGCCCAGAGCTTTTCCAGGGCCTTCACCGCATCGGCCACCGGCCGGATCTCGGCGTGTTCCTTCGACAGGCGGACGATCTCGACGCCCTCGGTGGCGGCGGCCATGCGCGCCTCGACCTCGCGATAGCGGTCGAGCACCTGATCTAGCCGGGCCTGGGGCAGTCGCACGAAACCGATATCCTTTGTCTTGGCTTGGTCTTGAAGCCTAGATCGCGTTGGCATTGAGAGCGGGTTGCGGGCGGAAAACCGGTTCCCACTTTTCCTCAACCCGCTCTAGGGCGCCCGTCTAGCGCCTGAGCGCCCGCGCGTCACCTGCCACCCCACCCCGCTTCGGCACGCCCATTGCTGATGAACTGATCCTAAACCCGCCTCCGCTGGGGGAGATGGGCGACGAATGGGGTCTGGTCGGGGCAATGCTGAAGGCGCAAACACTTCATCCCAAAGAGCTTTTGGCTCGCGACGCCGATCAATGGCGCGCCATCGCCGCCGCCAATCCGGCTTTCGCCAGCCCTCTGCTCGGTCCCGATTTCGCACAGGCGGTTGGCGCGGTGCGCGACGATGCGCGCGTCTCCATCTTCGAGCGAGACGGGGAAACCCTGGGCTACCTGGCCCATCACCGCCGCCCCGGCGGCCTGGCCCGCCCCATCGGCGCGCCCCTGGCCGACTACCATGGCCTGGTCTCCCGGGAGACCGCCGGGCTGAAGGGGCCGTGGCTGCTGGCAGCCGCCGGCCTGGCCGCCTATCGCTTCACCGGGCTTGTCGATCCCTTCGGCGTTTTTGCCAACGACATCGCCGCGCGGGCGGACTCGCATGTGGTCCAGCTCACCGACGGGCCGGAGGCCTATCTGGAGACCGTCCGCGCCGCGGGGGCCAAGAAGTTCAAGAACTGGCGCCGGCTGGACCACAAGCTGGGCCGCGACCTGGGCGAACTGACCATGGTCGGCCCCGACTATTCCCGCGCCGGCTTCGACAAGCTGATCGCCTGGAAGCGCGAGCAGCTGCGCCGCACCGGCACCCACGATTTCCTCAGCCCCGACTGGATCCAGGCCCTGTTCGAGCGGTTCTTTGAGACCCGCGAGGGCGACTTCCAGGGGTTGATGGTCAACCTCTATGCCGGCGACCGCCTAGTGGCCGGCCAGTTCGGCGTGCGCCAGGGCGATGTCTACCACCCCTGGCTGGCCTCGGCCGATCCGGAGCTGAACGCCTATTCCCCCGGCCAGCTGTTCCTGTGGCGGGCCATCGCCATGATGCCGGAATTGGGGCTGAAGACCTTCGACCTGGGTCCCGGCCACGACCATTACAAGCGACCCTACGCCCAGACCCAGATTTCCATCGGCGAGGGTCTGGCCGGGGCCGCCTCCAACGCCGGCCGGGCGGCGCGAGGCCGCGAACAGGCCTGGGCCGCCGCCGGCGCCCATGGCGCGGGTCTGGCCGGCAAGCTGCGCCGTCGCCTCGACATCATCGCCACCGTTGAACTTAGCCTAACCGGTCGCGCGATAGGCTTCGCCCAGGCGCTCACCGACCAGACCCGCAAGCGGTCCGCCATCCCTTTGGAATAGGCATGCCCCAGGGAACAAGCATGATCAGCCTGATCGTCCCCACCCAGCGCCGGCCCACGGGCCTGGCCACTGCCGCCCGCTCCCTGTTCCGCCAGGGCGGCGTGGACTTTGCCGCGCTGGAACTGGTGATTGTCGACAACGATCAGGTCCCCTCGGCCCAGGCCCTGGCGGGACAGCTGGCCGCCGAGGCGCCCTTTCCGGTCCACTATGTGCACGAGCCCCGGGCTGGGGTCGCCAACGCCCGCAACGCCGCCATGGCCAAGGCCGTGGGCGAGACCATCGCCTTCCTCGACGACGACGAAGAGGCGCCGGAAGGCTGGCTGGCCGCCCTGTTGGCCGTTCAGGCGCGGTACGACGCCGACGCCGTCTTCGGCCCCGTCCGCGCCCGCGCCCCGGGGAGCGTGCAACGGCACCGCCCCTATCTGGAACGGTTCTTCTCTCGCGAGGGTCCCGATGCCGAGGGCCTGATCGACCACTACTACGGCTGCGGCGACAGCCTGATCCGCCGCGCCGCCATGCCCGATCCCACCGCCCCCTTCGCCGCCATCCGCAACCACATCGGCGGCGAGGACGACCTGCTGTTCGGCCAGATGAAGGCCGCCGGCGCGCGCTTCGCCTGGGCCCCCGACGCCTGGGTCTGGGAAGACCCCGTGCCCGAGCGCCTGTCCCTGGCCTATGCCATCCCCCGTGCCTTCGCCTATGGCCAGGGTCCTACCAGCGCCTGCGCGATGGCCAGCCCGCCGGACCGGGTGGGCGTGGCCCGCTGGATGGCCATCGGTCTGGCCCAGACGGCCGTCTTTGGCGCCGTCGCCGCCGTCAAATGGCTGTTCCATGCGCCCGACCGCGCCCAAGCCCTGGACCGCGCCGCGCGGGGTCTGGGCAAGACGCTGTGGTGGGGGCCTTTCAAGATTCACTTCTATGGCCGCACCGCGCCCAGCGCCCCCGGGGTCGCCGCAGCCGGAGCCGCCGTATGAGCGTCATCACCGACTGGACCGCCGGCAAGGCCAAGGGCTTCACCCGCGAGAACCTGACCTTCCAGCACGCCCTGCACCAACGGGCGATGTTCACCGACGAGGGCCTGGCGGAGACCCTGGACCGTTATCCGCGCAGCGCGCTCGGCGTCTTCACCATGGGCCAGGACCCGGTGGCCTGGGACACTTGGCGCCGCGGCGCCGCCGGAGACCTTTCCGGCGCCCAGTTGCTGGAGGCCGCCAAGGCCGGACGCATCTGGCTGAACCTGCGCGAGACCAATCTTCACCTGCCGGAATATGCCGCCCTCAGCGACGAGATCTTCGCCGACAAGGCCGCCCACGCCCCAGGCGTGAAGACCTTCAAGCGCGACCTGGGCCTGCTGATCTCCTCGGCCGACGCCCAGGTCTTCTACCATCTGGACGTGGCGCTGGTGTCCCTGTGGCAGATCCGCGGGCAGAAGCGCGTCTGGGTCTATCCGGTGGCTGAGCCCTATGTCAGCGACGAACAGCTGGAACGCATCGTCCTGCGCGAGACCGCCGAACAGTTCGGCTATCGCCCCCAGTGGGACGCCGGGGCGGAGGTCCACGACCTGACGCCAGGCTCGATGGTCACCTGGCGCCAGAACGCCCCGCACCGGATCGAGAACGGCTCGATGCTAAACGTCTCCCTGTCGGTGGAGTTCATGACCCCGGCGGCCCTGCTGCGCGCCAATGTCATCTACGCCAACGGCGTCCTGCGCCGCCGCCTGGGCGCCCACCCCGCCATCGACGCCGGCGTCACGCCGGCGGCCGTGGCCAAGCTGGCCGTGGCCCGCGCCGCCAAGGCCCTGAAGCTGCAAAAGCCCAACCCCAAGGTCCTGCCCACCAGCTTCCGCCTGGACGGCGAACGGCTGGGCCGCCTGCTGCCGGCTTAGATCAGACCCCAATTCCCCCATTGGCTAACGCGGCGGCGCCTCGGATAGTGATGGCCATCATTCCCCTTGGCCTATCTATCGAAGGAACACCCTCATGGCCGAAGCTTACATCGTCGCCACCGCCCGCACCGCTGGCGGCCGCAAGGGCGGCAAACTGGCCGGCTGGCACCCCACCGACCTCGCCGGCCAGGTGCTCAACAGCCTGCTCGACCGCAGCGGCGCCGATCCGGCGCTGATCGAGGACGTGATCATGGGCTGCGTCGGCCAGGCCGGCGAACAGGGCAACAACGTCGCGCGCGGCGCGGTGCTGTCCTCGCGCCTGCCCGAGAGCGTGCCGGCCACCAGCGTCGACCGCCAGTGCGGCTCTTCGCAACAGGCCCTGCACTTCGCCGCCCAGGCGATCATGAGCGGGACCATGGACATCGTCATCGCCGCCGGCGTCGAGAGCATGACCCGCGTGCCCATGGGCACCCCGGTGATCCTGCCGGCCAAGGAGGGCCTGGGCACGCCCATGAGCCCGGCGCAGCAGAAGCGCTACCCCAACATCCAGTTCTCGCAGTTCATGGGCGCCGAGATGGTGGCCGAGAAGTACAACCTGACCAAGGATCAGCTGGACCAGTTCGGCTACACCAGCCACCAGCGCGCCATCGCCGCCACCCAGAGCGGCGCCTTCAAGGACGAGATCGTCGGCATCCTGGTCAAGGACGCCGACGGTAACGAGACCTTGCACACCACCGACGAAGGCATCCGCTACGACTCCAGCCTGGAAGGCATGCGCGGCGTGAAGCTGCTGCGCGAAGGCGGCCGCATCACCGCCGCCACCTCCAGCCAGATCTGCGACGGCGCCAGCGGCGTCATGGTGGTCTCGGCCAAGGGCCTCAAGGACCTTGGCGTCGAGCCCATCGCCCGCATCCACAACCTGACCCTGGTGGGCGGCGACCCGGTGATCATGCTCGAAGCTCCGATCCCCGGCACCAAGCGCGCCCTGGAACGGGCCGGCATGAAGATCGACGATATCGATCTCTACGAAGTCAACGAGGCCTTCGCCTCGGTGCCGGTGGCCTGGCTGCAGGAACTGGGCGCCGATCCGGAGCGGCTGAACGTCAACGGCGGCACCATCGCGCTGGGCCACCCCCTGGGCGCGTCGGGCACCAAGCTGATGACCACCCTGCTGAGCGCCCTGCAGGCGCGCGGCAAACGCTATGGCCTGCAGACCATGTGCGAAGGCGGCGGCCTGGCCAATGTGACCATCGTCGAACGCCTCTAGGCTATAGCGATATCGCCACCGCGAGGGAGCGTCCGGGCAGCTGGGCGCTCCTAATCTCTTCCCCGTTTGGGGGAAGTGGATCGGCGCCCCGCCGCCCCTGGCCGGCGAACTACAAAAGGTATGGGGCGCCGAGACGATGGGGGCTCCAGCGGAGAACCCACGCCCGCGCCCGGCTGGAGCCCCCTTCCCCCGCTTCGCGGGTACTTCCCCCAGAGGGGGAAGAGAGCGTAGCCCTACCCGCGATTGAGCTTCGCCACCGCACCGTCCAGCCACGCCAGTAGGTCCGTCACCACCTCGGCCCGGTTGGTTTCGTTGAGCATCTCGTGCCGCCCGCCGGGATAGACCTTCAGCGTCACGTCCAGCCCCGCCGCCCGGTACGCCTCCACCAGCGGCGTCAGGGTGGCCAGCTTCTGGTTGATCGGGTCCTCGTCGCCCACCATCACATAGGTGGGCAGGCCCTTCTTGATCTTGGCCAGGGCGGCCGGCCCCATGTCCCGCTCGCGCAGGGCCATGAAGCTGGCCATGGACTCCGGCTTGAAGCGGATGCCGCAGAACGGGTCGGCGATATATTTATCCACCTCCGCCTCATCGCGGCTCAGCCAATCATAGTCGGTGCGCGGATTGGCGTAGCCGCTGTTGGGCCCGCCCGCCGGACGCGGCCCAGGCCCCGCGGTTCCCGACAGCACCAGGGCGTCGATCAGCTCCGAGTGGTCCAGGACATAGGCTTGGGAGAACATCGCCCCCATGGAATGGCCCATCAGGATCAGCGGCAGGTCCGGATTCTCCGCCCGCGCCCGGCGGCTTAGCACCGCCATGTCGTCCACCGCCGCCGGCGCCCCACCTGGGCCGAAGTCCCCCAGGCTGGTCATGCCCGAGGTCAGGCCGTGGCCGCGATGGTCGGCGGTGTAGATCAGGTAGCCAGCCTCGATGATCGGCGCCATCGACCCGAGGTACCGCCCGGCATGCTCCCCGGCTCCGTGCGCCAGCTGCAGCACCGCCTTGGGCTGGGCCGTCCCACGCCAGACGAACCCGGCCAGGCCGGTCCCATCGGCGCCTTCGTAGCGGAATCGGGTCTCGGTCACGGCCATGGGTATTCCTCCCGAAAGTTCTGCTGTGGTCCCCCGAGGAACCGCGTTGACCTTCGTTTTGGCGCACGGAAGATCGGGAGGGCAAGGGCGTTGCTAGCCATGACAGCGCGACGGCATTAGGCCTCTGGCTGGCCTTGCCAAGGTCTGTTGATGGGGGACGGGCGCGCTCTGCGCACACCGGTCATTGATGCTGGTGTCTGAATATGGCATGGTCCGCCATATGAGCGAGATGCGAAAGATCACTGCCTTCGTCCCGGCTGAACTGCTGGCCGCGGCCCAGGAACACACCGGCGAAGGCGTCACGGAGACCTTGCGCCGAGGTCTCGAGAAACTCACGCACCAGGCGTTCTACGACCGGCTCCGCGCCCTCAAAGGCAAGGTGAAGTTTGACGTCGACCTTGATGAATTGCGTGAGGACCGCGAATTCGACGAGCACGGGAACGTGCTTTGATCGCCGCTGATACGAGCAGCCTCATCGCCTACCTGACCGGTGATGAAGGCCCCGATACAGCCCTGCTCGAAAACGCCATGAACGCCCTGGAACTGATCCTGCCGCCGCCGGTCCTCACCGAGCTGCGCGCCGGCGCGGTGATGGAGGAGGCGGTGGACTCCCTGATAAGCCAAGCTCGCCTCCTGCCGATTATGCCCGGCTTTTGGGAACGCGCCGGACGCAACCGGCGCTTGCTGATTACCAAGGGCCTCAAGGCGCGGCTTGGTGACGCCCTTATCGCCCAAGCCTGCATCGACTCCGGCGTCCCCCTGATCGCGCGTGACAGGGACTTTCGGCACTTTGAGCAATGGTGCGGTCTGACGCTGGCGAAGTGACCTGTCCGGATCGCGGCGCTATACCCCGACCCCATGCCCTTCACCGCCACCGTCCTGACCATGTTTCCCGAGGCCTTTCCTGGCCCGCTGGGGGTTTCGCTGATCGGCACGGCCTGGCGCGAGCAGGACCTGTGGCGATTGGAAACACTGGACATTCGGGGGTTTTCCAAGGATAAGCGCGGCTTCCTTGACGACACCCCCGCGGGTGGCGGTCCTGGACAGGTAATGAGAGCGGACGTGATCGCCGCTGCGCTGGACAGCGTAGAGGTGGCGGGGCGGCCGCTTTTGTATATGAGCGCCCGGGGTCGGCCCCTGACCCAGGCGCGCGCGGCGGAATGGTCCAAGGCCCCTGGCCTGATCGTTCTGTGCGGCCGGTTCGAGGGGGTGGACCAGCGGGTGATCGACGCCCGGGGGTTCGAGGAGGTCTCCGTCGGAGACGCGGTGCTCGCCGGTGGCGAGGCGGCGGCCCAGGTGGTGATCGAGGCTTGCGTAAGGCTGGTGCCCGGTGTGTTGGGCCAGGCCGAAAGCCTCAGTGAAGAGAGTTTCGAGGACGGTCTCCTCGAGCACCCGCAGTTCACCAGACCGCGGACGTTCGAAGGCCACGATATCCCCGAGGTGCTGCTGTCGGGTCACCACGCAGAGGTGGCCAAATGGCGCAAGGCGCAGCGGGAACTGACCACGCGGGAGCGGCGCCCGGATCTCTGGGCCAAGCGAACCGCCAATCAACAGCCAAAGGGCGAGTAAAGCCCAGTACGGAAAAGGAATTTTGATATGGCCGACATCATCGCCGAACTCGAGAAGGAAGAGGTCGCTCGCCTCCTCGAAGGCAAGAAGATCCCGCCGTTCCAACCGGGCGACACCCTCCGCGTCAACGTGCGCATCAAGGAAGGCGAGCGTGAGCGCGTGCAGGCCTACGAAGGCGTCTGTATCGGGCGCTCCGGCGCGGGCCTGATGGAAAACTTCACCGTCCGCAAGATCAGCTTCGGCGAAGGCGTCGAGCGGGTTTTCCCGGTGATGAGCCCGATGATCGAGAGCATCGAAGTGCGTCGCCGCGGCGCCGTGCGGCGCGCCAAACTCTACTACCTGCGTGACCGTCGCGGTAAGTCCGCCCGGATCGCCGAACGCGCCGCCGGCGCCGGCGACCGCATCGACGCCGATACCGACACCGCGGAATAGGACTTTTCAGGGCGCCTTCCTGATCGCGGGCCGCGCGCCCGCAACAGGAGGGCGTCATGACCCACAGCCTCATCGAAATTCACGGCAACGCCATTCTGTTGGCGGCTGACGTCGGGCCTGTGATCGGCTCCGAAAACGACGCCCTCGACCTGATCGGCGAGGCGCTGGGCGCCCGCGCCAGCCTGATCGTCGTCCCCGTGGCGCGGCTGGCCCCGGCCTTCTTCAGCCTGAAGAGCGGCCTGGCCGGCGCCATCCTGCAGAAGATCACCAACTACCACATGCGCATCGCCGTGCTCGGCGAGGTCCCCGCCGAAGCCCTGCGAAGCCAGCCCCTGCGCGACTTCATCACCGAGTCCAACCGTCGGGGCCAGACCCTGTTCGTGCCGGACATGGCGGCGCTGGAAGCGCGGCTGGTTTGAGCACTTGTCGGCGGCGTCGAGGTTAATCCCCACCGCCGCGCTAGGGGTGTGTTAACTATATTTTAACCGTGTTGGTTGGCCCTTTGTTCCCGGCTCGCACACCGCGTCACCCGCCCCTCTGGCTCGTCGCCGCATAGGCCGTGAGCTGCTCCACCAGGTGATCGAACATCAGGCGCATGCGGCGGCTGGCCTTCAGGTCCTCGTGCATCACCACCCACATTTCCATCTCGAAGCCCACCTCCTTCAGGACATTGACCAGGTTAGGGTCCCGCCGGGCGATGCCGTACATGCAGCCGCTGATGCCATAGCCCGCCCGCAGCACCGCCAGCTGCGCCAGGTCGCTGTCACTGCGGAAGGCAAAGAAATCCCGGGTCAACGGCAGGTTCATGGCGCGCACGGCACGGGCGATCGAGGGATCGCGGTCGAAACCCACCGCCACATGGCCCGGCTCATCCAGGGTCCGAGGCTCACCATGCTGCTGCAGATATCGGCGATGGGCGAACAGGCCGACGTCCACCGTGCCGATCCGCTTGGCAAGCAGGGCGTCCTGCGTCGGGCGGACCATGCGCACGGCGATGTCCGCCTCGCGCCGCAGCAGGTCCTCGGGCCGGTTGGAAAGGGCCAGCTCGATGATCACGTCCGGATGCTGCTCATGAAAATCGGTGAGGATGGCGGGCAGCACCTCGCCGCCGACCACATCGCTGGCGGTGATCCGCACCGTGCCGCGCGCCGCCTCCGCCGCCCCGGACGCCGTGCGGATCAGGGCCTCGGCGGCGGCGGCCATGGCCTGGGCGTGGGGCTGCAGCGCCAGGGCCGCCTCGGTGGGGCGCAGGCCGCCGGGCGAGCGGGTGAACAGGGGATCGCCCCCCAGGGCCAGTTCCAGGGTCTCGATATGCCGCCCCACCGTGGGCTGGGCTATGCCCAGGTCCCGCGCCGCCGCCGACAGGCTGCCCGCCTGAAGCACGGCCAGGAACGAACGGTAGAGATCCCAGTCCGGGGCGTTGCTCATGCAATATCGTATATCAACCGCACAGCTTTAGACAATTCCGCATAGCCGCCCCAGGGATCATCTTCGGCTCAACCACAGGAGCCTTCCATGTCCCACCCCGTCCCCACCTCCAAAACAGCCTTGATCATCGGCGTCACCGGCAACTTCGGCGGCCACACCGCCATGGCCCTGATCAAGCGCGGCTGGACCATCCGCGCCCTGGCCCGCGACCCCGTCGCCGCCGCCAAGAAAGCCGGCCCCCGCACGCCCATCGCCTGGATCAAGGGCGACGCCATGAACGCGGCCGACGTCGTCGCCGCCGCCGCGGGCGCGGACGTCATCGTCCACGCCGCCAATCCCCCCGGCTACAAGAACTGGCGCGGCCTGGCCGTGCCGATGCTGCAAAACACCATCGCCGCCGCCAAGGCCGCCCGCGCCCGCATCGTCTTCCCCGGCAATGTCTACAACTTCGCCCCCGACAGCGGCGTGGCCATCGCCGAGGATGCCCCCCAGGCTCCGGTCACCCGCAAGGGCAAGATCCGCGTGGAGATGGAAGAGATGCTACGCGCCGCCACGCTTCAGGGCGCCCGCGTGTTGGTGGTCCGTGCCGGCGACTTCTACGGCCCCGCCGCCCCCAACAGCCTGCTGGGCTGGCTAGTCAACCGCCGCAAGGGCCACTTGACCAGCGTCTACGCCCCCGGCCCCGCCAACGTCGGCCATGCCTTTGCCTACCTGCCGGACCTGGGCGAAACCACCGCCCGCCTGCTGGATCGCGAAGCCGAGCTGGCGGCCTTCGAGGTGTTCCACTTCAAGGGCCATTTCACCAAGGGCGCCCAGGCCCTGGGCGAGGCGATCCGCCGGGTAAGCGGCCAGCCGCGCCTGCCGATCACCCCCTTCCCCTATCCGATGATCTACGCCCTCTCGCCCTTCGTGGAGATGTTCCGCGAACTGCTGGAAATGCGCTACCTCTGGCGCCAGCCCGTCGGCCTCTCCAACGCCAAGCTGACCTCCTTCCTGGGCGAGGAGCCCCACACACCGCTGGACACCGCCATCCGCGCCACCCTGTCGGACATGGGTTGCCTGGAGGAAGCGGCGGCGCCGATCAGCGCGAGGGCGGTGGCGGCCTGACGGCCGGCTCTCCGCTGGAGCCCCCATCCCCGGCTTCGCCGGTACTTCCCCCAACGGGGGAAGAGAACGGGTCTCTCTCCTCCCCGCTGGGGGAGGGAGACCACGAAGTGATGGAGGGGGCTCCGGCGGAGAACCCTCCCCCCGAACACCCCCGCTCACCGCGACCGCCGCAAACTTTGTGCATCGCGAAACTGGACGGCGCCGGGGTCCACGCCTTACATCCCGCGCCATGTCCGGCAAAACCCTCTACGACAAGATCTGGGACGCTCACGTGGTCGACATCGACCCCAATGGCGAGACCATCCTCTATATCGACCTGCACCTGATCCACGAGGTGACCACGCCCCAGGCGTTCGCCGGCCTCAAGGCCGCCCATCGCCCCGTGCGTCGCCCGGACCGAACCCTCGCCGTGGCCGACCACAATGTGCCCACCGAGGGCCAGGCCCTGGGCGTCGGCGCCGTGGCCGACGAGGAGGCCCGCCTGCAACTGCAGACGCTCGAGCGCAACGTCGCCCACTACAAGATCGAATTCTTTCCCATGGGCGATATCCGCAATGGCATCGTCCATGTGGTCGGCCCCGAACAGGGCCGCACGCAGCCGGGCATGACCATCGTCTGCGGCGACAGCCATACCTCCACCCATGGCGCCTTCGGGGCCTTGGCCCAGGGCATCGGCACCTCGGAGGTCGAGCACGTCCTGGCCACCCAGACCCTGCGCCAGATCAAGTCCAAGAACATGCGGGTGACCTTCGTTGGAACCCCGATTCCCGGCGTCGGGCCTAAGGACTTCGCCCTGGCCATGATCGGTCAGATCGGCACGAGCGGCGGCACCGGCTATGTCATCGAATACGCCGGCCCGGCCATCGCGGCGCTCTCCACCGAAGAGCGCATGACCCTGTGCAACATGACCATCGAGGGCGGCGCCCGCGCCGGCCTGGTGGCGCCGGACGAGACCACCTTCGCCTATATGATGGGCCGCCCCGCGACGCCGAAGGCGGGCGGCTGGGAGATGGCGCTCTCATCCTGGAAAACCTTCTTCTCCGACCCCGACGCCCGGTTTGACCGCGAGCTGACCATCGATGTCGCCAAGCTGGTCCCCACCGTCACCTGGGGCACCAGCCCCGAGGACGTGGTGGCCATCGACGGCCATGTTCCCGACCCGGCGAACTTCGACGCCCACAAGGGCGCCCAGATCCAGCGGGCCCTGGACTACATGGGCCTGACCGCTGGCCAGGCCATCGCCGCCGCCCGCGTCGACCGGGTGTTCATCGGCTCCTGCACGAACAGCCGCATCGAGGACCTGCGCATCGCCGCCGGCATCGCCCAGAAGGCCCTGGATCAGGGCCGCAAGGTCGCCGACCACGTCAGCGCCATGGTCGTGCCGGGCTCCGGCCTGGTGAAGGAGCAGGCCGAGGCGGAGGGGCTGGACGTGATCTTCCGCGCCGCCGGCTTCGACTGGCGCGAGCCGGGCTGCTCCATGTGCCTGGGCATGAACCCCGACCGCCTGGCTCCGGGCGAACGCTGCGCCTCCACCTCGAACCGCAACTTCGAGGGCCGCCAGGGCCGCGGCGGCCGCACCCACCTGATGAGCCCCGCCATGGCCGCCGCCGCCGCCATCGAGGGGCGGATCACGGATGTGAGGGCGTTTCTTTAGGAGGACAGGACGGGGCGCAAGGCCCCGCCCGCAAACCCTAGAACGCGAACTGCGACCGGATCGCCACCGTGTCGTAGCTCTGGCCGATCTGCGCGCCCGTGGGCGTCTGGTACAGGACCGCATCGGGCGACAGCCGGTCGATCCGCACGTGTTCATAGTCGACCATGAAGTGCGCCAAAGGATTGGCCCACCAGTTGAGGCCCAGGGCGAAGTTGCGCTCCTCGCCGCCACGGATGGCTTCGGCCGCGGGCGCGGTCCCCAGCACCCCGGCGTGATAGTTCAGGTCGATGTCCGAATAGCGCAGGCCCAGTTCCCAGGCGCCCCAGGTCCCGTCTTTCAGGCTGAAGGGATGGGCCACGGGCGGGGCGTCGAAGGCCGCCGACTGCGGGTTATACTTGCGCTGTTCGCCGGTGATCATCCACAGGCCCTCCACATAGTAGCCGTGGAAGTGGGGGCTGGCGAAACCGTCGGTGCGCGAGACGGCGAAGTGCTCGTACTCGCCCTGGATCAGGAAATTGGCCTTCTGCGCCGCGAACTCCAAGCCCGCGGTGCTGGCGTGGTCGGCGGTGATATTGCCGGTGTTGATCAGCTTCGTGCCATCCACCCGCAGTTCCTGGGTGTTGCTGAAAGCGATGGAATAGGCGGTGATCGGGGTGACGCCGTTGGCGCCCACCCCGGCGGTTTTGTTGGGCCGCGCGACATAGCTGCCGTGCGCGCCCACGTGCACCAGCCAGTCGGCGCCGTGCAGCGGCGTGGCCGCCACCCGGCCGACGAAGCCCAGTTGGTCGCCGAAGGTCTGGGGCGTGGCGGTGGCCGTGCCGGTGTTCAGCACCCCGATGGTGCGCCCGGTGACCGCGCCGGAGATCAGCCAGTGGGCGCCGTTGGCGAACACCTCGCCGTTCACCCGCGTGTCGCCGGCCGCCAGGGCCCGCGCCAGGTCGGAGGACACCGACCGCTCGATGAAGGGCATGCTGTTGGTGGACGCCTGGTCTTCCAGGCCGATGGAGGGGGAAAAGGCGCCGACGCGGAACTTCACCGGCTTCAGCCCCGTGTACTGGATCCAGGTCTCATACAGCTGGCCGGTGTTCTCCACGCCGGTGCCGCCGAAATCCAGGGTCAGGCGATAGTCCCAGTCGCCGAAGGCGGTGCCGTCGATGCCCAGGCGCGCGCGGCGGAAGTCCACCCCGTCCTTCAGGTCGCGGGCGTGGGTCAGGTCGACGTTGCCGGCGGTGGCGCCTAGCGCCGGGCCACTGCGGCGCAGGTCGGTGGCGATGGGGCCGGCGGCGCCCTGGCGGTAGAGGCCGGCGTCCAGCTGCATCACCGCGTGCACGGTGGTGGTGAACCGTCCGTCGGCGGAGGTGAACACCGGTCGGCCGGCGGCGATGGTGGTGATGATGGTGCTGGGCGCCGGCTTCTTGGCCGCAGCCGCCGCGTCCGTCTGCGCCTGGGCCTGGGCGACCTGGATCGTCTGCACCGACTGCACGGCCTTGGCCTGCGCGCTCTGGCCCTGTTTCAGCGCCTCGACCTCGGCCGCCAGTTGCTGGGCGGCGGCCAGCAGCTGCTGGTCTTCGGCTTCCAACTTCTGATGGTCGGCCATCAACTGCTGTACCTGGACCTGCAACTGCTCGATCTTGGCGTCGCGCGGATCGACCCTGGGGGCCGCGGCCATGGCGCTGACCGACACGCCGGCGAACAGCAAGGCAAGGCCGGAGGCGCGCGCGAGGCGCGACGGGATGGATTGAACAGGCATTCTGATTTTCCCTCGAGCCTTTTCGGCATCTATATCCGCGCGGATATACCGGTAAAGTTGCCGCCGCCTTAACCAAGGCCGGGCAACGCCTGCGGCATAGGGACCTAGTGGATCGAAGCCGACGTATCAGTCCGCCGAACGCCCGCTACGCGGCGTGGGGTGAACGGCATGGTTCGGCCCATATGGGACGTTGGGAAGGCCCACTTGTGGCGTGGGATGTCTTGGGCCAGCTTAGTCGGCTGAGCCCCGCGAGCGGCGATCACGGAGACACGAGCCTTGCCGTTCCCTAACCAAGACGCTGGCGTGGGAGAATTGCGCCCCTTCCGCAAGATGACACTTGATGTCGATGGCGTGGAGGCAGCCGCGCCATCGTCGGCGCTGTTTGAACGGCAGCAGATGGCCAGCGGCAAGCCTCGCCTGGTGATCACTGCCTCACCCGCCAAGCCGAAGCTGTTTCGGCAAATCGCCGGATGCTTGGCCAGCCCCCTGTTTCTGCTCTACGTCCTGCACACGCCGCGAGGCGAACAGGTTGCCGGTCGGTATCAGAGCCCGCCGCTCGATGGAGAACAGGTTGAAGAGTTCCTCGTCACCTTCGCACCATACCTGGCAGGCGACGGCAGGCACGACGTCTGGGTGCATTCAGCCGGCGACGGTCGCACGTTGATTTGGGACCGCCACGACTTGATCTACGCGGAAGGGGAGCCGCTTGAGGACATTGCTGAGGCCTTGGGAGCAATGGCCTATCAAGAGGGCATTGTACCAAGGTTGGCAGTCGGCCCCCACATCCACTACTACCGCGATCAGTTCGACGCGGACGCCGCTGCCGTGTTGGCTAGTTTCGACTGGACCAGGTCAGACCTGCGGCCAGAAGACGAACAGTGAGGGCCTGCGTCCGGCAAGGTCTGACAAACACCCCGAACCATCGTTGGCAGGGTCCGCTTGTCGGCAGGGGCTGCTACTGTCCGCGTTCCGGCCGGAAGCCAACGGGACCGAAAATACAGCGACAAAATACCCATTCCCCGCCCCCTCTACTTCAACAACTTCTGTTGCTCAGGAAATTGGGGATACACGCCCATTTTTGGGCCTTTGGTTTTCGCTTGAGATCGAGCCGGGGCCAATTTCCGCGCGGTCACGTGATGCGGGGCGCCGGGCGCGATGACCTGAGCGTCGTGGGCCATGGCGGAACCGTGAAACGAAGGGAATAAAAAGGGGAATACGTATCCTGTCGCCGTATTTGCCACCCGTGTGCTGGATCTGAAGTTCGTCGGAGCTCGCCGTCAGGCGGTGGCGAACTTCGGAACCTGGATACTAGGCTGAATCGAGACTCCACTCTTCCCTTAACCCCGTCATCCTCGGGCCAAGTCCCGAGGACCCATACGCGCTGTAGAGATGGTCGCGGAGCGGCAGCGGAGTGGCGCAGGACGGTAAGAAGAGTTTGTCCACGAACCACACCAACACAGTGTTTCCGTTGGTGAGAGCGGCATGACCGGTTGGGCGCGCTTCGCGCCTCTTGTTCGTGTGGTTCGTGTGGTTCGTGGACAAAAAGATCTTTCCGGACGCCCGCGCTCGGCTCGCCCTTCGGGACGAGCCGCTCGATTCCACGAGATCATGGGTCCTCGGCACTGACGGCCGAGGATGACGGCCCGAGCGGGTGCGATGGAACCCAATATCGATCGGTCCTACGCCGGCATCGCCTCGCGATAGGGCGTCAGGTCCCAGCCGGGATAGCGGACCTGCGCGCGCCGCAACGTCTCTTCGGTCCAGAAGGCATGCCCCGGCCGCTTCACCCCGAAACAGGCCAGTTGCTCGGGCGTCGCGTGGTCGAAGATCCGGCCCCAGGGCTTTTGGTGGTGAAAGGGCCAGGCGTGGAAGCCGATGGCGTCGTTGGCGGCGTCCTTGAAACAGGCCATCACCGCATAGCGATGCCCCTGGGGCGCGGTCATGTTGGTGCCGCGATGATAGACGTCGATGCCATAGGGAAAGGCGCTGCCCGCCCGCGCCGCGCTGGAACGTTCATAGGGCCGCAACGCCTGCTGCAGCCGCGACTGGGCATCCGGGTCTTGGGTCAGGCTGGCGTCCGGCCCCGCCACCTTGGCGCTGTCGGGCCGGGTCACATAGTGCATGGGCCCATGCGCCTCGGTGACATCGCTGAAGTAACAAAGGATGGTCACCGAATTCAGCGCCGCGTCCTGGGCCGGCGCCACCAGGGTGTGGTTGGAATAGTCGCAGTGGAAGGGCTGGTCGTAGTCGGCGTCGCCGGTGAACTTGGCCCAGGCTTGGCACTGGTAGAGATGCACCTCGCGGGTGGACAGGGCCTGCTGGGCGAAGGCGATCAGGGCCGGATGCACGCCGATCAGGTTCAGGGCGGGCGAACAGTCGAAGGGCACCGCCTCAAGGGTGGCGAACTGGGCGGGGTGAAACTTGCCCACTTCGTCGCCCGCCTTTTTCACCAGCGCCTGGTCGGCGCCGTCCGTGCGCCCGAACACCCGCACGAAGTCGGCGCACACCGCCGCCACCTCCTCCGGGGTGAAGAAGTCCTCGATCGACACCCCGCCGTCGCGGCGCCATGCCGCCAGGTGCCCCGGCCCAAACCGATCCGTCATACGCCACCTCCGCCGCCCGCCACGTGCTGGGCATGGTGGACGCCATGACAGCGCATCGTGGCCATCGACGCAACTGTGACCACAACCAGCCGTTCGATCGCCGAGCTCTATGCCCGCATGGCTTCGTCCGCGCCCACCCGGGCATAGGTCATCGAAGGCCACAGGGGCGAGACATAGTCCATCCGCTGGAACACCCCGTCCCGCGGCGCGCTGAAACGGTATTCGATGTCCAGGTCGGCGGCGTCGCGGAAGACGCCATCTCCCGCCGGGAGCAGCCGCGCGCCATTCGGTTCGACGAACACCAGGGCGCCGTCCTCCACGGCCAAGGTCCGCATGGGAACCTCCGCCGTCTTGAAGGCGCCGGCGCAGGCGGCCAGTTGCGACATTGGCAGCGCCGCCGTCGGCGGGGCCATCTCGTCCAGGTCCAGCGCGGACCGCATCAGGCCCCGCGTCACCGTGTCGAAGGGGAACAGGTAGAGGTTGGAGAGCACGATTGTGGTCAGGTCCTGGTCGCGGAACGCCAGCATCTGGCAGGCGAAGCCACTGATCCCGCCAGTGTGGTGATAGACGCGCCGCCCCTGGAACTGCGCCGTCCCCCAACCGAAACCGTAGGGGTACAGCGAGCCGTCGTTCAGCCGCGTGGGCGCCAGCATGGCTTCGAACGTCGCGGGCGTGAGCAGCCGGTGCGCGCGCAATGCCCGATCCCACTTCGCCAGATCGTTCAGCGTTGAACCAAGCGCCCCCGCCGCGCCGGACCAGTTCATGGCGTCCAGCCGGGCGTTGTGAAAACCGCCGCGCCCCTTGATGTAGCCCTGCGCCCGGCGCGGCGTCACCGTCCCGTGGCGCAGCACCCCGGTGTCAGCCATCCCCAAGGGATCGAACACCTCCCGCTTCAGGAACGCGTCCCACGCCAGCCCGCTGACCGCCTCGATCACCGCCCCCAGCAGCAGGTAGCCGGAATTGTTGTAGACGTACCGCTCGCCCGGCTCGAACTCGAACGGCCGGTCGTGGACCAGCGCCAGCACCTCCTCCACGGTCGGATTCGACCGCTTGGTCCGTTCCGGCAGTTCGCTGTCATGCCGCCAAACCCCGGAGGTGTGGTTCAGCAGTCGGCGCACGCTCACCACCCGCCCCCGCGCCGGCCAGTCCGGCAGATAGCGTTCCAGCGGTGCGTCGATGTCGATCAGGCCCCGCTGCGCCAGCATCATCACCGCCACGGCGGTGAACTGCTTGGTCAAGGAGCAGATGCGAAACACCGCATCGGGGGTCATGGCGTTCGACCACTCGATCTGCGCCATGCCGTAGCCCTTGCGCAGCACGAAGGCCCCGTCGCGCAGCACCGCTACCGCGGCGCCCGGCTCGCCAGGTTGCACGAAACGGTCCAGCAGCGCGTCCGCGCGGGTTTCCAGCCTTACAGTGTCGGTGATGGTCATGCCTCCCCCAAAACCCGGATCGAGGACCGGATCCGAGATCGAAAACTATACAAAAAACCGCCACTTAAGCAGTCTTGAACGCAGCAACCTTAGTCCCATCTAAGGTAGGGGATGGCGTGCTCGCCTGGAAACGGCGGAGCCGTCGTGGCTCGCCCGCGTTAGGTGGTTTGCATCCGCGCCCCGAACCAAGAGGTCTCCCCATGAAATCGCTCACCATCGCCCTGGCCGCCCTGATGATCGTCGGCGGCGCCGGTTCGGCCTCGGCCAAGGGTTGCCTGAAAGGCGCCGTGGTCGGCGGCGTCGCCGGCCACTTCGCGCATCACCACGCCCTTCTCGGCGCGGCGGTGGGCTGCGCTGTCGGCCACCACTACGCTCACAAGCACGAGATGCAGCGCCGCGCCGCCCTGCGCCACGGCCCGGGCTACTGACTCCAAAACCAGCCGCTGGGTCCTAATTGAAGACGGCCCCTTCCCCTGACGCCCAGTCTTCCTATCTTATCACTGTCAACATGAGGTTGGGCGGGAGGTTCTAATATGAGCGGTCAAGGCACGGTGCTGGTCACCGGGGGTTCGGGCTTCGTCGGCGGCTGGTGTGTCGCCTCTCTGCTGCAGCAGGGCTATACGGTGCGCACCACGGTCCGCGACCTGGGCCGGGAAGCCGGCGTCCGCGCCGCCTTGGCGACGGTGGTGGATCCCGGCGACCGCCTCAGCTTCCACGCCGCCACCCTGACCTCCGACGATGGCTGGGACGCCGCCACCCAGGGCTGCGACTACGTACTGCACGTGGCCTCGCCCCTGGGCATCGTTGAACCCGAGGACCCCAACGAACTGATCATCCCTGCCCGCGAAGGCGCCAAGCGCGCCGTCGCCGCGGCGATCAAGGCCGGGGTCAAGCGCGTGGTGCTGACCTCCTCGGTGGCCGCCGCCTCCAACGGCGCCAGCGCCCCCGACAACGTCGCCGACGAAACCGTGTGGACCGATGTCACCAAGCCGGGCGTCGGCGCCTATTCCCAGTCCAAGACCCTGGCCGAAAAGGCCGCATGGGAACTGATCGGCGCGGCCGGCGGCGCCACCACCCTGGCCACCGTCAACCCGGTCCTGGTGCTCGGCCCGTTGCTGGACAAGGACGCCGCCGGCTCGGTGCAAGTGGTCGGGCGTCTGCTGTCTGGCCGTGTGCCAGGCCTGCCGCGCCTGGGCTTCAGCCTCGTGGACGTCCGCGACGTGGCCGACCTGCACATCCGCGCCATGACCGCCCCGGAAGCCGCCGGCCAGCGCTTCATCGCCGCCAACGGCTTCGCCTGGATGGCCGATATCGCCCAGATCCTGCGCGAAAACCTGGGCGACGCCGCCGCCAAGGTCCCCACCCGCAAGGTCCCCGATTTCGTGCTCAAGCTGGTCGGGCTGGTGGACAAGGAGCTTGCCTCGGTGACCCCCGGCCTGGGTCACCGGCACGACTACACCTCCGCCAAGGCCCAGACCCTGCTGGGCTGGAAACCCCGGCCGATGAAGGAGGCCGTGCTGGACACCGCCCGCAGCCTGATTGCGGCGGGGGTGGTCTAAACGCCTGGTGATCGGGCGTAAGCGCTGGCCCGCTGCAGCCGCCGTAACGCCAGCACGATCAACGCTGCCGCCAGATAGGGAACCGTCAGGGCCAGCAGGCCGGCCTGATAGCCGCCGGTGTGGTCCCGCGCCCAGCCAAAGGCGGACGGGCCGATGACCGCGCCAACCATGCCGATCGACCCCACCGCCGCCACCCCCACCGCGGCGGAGGAGCCGTAGAGGGCGTCGCTGGGGATCAGCCAGAACACCGTCTGGATGGCGTTGCCCGCAATCACGCTCACCGCATAGGCGCCCACCACCACCCAGGCCGAAGCGGTCGATCCCAGCGTCTGGCCCATGACCAGGAACGCCCCGGCGCAGGCCAGCAGGAACACCGCCGTGTGGATGTGCCGCTCCCGCCGCCGGTCGGAGTGCCAGCCGGCCAGCAACATGCCCAGCACCGACACCAGCGCCACGACGGCCACCAGATACCCCACCTTGGCGGGGCTCAGATGCGTGGCCCCCGCCAATATGGTCGGCGCCGACAGGTTGAAGGCGTAGGCCGCGCCCAGGATGCAGACGTTGCTCAACCCCAGCAGCCAGACCCTGGCGTCCAGCAGCGCCCGGCCGATGCCTGGGTCCCCCGCCACCCCCGCGATGGCCCGGTCCGCCGCCAGGCGCGCGGCGATCCAGGCCTTCTCCGCCTCGCTGAGCCACGCCGCTTCCGCCGGCGCGCCGGGCAGGAAGCACAGGATGGCGGCGCTGAGCAGCACCGCCGGCAGGCCCTCCACCAGGAACAGCCATTGCCAACCGGCCAGGCCGAAATGGCCGCCCAGCCCCAGCAGCGTGCCGGCCATCGCCCCCATCAGCACCGAGCTCAGCGGCAGGGCGATGTAAAACCGGCTGATCGCGCGGCCCCGCTCGGCGGCGGGAAACCACTGCATCAGGTAGTAGACCACGCCGGGGAAGAACCCCGCCTCCGCCGCCCCCAGCAGGAATCGCATGATGTAGAACTGCGTTGGCGTGCGCACGAACAGCATGCCCACGGCGATCACGCCCCAGGTCAGCATGATCCGCGCGATCCAGCGCCGTGCGCCGAAGCGCATCAGCATCAGGTTCGACGGCGCCTCCAGCGCCGCATAGCTGAGGAAGAACAGCCCACCCCCCAGGCCGTAGACCGTGGCGCTGAAGTGCAGGGCCTGGTTCATCTGCAGGGCGGCGAAGCTGATGTTCACCCGGTCCATGTAGGCGATGCCGTAGCCCAGCCCGATCAGCGGCAACAGCCGCCAGGACGCCTTGGTCAGGGCCACCCGCCCGATCTCGTCCGAACCGACCGCCGCCATCCAGCCCCCGCCCCCGCCTTCCAGCGCCTGCCTTCTGGCGCCTGCATGGCCACGATGACCACGGGCGGCGGCGGGTGTCGAGGCGTCCCTGGAACGCGCGACGCCGCCCCGCGTTGTTGACGTCGAACAGACAGAATGGATCGAAGCTATGTCACTGGGATTGGAAATCAGCGCCAAGGCCGCCAAGGCTGGCGTGCGCGCCGCCCGCAAGTCGATGTCCCGCGTGCTTGACCACGGTCAGGTGCGGGCCAAGGAAGTGGTGGACGCCTCCGGGCGCCGCGCCGACGACTCACTGGATCTGGTGGAGCGGGCCGTGATCGGCGTGTTGGACGCCATGGCCCAGCGCGGCCAGGGCTACGCCAAGACAGCGCGCGAGAAGATCTATGCCGCCGAAGCCCGCATCTTCCCCCGCCCGCGCCGCGCCGCCATCGGCACGGCCCTGGTGGGCGTCGGCGCCGGCGTGCTGGTCAGCCTGCTGCTGCGACCCAGCGCGGCCGCCAAGCCGGCGGCCGTCGGCGAAGCACGCGCCTAACGCCCGGCCGCCGGAACCAGGCTGTCGATCGCGGCCCTGGTCGTGGAGATCAGGGCTTCGGCGATTGCCTCGGGTGACGGCGCCGCGGAGCGCAGGGTCAGCCACTGGCCCACCAGGGCGAGTTGACCCTCGGAAACCTGCACGGCGATGAAGCCCCAGGGCAGGGCGGGCGTGGGCCGCCCCTGATCCCTCGCCAGGGCCATCAGCCGTGGCTCGATCATCTCCGCCAGCCGCCGCACCCACAGCGCCCGCAGCGGTTGGACGAAGAACACCCTGTTCAGCCGGTGCTGGTCCTTGAAATGGCGCAGCAGCCCGGCCAGGTCCTCCGGCACCGCAGTCTGGTCGACGATCCGCGCCAGCCTGGTCGACGGCTCGGTCAGGCTCTGCTTGGCCATCCCCTCCAGCCCCCCGAAGTGAGCGTAGAGGGTGGAGCGGCCGATATTGGCCCGCGCGGTCACCGCCTCCACGCTCACCGCCTCATAGCCTCGCTCCAGCATCAACTCGATGAAGGCGCCAAGCAGCGCCTTGCGCGTCCGTTCCGGGCGCCGGTCGGGCCTGGGACTCGACTTGGAAACGGGCTGGGGACCAGGCTTGGTTGCGACCTTGGCGGCGATGGTTCGGCTCCTCCGGGCGTAGCGGGACAGTAGACCGCGATTTCGCGCCAGCCGCAGCCGCCGGCGTCCGATTTTGGACACCCCGCGCCGATTGTCCAGAAACGGACAGACGCCGCCATTCGGCCCGCAACCCCCCCGCCGCCACCGCTATCCTGTCGCCGAACCATGGAGCGATGATCCGGTGACGACCCAAGCTCTGAACCCGTCCCTGCCCAATGAGGCCGCGCGCAACGATACCGGCCAAGGCGGAGCCCCGCCCACCGCCGGGCGCGACGCCGGCGCCGTCCTGGTCGCCTGCGCGGCGGCCTCGGTGCTGCTGTTGATGAACCACCCGGAGGGCGGCGCCTCGCACACCCTGGCCGACGTCCTGCGCCAGGAGGCGTCCCATGCCCTGTCAGACGCCATCGTCCACGGCGGCTTCATCGTCGTCCTGGCGGTGGAGCTGGTCTGTTTCGCGGTCCTGGCCACCCGCCTCGGCGCGCGGCGGCCGGCGGTCCTGGCGGCGATGGTCTTCGCCCTTGTCGGCGCCGGCCTGCTGTCGGCCTCGATGATCCTCGACGGCCTGGTCACCCCCGCCGTCGCCACCCGCTACCTCGCCGCCCCGCCGGAGCGGCAGGAGGCGGCGCGCGGCCTTCTGGTCCTCATTGGCGCCGCTATCAATGCCCTGATGCCGCTGGGCCTGGCCTTCCTGGGCGCCGCCGCCCTGGCCTGGAGCGCGGTGCTCATCCCCACCCCCGCCCGCCGCGCCAGGATCGCCGGCGGCGCGGGCCTGATCCTGGGCCTGGCGGCCCTCGTCGGCGCCGCCCTCAGCCCCGCCTCCGCCACCCCCATCCCCCTGATGGCCGCCCTGCTGGCCAGCGCCGCCTGGGCGCTGGCGGCCGGGATCTTCATGACCAACGGGCGGGATGTCCCAGTCTCGCCAGGCCTGAGCCAATTCCCCGGTCATTGCCCACCTGTCGCGATGTGAACGCCTAGACCCACAGTATCCGATGACGCAGGCGCCCTTCCGTATCGACGTAGGGCGCTAGGCCCTTCACCCGACCGCCAACAGGACCCGCCGCGATTTCCATCGCGAGGTCGCCGTTGGCGAGCATCGACATGCGGGCCGGCATCATCTCGACATTTTCGACCTTCTCACCGCCGCCAAACGCGAGATGGTGAAGGTGCATGAGATGCATTTCCGCCGGAAGCGGCCCAAAATGTCGCCTCGCCTCAATGGTCAGATCCGTGTCTGGTCGCACGGCGTCGCCGAGGAATTGCACGTCAAAGAATTCCTGGAATGAGTCGTACCGGACCTCGGGCTCCGCCAGGATTTCGAACGCGTCCAGCCGGTAGACTGTCTGGTCGCCGCGTTCGGACAATGACGGACCATGATAGGCGAATTGATCACCCCAGGCCGTCTCCGCGAAACACCAGAAGTCCCTGTAGGTGGCTGGCCAGGCGTACTTCCAGCACTCCGGATCATTCCACGTGATCGCGTCCAGCGCGGTCGGATCGTAGAGACCAAAGAGCCGGTTGTAGCCAGCAAAGGTGAGAATCCCATTGGCGCTTTGAAGAACCGCCACATGTTCCGCCGGCAGGCGAAGGCCGAGTTCAGCGTGCATTCGCGCGAACAGAGCCACGGACGCGGGCGGGCCGAATGTGACACCCTCCATGCGCCGAAGCGATGCGACAGGGTCTGAGTTCATAGGGCGACTCCATCTACGGTGATAAGTTGTATCTTCTTTCCAATGCGCTTCGCTAGACCACCGCCGGCCGTTGCGTTTGCGCGAGGCTCCATACCCAGCCAGCCAGCCGGAGGATCCGCCTTTCCCGTCAACGCCATGTCAGGAACGTGTCCAACATGGCCTTGGTACGGTTCGCCGCGTGCAATGGCTGCACGCCTTTCCTGATCAATCAGTTTCCTGGCCTCAGGGCGCAGCTTGCCGGTTGCCGTTACGGTAAAGGGCCCGTTTTCAGCGGCAAAAGCATTGACGCGCCGGGCGTATTCCTTGAGCGAATTGCACTCTCTTTCGTTGAGTCGCCGACAGGAGAGATTGTAGATTTCCTCTGGAGGCACATCTTCGACGCGCACCTTCTTTCGAGGAGTGTCGGTCTCGCCGGGTGATTCTTTCGGCGGGTCTGATGGCCGCGGCGCGAAGACGCCTCCACCTTCGCTGTCGGTTGACCCATCGGACGCTTGGCCGAGATCGGAGTAGTCGCCATCCGTGTGCTCATTCGCCGACGTTCCTTTGACGGCTGGACCGAGATCAGAAAACTCACCTGAACCTGCTAACTCAGCGTCGCTACCCTGCGTCGCTGAAGCAGCACCATGATCACCGACTGGCGCAGGCGCGCCGTGAGGCTCGGAAGGCTCACGACTCTTGTTGCTGCTTTGTTCTCTTGGTGTCAAGCCCTGGTCTGCGTTTTGCCGAATATTCGCATTGCCCGACGGAGTACCTACCGGACTTGCGGCTGGGCTCGGCTGAGGAGACGGAGTTGGAGTCCGGCCAGACGCGGTGATTGCTGGATCTGGAAACAGCGCCCGATGTGCGCTCGAAACACCTTTAGGAACCAGTGCCGCGCCATGAAGCGCCATTCCAAACAAAGCCGACTGAACGGCGGCGCCAGCAACGCCGTCGGACAGCCGACGGGTGGGGTCGTAGGTCTGAGCCACCGCGTTGGACGCTGCTTGGCTCGCGCCGCCGTAGCCTGCCCAGACCCCTCCCGCGCCGAGCCATTTCAGGCCAGACGCCAGCAAGCGGTTGTGAACGGTGTTGTCGACGACTGCGCCACCCCACTTGGCGCCCGGCACGGGCAAGCCCGCCAACGCGCCTTGAGCGACCGCGTTGCCAAGCGCGGCATGCACGGCGGTGGACTCCGTCGCCCCATGGGCAAGCGCATTCTGCTTGGCGACGCCGTAGCCGTCGACAGCGCTCGCCGCGATTGCAGTCGCCGGATTCAGGTATACCGGCGCCGCCGCGACCGCATGCCCGGTGGCCAGGAGAGCTTTGTCACCCAAGGTTGGATGGGCCGGGACAGCTCTTTGCGCGGCCTGGTCCAAGGCTGCGACAGTCGGAGCGGCGCCGTGGGCGAGCGCGTGGCGATCTTCGTTGCCGGTGAAATTGGCGGCGTCGGTCGGTACCTGAATCGGTAGGCCCACCTGGCCAGTCGGCGACACGGCAACCGGGTTGAAGCGCCAGCCCTGCCGTAGTTGCTCAGTTTGGGCGTTGACGAAGTCATCAGCCGCAATGGCCGCATGGCTGAGCCGATCCCTTAGTTCTTCGAGGCTGCCGCCCCAGGCACTGCTCCAACGACTTGGCAACCAGTCGCCGGGCTTTGGCGATTGGGATGCCGCGACGCGGGAATGGTCATTGACCGCGCTTCCGGAGCCGGCGGGCCGTTGAATCTTTTGACCCAATCCCTGTCCATTCCACGTCCCCATCTAGTAGCGCGCCCGCAGAACGCCGGCTGGGTCATAGAAGTGAGCGCCCGAGGGCAGGGTTTCGGCCTCCTCGCGGCTACGGGGGTAGAAGGGGTTGTTCGGCGAGCCGGCCTCGGCCTCGAAGTGGGCTACCGGGACGGGCAGCGACGGCGTGGGCGCGGCAGGCGCGCCGATGAGCAGGCCATAGGCCTGGCCAGGTCGATTGGTCATGTATCCTCGCGGAGGGAGAGATGAAGCCCCGTCGCGATCCCTGCTGGATGCGATCGAAGTTTGCGTATTGCAAACTGGATTCGGCCGGCAGTCCAGCGCTTCGTCGACTTGCACGTTAAAGCCTTCGCTTGGTCGCCGACGGAGCGCCCCCCCCCGACTTGACGGTCCCGCCCGCCGGGTCTCAAACACCCGCGTCTGTCATCACCCCTTCTGGGACACCCCCCGCCATGATCGTCGGCCTGGACCACGTCGCCATCGCGGTGAACGATCTCGACCTTTCCGCCCCCGCCTATGAGGCCCTGCTGGGCCGCGCGCCGGACTGGCGGGAGGAGGCGGCCGGGGCGCGGCACGCCTGGTTCCAGCTTTCCAACATGGCGCTGGACATCGTCCAACCCGATGGCCCCGGCGAGAGCGGTGATAGGGTCCGCGCCCGACTGGCCGCCGGGGGCGAGGGCCTGTGGGGCCTGGCCTTCGCGGTGGAGGACCTGGACGGCACGCGCCGCACCCTGGGCCGCCGCGGCGCCGCCACAGCCGATCCCGCCGACCTGCTGTCCACCGACGCCTGGCGCCTGTCATTCCTGGACCAGGCCGCCTCGCACGGGGTGCCCATCGCCCTGGCCGAGCGCACCGGCGCCGCCCGCGTCCCGCCGCCCTTCGACGAGGACTGCGTCCACGCCCTGGACCATGTGGTGATCAACACCCCCAACCCCGACCGCGCCCTGGCCCTCTATGGCGCGCGCCTGGGCCTGGATTTTCGCCTGGACCGGTCGAACCCGGACTGGGGCTCACGCCTGCTGTTCTTCCGCGCCGGCGCGGCGGTGGTGGAGATCGGCGCCAACCTGAAGACCCCGGTCTCCGACGATCCCGACCGCCTGTCGGGCCTGGCCTGGCGCGTGGCCAACCCCCAGGCCGCCCAGGCCCGCCTGGCCGCCGCCGGCTTCGATGTCTCCGAGGTCCGCAAGGGCCGCAAACCCGGCACCGCCGTCTTCACCATCCGCTCGGGCGTGCCCGGCGCCCCCAGCCTGATCCTCAGCGCCGAGCCCGGGGGCGGAGGACTAGGAGCGGAGGAGGGGTGATAGGCGCACCTTGACCAACTTGGTCAAACCGCCCATCTTCAGCGCCATGAAACAGGTCAATCTCTACGAGGCCAAGACCAACCTCTCCGCCCTGGTGGACGAGGTTGAGGCCGGCGCGGAAGTGATCATCGCCAAGAACGGCAAGGCGAAGGTCAAGCTGACGCCCCTGGAGGCCAAGGATACCCGGCCGCCGCCGAAGTTCGGCTTCTGGGACCACTACGGTTGGAAGGCGCCGGACAACTTCAATGACCCCGACCCGGAGATCGAAGCGCTCTTCTACGGCGACGGCACAGTTTGACCGGCTATCTGCTGGACACCAACGCCGTCCTGATCTTGGCGCTGCGGTCCCGGGACGCCAGCCAATCCACCCTCGCCGCGCTGGAGTCTGGACGGCGGTTCGTCAGCCAGGTCTGCGCCATCGAAATCGCCATCAAACAGGGGTTGGGCAAGCTAGCCCTGCCGCCGCCGTTCCAGACCCATTTCGCCAACGCCTTCGCCAGGCTGGCCAGCGAGTTGAGCGCTGATATCCTGCCCATCGCCCTGACGCACATTGACACCTTGAGCCATCTGCCGCTTCACCACCGCGATCCGTTCGATCGCCTGATCATCGCCCAGGCCTTGACCGAGGGCCTGACGGTGGTCACCAACGACCGCGCCTTCGCCGCCTACGACGGTTTGAACATACTGGAAGTCTGACCATGCAGCCCTTCACCCGCCTCGACGCCAAGGCCGCGCCGCTGGATATCGACAACCTGGACACCGACCAGATCATCCCCAAGCAGTTCCTCAAGACCGTGGAGCGCGAGGGGCTGAGCAAGGGGCTGTTCTATGACCTGCGCTTCGACGAGGCCGGCCAACCCAACCCAGGCTTCGTGCTCAATGACCCCAAGTTCGCCGGCGCCGGGGTGCTGATCGCCGGGGACAATTTCGGCTGCGGCTCGTCGCGGGAGCACGCGCCATGGGCCCTGCTGGACTACGGCCTGCGCTGTGTGGTGGCGCCCAGCTTCGCCGACATCTTCTACAACAACTGCTTCAACAACGGCCTGCTGCCCGTGGCCTTGCCGGAGGACCAGGTGCGCGCCCTGATGGGCGAGGCCAAGGGCGGCAACCACGTGTTCTCCATCGACCTGGAGAGCCAGACCGTCACCGCGCCGTCGGGCGCCGCCTTCCATTTCGACATCGATCCGGGCCGCAAGGAAAAGCTGCTGAAGGGTCTGGACGCCATCGGCGAGACACTGCAGGCCGCCGCCGCCATCGACACCTATGAACACCGCCTGTCCCTCTCCAAGCCCTGGCTGGAGGTCGCATGACCCTGATCATCGCCGGCACGGTGCGCGTGCCGCCACAAAACCTGGCCGGCATCAAGCCGCACATGGACGCCATGCTCACCGCCTCCCGCGCCGAGGACGGCTGCATCGAGTACAGCTACGCCGAGGACGTGGCCGAGCCCGGCCTGGTCCGCGTGTTCGAGGTCTGGCGCGACCAGGCCGCCTTGGACGCCCACTTCGCCTCCGACAACATGCAGGCGTGGCGCGCCGCCTGGCCCGGCTTCGGGGTTTCCGATCGCCGGCTCATCGCCTACGAGGTCGCCTCCACCCGTCCGCTCTGAAACGTCCGCCCTAGTCAGGTTTCCAAGATGCCCAAGCTGTTGCTGCTGCCCGGAGACGGGATCGGTCCCGAAGTCTGCGCCGAGGTGCGCCGCGTGGTCGACCGGCTCGGCGGCTGCATTGTGATGGACGAACGCCCCTTCGGCGGCATCAGCTACGATACCCTCGGCTCGCCCCTCACCGACGAGACCCTGGCGGCGGCCAAGGCCTCCGACGCGGTGCTGATGGGCGCGGTGGGCGGTCCCAAGTGGGCCAGCGCCCCCCGCCACCTGCGCCCCGAGGCGGGGCTGCTGGGCCTGCGCACCGGCATGCAGGTGTTCGCCAACCTGCGGCCCGCCCTGTGCTTCCCGGCCCTGGCCGACGCCTCGACCCTGAAGCGTGAGGTGGTCGAGGGCCTGGACATCATGATCGTCCGCGAACTCACCGGCGGGGTCTATTTCGGTCAGCCGCGGGGTATCGAGACCCTGCCCGACGGCCAGCGCCGGGGCTTCGACACCCAGGTCTACACCACCTCCGAGATCGAGCGGATCGCCCGCGTGGCGTTCGAGCTGGCCCGCAAGCGCGGCAACAAGGTCCACTCGGCCGAGAAATCCAACGTCATGGAATCGGGCCTGCTGTGGCGCGAGGTGGTCACTGACCTGCACCAGCGCGACTACGCCGATGTGCGCCTGGAACACATCCTGGCCGACAACGCCGCCATGCAGATCGTCAAGAACCCGCGCCAGTTTGACGTGCTGGTCACCGACAACCTGTTCGGCGACATCCTGTCGGACGCGGCCGCGCAGCTCACCGGCTCGCTGGGTATGCTGCCCTCGGCGGCCATCGGCGCGCCGGGCACGCCCGGTCTCTACGAGCCGATCCATGGCTCGGCGCCCGATATCGCCGGCAAGGGCATCGCCAACCCATTGGCCGCCATCCTGTCCTTCGAGATGGCCCTGCGCTGGTCATTCGGCATGGATGACCTGGCCGACAAGCTCAGCGCCGCCGTCGCCCGCGCCCTGGACGCCGGCGCCCGCACTCCGGACATCGGCGGCACGCTGACCACCCGCCAGATGGGCGACGCCGTGCTGGCGCAGCTCTAGCCTTGGCGGAGCCTGGACCCCCTCACACCGGAGACCATCTGGTCCATGAGGCGGTCGGGCCGTCCCTCACCGGTGTGGAGGCTGGCGTGGCCATCGGCCTGGGAGTCAATGGGCTGCTGGTGCTGGGGGTGGTGCCGGTGCTGCTGGGCGACCTGGCCCACGACCACCGCCTCACCGCCGCCGGCATCGGCCAGACGGCGATGATCGAGCTGCTGTCCATGGGCATCACCATCGCCCTAGCGGCCATCGTACTCAAACCGGTCCGGCTCAAGACCCTGGGCGCCGTCCTCTGCCTTATCCTGGCCGCGGTTGACCTGGCCGGCGTCGGGGCCAGTGGCGGCGTCATCATGGCCCTGCGCGGCGTGGCCGGGGCCTTGGAGGGGCTGCTGCTGTGGGTCACCGTGGGCATGATCGCCCGCACCATCACCCCCGAGCGCTGGGCCGGCGTCTTCTTTACCGCCCAGGTGCTGGCCCAGCTGCTGCTGGCGGTGGCCTTCGCCCTGTGGATCCTGCCCCGCTTCGGGCCTAACGGCGGTTTCATCAGCCTGGCCCTGGTCAGCCTGCTCACCGTCCCGGCCGCTCTTTTCGGCCCCAGCCGTTTCGCCCCCCTGGCCACCGCGCCTGGAGAGACCGGCGCCCCGCCCGTGCGCGGCTGGATCGCCCTGCTGGCCACCCTGGTCTATGTCTCCGCCGGCGGGGCGGTGAGCGTCTATCTGGAGCCCCTGGCCGACCAGGCGGGCCTCAGCCTCGACGTGCCGCACACCGCGGTCTGGGTGTCCCTGGTGGGCCAGGTCCTGGGCGGCGCCACGGCCACGGCGGTCTCTGGGCGGGTGCGCTATTTCGCGGTGTTCATGGTCGTCTCGGCCGTGACCCTGGCCGGCTGGTGGGTGTTCGGCCTGAAATCATCGGCGGCGGTGTTCATCGGCGCCAACTTCATGCTGGGGCTGTCGTCGATCTTTCTCGCCCCGTTCCTGGTGCCCATGACCATCGACGCCGACCCCTCTCGCCGCGCGGCGGTACAGAGCGCCGGGGCCCAGCTTCTGGGCGGCGCGCTTGGTCCGCTGCTGGCCTCCTTCGTGGTGGGCGACCGGGATGTGCACGGGGTGCTCTGGCTGGGGGCGGGTCTGCTGCTGGCTGGCCTGGCCATCGTCGCCTGGCTGCGCCTGACACACCGCCCGTTAGTTCAACTTACACCTACGTAAGACATTATTTCAACGTTTTGAAAGGCTTGCCTAGACCGTCGACCGGTGCGCTGATGCCGCCATGAAAACCCTCGCCGTGCTCCTGACCCTCGCCGCCACCCCAGCCTCGGCCGCCTGCGACAGCGTCCAGGCCCGGCAATTCGATTTCTGGATCGGGCGCTGGAGCGTCTCGCCCACCGCCCACCCGGATAAGCACGTCGCCGACAGCCTGATCGAAAACCTCTACGACGGCTGCGCCATCCGCGAGAACTGGTCGCCCCTGCGAGCCGGCGGCGCTGGCGGCAGCCTGTCCAGCTATGTCCCGGAAGAGGGTGCGTGGCGCCAGACCTGGGTCGACGCCTCCGGCGCGCGGGTGGACTTCAAGGGCGGCTGGGACGGGCACGCCATGATCCTCACCGGCCTGTGGCCCCAGCCCGGCCATCCCACCCAACTCACCCGCATGACCTATACGGCCGCCGCGGACGGCGCGGTCCGCCAGCTGGGCGAAAGCTCCGACGACGCCGGCAAGACCTGGCAACCCAGCTTCGACTTCACCTACCGCAAGGCGCCCCAACCCTAGGGCTGGCCGCAGACGGATGCGGATGACGGTCTAGGGGAAGGTGCGAGACGGGGCGCCGAGGGCAGCGGCGGGGCCGGTGAAATCGGGCCTGTTCGGCCAGGCTCAGACCTTTCTTCCCCCCGTGGGGGAAGTACCCGCGAAGCGGGGGAAGGGGGCTCCAGCTTGACGCCGCAGCCGGCTCTCCGCTGAAGCCCCCATCGTCTCGGCGCCCCTTTTTGCTTTGGCTCACCGGCAATGCGGGCGGAGCGCCGAGCCACTTCCCCCACGCTCCGCTCGGGGGAAGAGAACGACAGCGACTATCCCCGTAACCTCCTGATCGCGAGGGCGTCCAGCGTCATGGATCACGATCCGCCCCTAACCTTCGATGGTCATCTGCGTCTGGATCATCCCGCACCGTCAGCCGCCCGACGACACGGGTCTTCTCGCGCTCGATGATCTCCACGCCCATCAGGTTGGAGAACGGCATGCCGGTGTCCGCTCCTATATAGGCCATGCTATAGTGGTCCTTTCCGTTTCAGGCGCCGCGCCAAACTTGCCGAAAAGCCCGGCAAGGGGTAGTGCAGCGCCTCGCCATTTGAAGGAGCTACGCCATGGGTTACCGGGTGGCCGTTGTCGGCGCCACGGGCAACGTGGGCCGTGAGATGCTGAACATCCTCGAGGAAGTCGAATTCCCCGTGGACAAGATTCACGCCATCGCCTCGCGCAAATCCATCGGCATCGAGGTCGGCTGGAAGAACGGCGTCATCAAGTGCGAGGACATCGAACAGTTCGACTTCTCCACCGTCGACGTGGTGCTGATGAGCGTCTCGGGCAGCTTCTCCAAGCAATGGGCCCCCAAGATCGGCGCCGCCGGCCCCATCGTCATCGACAACTCCTCGGCCTGGCGCATGGACCCGGACGTGCCGCTGATCGTGCCGGAAGTGAATCCCGATGATGTCAGCTTTGCCCACCGCAAGAACATCATCGCCAACCCCAACTGCTCCACCGCCCAGCTGGTGGTGGCGCTCAAGCCCCTGCACGACGCGGCCAAGATCAAGCGCGTGGTCGTGGCCACCTACCAGTCGGTCTCCGGCGCCGGCAAGGAAGGCATGGACGAGCTGTGGGATCAGACCAAGGGCGTCTTCGTGCTGGGCGCCCCGCCGCCCAAGAAGTTCCCCAAGCAGATCGCCTTCAACGTCATCCCCTACATCGGCGCCTTCAACGATGACGGCTACACCGACGAAGAAGCCAAGATGTGGAACGAGACCCACAAGATGATCGATCCGTCGATCAAGCTGACGGTCACCTGCGTCCGCGTGCCGGTGATGGTCGGCCACTCAGAGGCGGTGAACATCGAGTTCCACTCGCCCCTGGACGAGGACGACGCCCGCGACATCCTGCGCGAAGCGCCGGGGATCATGGTCATCGATAAGCGCGACTCCACCGGCTACATGACCCCCAAGGAAGCCCAGGGCGAGTTCCCGGTCTATGTCTCGCGCATCCGCAACGACCCCACGGTGGAGCACGGCCTGAACCTCTGGGTGGTGGCCGACAACCTGCGAAAAGGCGCGGCCCTCAACGCCGTGCAGATCGCCGAGCTTCTGCATGAGCGCGGCCTGATCGGGCGCAAGGTCCTGGCTTGACCCAGGCCGCCGCTTCGCCCGACGGGTCAGCCCGCCAGGCGGCCCGGCGCCACCCGCAACAGGGGCGCGCGGTTTTTCGTCCGGGCGCGTGCTTAGCAAGATGCGGTCATGTCGACTGAGCCTCAGCGCGCTTTGGCGGCGGGGATCGGGTGCTACATCTTCTGGGGCCTGCTGCCGGTCCTGTTCATGGCCATGAACCACGCCGGCGCCACGCCCTGGGAAATCCTCGGCGAACGCACCCTGTGGGCGGCGCCATGGGCCGCGGGACTGGTGCTGCTGGCCAGGCAGGGTGGGCACATGCGGCGGGTCCTGGCCCAGCCCCGCGTCCTGGCCCTGCTGACGTTCTCGGCCCTGCTGATCGGCGTCAACTGGTCGATCTATGTCTGGGCCGTGGGCAATGGCCGCACCCTGGACGCCAGCCTGGGCTACTACATCATCCCGCTGATCAACATGGCCGCCGGCTCGGTGATCTTCCGCGAACGGATGGACCGTTTCGGCGCCGCCGCCATCGCCCTGGCCGCGGTGGGGGTGGCCGTGCAGGCCGTGGCCATCGGCCATCTGCCGGTGATCTCTCTGGTCCTGGCCTTCAGCTTCGGGGCCTATGGCATCATCCGCAAGCAGGTCGCCGCGGAGGCCCAGACCGGGTTGTTTATCGAGTGCCTGCTGATGTCGGTCCCGGGCCTGATCTATGTGATCTGGCTGCACCACACTGGTGGCGGCATCGCCTGGCGCACCCCTGGCGCCACCCTGCTGATGGCGCTCACCGGCCCGGCCACCGTGGTTCCCCTGGCCCTCTTTGCCTGGGCGGCGCGACGACTGCCCCTGTCGACCGTCGGCTTCCTGCAGTTCATCGGCCCGACCATGACCTTTGTCGTCGGCCTGGTCAGTGGCGAGCCGATGACACCCCTGCGCGCCCTGTCCTTCGCCTTCATCTGGGCCGGCGCCTGCGCCTTCGCCCTGGGCGCCTGGCGGGCGGGACGGCGGGGCGCCCTGGTCAACGCCGCCGCCTGAGGCAGGCCAAGAGCTCGCTGAATGAACCCCCTCAAATTGGGGATGTATGCAGCCCTCAGACCACGCACGATTATTGGCAGCCCTTACGCCACCTTAAGATTCGCCCACTAAGGTGGTTTCCGTGAAGATGACCGCGCTCACAGTCGGCGGTTCTTGGTTCAGCGTCTAACTGAAGATCCAACGCTTCTGGAGCCGCCACTATGTCACCCCACCCCTACGGTCGCCGGGCCAACGACAATCCCCCGGCCTTCACCGAGAAGCGCACCGTGCGCCGCAATCGGGTCCTGTTCGCCGGCAAGCTGACCAATGGCCACGGGCTGGTCATGGACTGCACGATCCGCGACCTCAACGACGACGGCGCCCGCGTTCACGTCCCTTCCGCCATCGGCTTGCCTGACGAAGTCGCTCTGCTGGTCCTGCGCGAAGGCGTGGTGCGCCTGTGCCGCCGCACGTGGAGCCGCAGCCCGCTCTTCGGCCTGCAGTTCCTCGACGCCGAGGACATCAACACCACCACCAAGGCCCAGTACGCGCCGCTGAAGCGCATCTGGCAGGACTGGGTCACCAAGCAGGGCTGAGAAGCCTCTCTCCTCCCCGTTTGGGGGATGAGCCTTTCCGCCTACATCCCTTGATACGCCGCCTCGATCAGCCGGCGGGCGCGGGAATCGTCGATCAGCTCCGCCGACTGCCGGTTCATCACATAGGCTCCAGACACCCCCGTGGCCGGGTCGGCGAAGGCGCAGGAACCGCCCCAACCGGAATGGCCAAAGGCGTCTCGCCCCGGTCCATAGATGCCCAGCCCCTCGTTGCGGATGAAGCCCGCGCCCCAGGCCATGTCGTAGGGCATCACCAGGTCCCGGCCCTTGATGCGGGTGCGCGAGGCTTTGTCCGCCATACCCCCGGCCACCACCTGGATCCCGTCCAGCCGCCCCTTGCCGGCCAGGGCCGCCATCAGTCGGGCCAAGGCCGGGGCGGTGGCGTGGCCGTTGGCCGAGGGAATCTCCGAGCGACGCCAGGTCTCGTCGCCTCGGCCGCCCGGCTGCGACCACTTGGTGTAGAAGGCCAGCCGCTTGGGATCAGTGATCTCACCCAGGGCCGGCGTGGCGGGCGGACGGCGGACCTCCGACACCCGGGAATCCTCGCTTTGCGGCAGGCCAATCCACAGGTCCAGGCCCAGGGGTTGGGCGATATCCTCGCGCAGGGCCCGGCCAATGGTGCGCCCGTCCACCCGGCGGAACACCTCCCCGGCCAGGAAGCCGAAGGTCACCGGGTGATAGCCGCTGGCGGTTCCGGGTTCCCACAGCGGCGTCATCGCCGCCAGCCGCGCGCAGATGGCGTGCCAGTCGAACCACTCGGCCGGGTCCATGGGCCCGACGATGCCGCACAGTCCCGCCTGATGCGACAGCAACTGCTCCACCGTCACCGCCGCCTTGCCGGCCGCCGCGAACTCCGGCCAGACGTCCGACACCCGGTCGCTGTAAGCCAGCCGCCCCTGGCCCACCAGGCGAGCCATCATCACGGCCACCACCCCCTTGGTGGTGGAAAACACCGGCGTCAGGGTCGTCTCGTCGAAGGGGCGAGTCTGAGCGCGGTCGGCCCAGCCCCCCATCAGGTCGATGACGATCTCGCCATCCAGGGCCAGGGCGAAGCGGGCGCCCATCTCCCGGCCCTCGGCGAAATTGGCCTCAAAGGCCGCCCGCACGGCGGCGAACCGAGGCGGGCAAAGGCCGCGGACTTCACCGCCGGGTGCTATCGGTTCCTCAGCCACCCACTGCCTCCACCGTGACCAGGGGCGAGGCGCTCAGGGTCGAGGGAAAGGCGAACACCGGCAGTTCCCCCTGCCCCTCCGAGGCCGTCACCGCCTCGGCCACGCCGGAGGTCGCGGCGATCAGCCCCGCCGTCGGATCCAGATCCAGGGCCAGGGCGGCGGTGAACAGGGCCGTCAGCAGATCGCCGGCGCCATGGGGCGCCTTGTGGCTCCTGGCGTGGGAGGCCATCAGCGCCCCGGCCGCGTCGGCATAGACCACCCCGATCCCCTCCGGCGCGACGATAGACGACACCAGGGTCGGTTTGCGCACGATCCGCGCGGCGAAGGCGGCGCTGGCCGCGTCGGTCACCGCGCAACCCGAAAGCCGGGTCAGTTCCCAGGCGTTGGGCGCGATCAGGTCGGCCCGGGGCAGCAACGCCTCCACCAGGGCCTGGGCCACCGCCTCGGAGACATAGAGCCCGGAGCCTACGTCCCCCATGATCGGATCCACCACCAGCCCGGCCTCCGGATTGGCCGCGCGCACGGCGTCCAGCGCCCGCGCCGCCACCATCACCTGCTGCGGCGTGCTGAAATGGCCGGTGATCACCGCGTCCACCCGCTCGAAGACACCCTGGGCCTCAATGGCTTCCAGCATGGCTTGCAGGGTCGACGCCTCCACGGCGTCGCCGCCCGGCGGCCCCCAGCCCGGATGACGTCCCAGCAGCGTGGTGGGAACCAGGATCGGCTCGATCCCGAGCCGCGCCAGGGCCAGGGCCTGGGCCCCGCCGCCAACCCGGCTAGACGCCACGAAGCTGGAGATGATCAGGACGCAAGGCATGGCGGGTTTCCTCGCCCGCCGAGCGGCGCGGACAGGGAAACACTACAACGCGCGTGGGACGGGAGGAACGGTTGGCGTCAGTGGGAAAAGGCGGCGCGCCCTATCCTGCCCCTGCTTCGCCGACAGCCGGCGGGTGGAACATTGGGATCAGCGCAATTTGGTGTTTTGTGACTTGGCGCTTTTTTCGACATCGGCGCCAAAAAGAACAAACCCGCCGCGGGGGATATTCGCGGCGGGTCTGAAAGGCCTTGGTCGGTTAGATCCAAGCGGGCGTTTCCTCCCCGAAACGCCGGAGACGAAGGCTTTTTAAGTAGGCCGTCTGTCTCTCGCAGGTTCAGAAAACGGCAAAAACCTGCCGCTGTCAACGCGTTAAGCACCCCTAAACGAAAGATTTGACGCCGATTGCTACACATAGGGGTGATTTTTGGACTGGGCGGTCAAATCTACTCGCCTGACGGCAGAGTATTTTTGAACATACACGTCAATTCGATGTCTTGGCGTGGACCTTCGCCGCCAAGGCTTCGGCCATGGGACTCGCCGGTTCGAACACATAGGCTGGATTGGTTACGCTTACCGGGCCGACCCCGGCCTTGGCCAGGGCCTGGGCCGCGGCGAACAGATCGCCCACCGCCACCAGCACGCCATTGGCCCGCGCCGCCTGGTCCTGGGCGGTGAACGGCTTGACCGCCGCCCGCGCCGCCGCCTCCTGGTCCGCCGGCCAGACCATCGAGGCGATGGTTTTGCCCCGCGCCCGCGCTTCGACCACGCCCAACAGCCGTCGCAGGGTGTTCAGTTGCCCCGCGCTCCAGTCCGCCGCCACCGAACCGGCAAGCTGAGCCTGACTCTTCAAGATTAAACCATCGCCGATGATCTTCAGATTGTTGGCCACCAGGGTGGCGCCGCTGCTGGTGATATCCACCACCACCTCGGCCAGCCCCGCCGCCGGCGCCCCCTCGGTGGCGCCGCTGGATTCCACGATCCGATAGTCGGCGACGCCATGGTGGGCGAAGAAGCCGCGCGTCTGGACCAGGTACTTGGTCGCCACCCGCATCCGCCGCCCGGTGCGCGCCAGGTACAGGTGAGCCACGTCGTCCAGGTCGGCCATGCTCTCCACATCGACCCAGCTCTTGGGCGCGGCCACCACCAGGTCGGCGCGGCCGAAACCCAGGGCCCGCAGCAGCATCACCCGCGCGTCCAGGGTCTCGCCGAATTCCCGCAGCAGGTCCTCGCCGGTGACCCCCAGATGCGCCTCCCCGGCATAGAGCGCCGCGGCGATGTCCGACGCCGACAGCAGGCGCACCGACACCCCGGCGACGCCGTCCATCCGCGCCGAATACCCCCGCCCGCCGCCGGCGTTCTGGATCGGCAGGCCGCAATCACCAAGCCACTCTTCCACCTGCTCCTTCAGCCGACCCTTGGAGGGGATGGCCAGGATCAGGTCTTCGCTGTCCGCGGTGCTCATGGCCGGCCTCCCACCCAGGCTCTGGCTGGCCGCACCATGCAGCCCACCGCCCCGGCCGCCAAGCGCGCACCCAGCTTGGCCGGCAGGCTGTCGTAGCGGCCGCCGGCGGCCACCGGCTGGTCGTCCGGCAGCGCGGCGCTGCGCACCTCGAAAAGCATGCCGTCGTAGTAACCGAAGTTCCGCCCGAAGGCGGCGCTGAAGCGCATCTTCTCGGTGGGCACGCCCTCGGCCTTGAGGGCGTCCAGGCGCTTGGACCAGGCCGCCAGCGCCGCCTCCAGACCCCGCCGCCCGGCCCCGCCCAACAGGGCCACCGCCGCGAAGGCCTCACGCGGAGCATCGGAGATGGCCAGGAAGCGCCGGATCAACTGCGCCTGCTCGTGGGTCAGCTTCGGCGCGCGCGCCAGGGCCGCCCGCTGCGCCAGGCGATGCACGATCTCCGCCGCCGAACGGCCGCCCACCGGCTCGATCCCGGCCAGGCCCCAGACCTCCTCCAGCACCGCCGCCGCCTCGGATTCCGGCAGGTTGGTCAGCAGGGCCGATAGCCTCTCGCCGCTGCGTGTCCCCGTGTCCGCGCCGCCCTCCAGTTCGGCGCGCAGGCGCCGGGGGCTGTTGAAGGCGCGCTTGATGCGTTGCGCCAGGGGCGCGGCCAGCTCCAGGGAGTCGATGAAGGCGCCGAACAGGGCCACATCGCCCAGCAGCAGGGTCAGGTCCTTGCGCCCGCCGGCCACGGACGCGCGCCAGGCCAGGGCGGCGATCTCCGCGTCCGCCCCGGTGGTGTGGCCGGCCTCGAACACCTCCAGACCGATCTGCAGGAATTCCTCGGCCCGGTCGGAGCCGCGCGGCGCGACGCGGAAGGCATGACCCTCATAGGCGTAGCGGCCAATGGTCTTGCCACTGTCGATGAAGGCGCGCACCGCCGGGATGGTGAAGTCGGGCCGCAGGGCCTCTTCCTCGCCGCCATCGGCCTGCACCACGAACAGCCGCTCGCGCAGCCCCTCGCCCGCCAGGTCCAGCAACAGCCCCAGGGGCTGCAGGATCGGCGCGTCCAGGGCGTTGGCCCCGGTGTCCAGGAAGGGCGCGCGAATGGCTTCCAGAACCTTGGGCGGGGCGGGGACTTCCAGTCTCATCGCGACGCCGCCTCGACGATGCCGCGCACGACGTTGACCATCTCCGCGCGCGCCACCGTCACCTGGCCCGGCCGCTCCTTGCGCCAGGCTTCGTTGTCTGAAACGCCGGCGGACAGGGCACGGCCCAGGTCCAGGTCCTTGATGGTCACGGTTCCCGCCGCGATCTCATCGCCGCCCATGATCACCGCCGCCGGCGCCATCCGCCGGTCGGCGTACTTCATCTGCGGCCGCATGCCGGAGGATCCCAGATAGACCTCCGCCGGTATGCCCGCCGCCCGCAGATCCGCCGCCGCCGCGAAATAGTCGGCCATGTGCGCCTGGTCGAAGGCGATCACCACCACCGGCCCCCGCGCCTTCACCGCTTCGGCCCGGCCGCTGGCCGCCAGCGCCGCGGCCAGGCGCGAGACGCCGAAGGAGAACCCCGTCGCCGGCGTTCGTTCACCGGTAAACCGCGCCACCAGATCGTCGTAGCGTCCACCGCCGCCGATGGAGCCGAACCGCATGGCCTCGCCCTTTTCGTCGGTGATCTCGACCTTCAGCTCGGCCTCGAACACCGCGCCGGTATAGTATTCCAGCCCGCGCACCACCGATGGATCGAACAGCGCCCGCTCTTCGCCAACGCCCATGCCCGCCAGGGCCTCGCCGATCCGGGCCAGCTCCGCCAGCCCCTCGTCGCCCTCGGCGGAGCCGCCGATCACCTCGGCCAGCCGGTCCAGGGTCGCCGTCCGCGTGCCGCGGCCCGCCTCGACAAAGGCCAGCACCGCATCGATCGCTGCCGAACCCAGGCCCGCGCCCTTGGTGAAGGCGCCGGAGTCGTCCTTGCGTCCGACCCCCAGCAGGGCGGTGACCCCTGAGGGTCCTAGCCGGTCCAGCTTGTCCACCGCCCGCAGCACGGCCAGCTTCTGGCCGTCGCTCTGGACCCCCGCAGCGCTCAACAACCCGTTCAGCAGCTTGCGGTTGTTGATCTTCAGCACATAGGCGTCGATGGGCAGGCCGGCGGCGGCGTAGCCCTCCACCGCCATGGCGATGATCTCGGCGTCCGCCTCCGGCCGCGCCGAGCCCACCGTGTCGGCGTCGCACTGCACGAACTCGCGATAGCGACCGGGTCCGGGCTTCTCGTTGCGCCAGACCGTGCCGAAGGCATAGCGGCGGAATGGCTTGGGCAGCCCCTCCCAGTGCTGCGCCACGAACCGCGCCAGCGGCGCGGTCAGGTCATAGCGCAGGGCCATCCACTGTTCGTCGTCGTCCGTCAGGGCGAACACGCCCTCATTGGGCCGGTCGCTGTCGGGCAGGAACTTGCCCAGCGCGTCGGCATATTCGAACGCCCCCGTCTCCAGGGCCTCGAAGCCATAGGATTCATAGACCCGCGACACCGCCTCCAGGATGCGGCGCTCAGCGGTCAGGGCGGCGGCCCGGCGGTCCTGGAAGCCGCGCGGCGCACGCGCCTCGGGTCGGAAGGGAGCGTCGCTGGTCATGAGCGCGCGCATACGCGTTCGGCGGTTGGGGGGCAAGGAAGGGAAAGGTCCATCGTCGATTCCTCTTGAAATCTGGTCGACGGATGGAGCGGCTCTGGCGCGCCCCATCCAGTGGCGGGGCGCGGGGGAGAGCGGGCTTATCTTAAGCCAAGCGCGTCCGGCCCGGCCCGCCGTGGCGGGTGGGATGCAGGCCATGATGGTGGTGGCGCGCGCGGTTCATGGCCGGGGCTATAGCCGAAAGCCCGAGGAGAGGCCAGGGGGCGAGGCCAGGGGGCGGCGGCGCCCTCATCGCCGCCGGACACGCAACCTTGGCTTTGACGGCGCGTTGGCCTCACGCCCTCAATGGAGACTTCACCCGATGAACCCCCTGCCCCGCATCCTCGCTATCGCCGCCCTGGCCGTGTCCCTGGCCGGTCCGTCGCTTGCCAGGAGCCCGGCCGACGGGCGGATCACCTTCTCCGGCGGGTCGGTGGCCTTCCTGGCCGGCGTGAACTGGGGCAGCGGGACCCTGACCTACCGCGGCCGTCACTATCCGGTGCGGGTCAGCGGCCTTTCCGTCGGCGCCGTGGGGGTCAACAAGTACCGCGCCTCGGGCGCCGTCTATCACCTGCGCCGCCTGGGCGACATCGAGGGAACCTACGGCGCCATGGAGGGCTCGCTTACCGTTGGCCCCGGCCAGGGCGGCATCGACATGAAAAACGACAAGGGCGTGGTGATCAGCGCCCGTTCAACTTCGTCGGGCCTCAAGCTGACCTTCGCCCCCACCGGCGTGCGGATCAAACTCAAGCGCTAGGGCATGTAAGAAGATGGAGCCCTTTCATATGAGGCGCTCCCGTTCGGTCCTGAACAGCCGCTCAACGTAGGGCGGTCCTCACGTGACGAGCCAGAAAAGGTGAAATATAAGCTGTGGTCAAGCTGGGAGGGGGCGCCCACGTGACTGGCAAGGCCGACACCATCGTGGAAGACGTTCCGGTCAATGAGGCGGCGAGGCTTGCCGCCGTTCGGCGCTACGACATCCTCGATACGCCGCCGGATGGCGCTTTCGATCGGATCACCGCCATGGCGGCGCGCCTGTTCAAGGCGCCCATCGCGATTGTCAGCATCGTCGACCACGACCGCATCTGGTTCAAATCTCACCACGGGCTGGACGTCACGCAGATCGGCCGCGATCCCGGCTTGTGCGCCTCGGCCATCATGCAGGCTGAGCCCTACGTCTTGTCGGACGCCAAGCTGGATCCTCGCTCACTCGCTAATCCGCTTGTGGCGGGCGACTTCGGCCTGCGGTTCTATGCGGCCGCGCCTTTGCGCACGGCTGACGGCTTCAACCTCGGGACCCTCTGCGTCATCGACAAGGAGCCCCGGCCAGTCAACGCGGAGGATATCGCCCAACTTCAAGACTTGGCGGCGGTCGTAATAGATCAGATGGAGCTGCGTCGGTCCGTGATTGCCGCCCTCGCCGGCAAGGATGCTGTCGTCGACAAGCTCGCCGACAGCGAACGGAGCTTCCGCACCTTAGCCGACGCCATGCCGCAACTGGTCTGGACCGCTCATCCGGACGGCTTCATCCATTGGTATAATCAGGGTTGGTACCGCTACACCGGGACCACGCCGGAAGCGATGGAAGGGTGGGGTTGGCAAAGCGTGCACGACCCTAAGACGCTGCCGTCCGTGATGGCCCGCTGGCAGGCGTCGATCGCCACCGGCGATCCCTTCGAAATGACCTTTCCGTTGCGCGGCGCCGACGGGATATTCCGGCACTTCCTGACCCGCGTCATGCCACAGAAGGATGACCAGGGGCGGGTGCTCCAGTGGTACGGCACCAATACCGACGTCGAAGAGCTCCGACACGCCGAGGAAAGGCAGGATCTGCTGCTCAAGGAGATGGATCATCGGATCAAGAATCTGTTTGCCATCGTGGGCGGGATTGTTGCCTTGAGTGCGCGAACGGCGACCACGCCCCGGGAATTGGCCGAAGCCATCCAGGGCCGCATGGGGGCTCTCGCGAGCGCCCACCAGTTGGTCCGTGTGGGGCACGTCGGCTCGGCCCCCGACCAACGCGAGACCAATTTGGACGACCTGATCCAGACCATCCTGGCGCCCTACGTGTCTTCCGCCCACACCGGCGGTGCGGCTAGAGTCGTGATCGAGGGGCCGCAGGTGGCGATTGCCGGCGACGCCATTACCAGTTTTGCCCTCGTTTTCCACGAGTTGGCGACCAACGCCGCGAAATACGGCGCGCTGTCCGTGGCGGACGGCCAGGTTGCGGTCACCTGGTCGATGAGCGAAGGCGACCTGCAGATCACCTGGCGCGAGCGGGGCGGTCCAGCCGTGAAGACGGCCCTCGGGCGTGAGGGATTTGGCAGCCTGCTGGCGCGTCGAAGCGTCATTGGTCAGCTTTGCGGGCAGCTCACCTACGACTGGGACCCCGACGGTCTCACCGTGCGGCTGTCAGCCGCGCCGGAGCGGCTCGGCGCTTGATCGCTGGAACCAGGTTCCAGGTTCCAGGATAGAGTGCCCAGGTTCCAGTGCGGGGGTCGAGTTCCAGTGCTGCATCAAGCCGACTTCGTGGTCGGCAAATACGGCGACATGATCCCGGCGCGCGCCGGGGCGCAGGCCAGGGGCGACCGCGGAAGATCAACTGAAGTTGTTGAAGTAGAGAGGGCAGGGAATAGGTATCCTGTCGCCGTATTTCCCGGCAGGAACTGCCGAATGTCATCGCTCTGACCATAGGGAAGAGAATACGGCGACAGGATACCTATTCCCCCCTCGTTTTTGGCTGTGGAGTGAACCCCCAGACTGAGACACGAAAATAGCGGACACGCCGATGTTCCCCGGCGTAGCCCCCCTCGCCGCTCCCCAACCACGCCTCCTCCAAACTCCACAGCCAGCCCACCCGCCACGCCCGCCGCCTTGGTCAGGGACGCGCTAGCGCGCCGCGACGCGGACGGCCCGGCAGGGCCGGTCCTTGAGGAAGGCGGCGGGCGGGGCTCCCATCATCGGAGCTGGGTTCGAGGGCCACAGTTTCAGTTTGCAAATGCGCGAATTGACTTATCTTGTTCGTTAAATGTTCCACCCTCCCCCGCCCCCAGAAACGGACCTGCCCACCACCACGCCCGATCCCGTTCAGGATCGCGCGCAGCGGCAGCTGTGCGTGCTGGAGCGGATCACGGCGCGGGCGGAACGGATGACGGCGGTGCTGGAGGCGCGGCTGCTGCGGCAGGCGGCGAAGGATCCGGCGCCGGAGGAACAGGCGGCCGCCGACGCCGGCATCGGGGTCACTTGCCTGGCTTTCGACCGCGTCAGCCGCACCATCCGCCGCACCATGGCCCTGGAAACCAGGATCGCCGAAGGAACCCTGGCCGCCGAACTGCAGCGCACGCAGGCGCGCGCCGCCAAGGCCGTCGAACGCCAAAAGGTCGTCGTCGAGCGCCGGGCCGAGGTGCGCCACTCCATGGAGCAGACCCTCGAGCAGGACCCGGGACGCCCCAAGGCGGAGGCCGAACGGCTGCTGGACGACCTGGACGACTGGCTGGACGGCCAGGACGAGGCCGCCCTGGAGGCCGGACCCACCGGCAAGTTCGTCTGGCAGGCCTGCCGCCAACTGGGCCTGACCATGGACCTGGAGATATGGGAGTTCAGCGACTGGGGCGACGATGAGCTCTTCGAGCGCACCTCCGGCTCCCCCTTTCACCGCCTGGCGCAACGACCCCAAGCGCCGACCGGCGGGCCTGATCTGGACAGTGCTTCCGGACGATCCCCCAGAAGGGACCCCAGAAGCGACCTCAGAAAGGCCCCCAGACAGCGCTCAACACCGGCCCGCCGGCATCCCCGGCAACCGCCCGCCGTAAGGCTCGCCGGCCCGCCTCTCCCGGCGGCCCCGGCGAGGGCGCCCATGTCATCGACCCATCGGAGATCATCGACCGTGTCGCCGCCAAGGTCTCCGACCGACTGGCCGAGGCCATGGGCCGTCGCTTCAGCCCTTCAGCCGGGCGATGAGATCGGTGGTGGAGGAGTCGTGGTCGCCGGCCGGCCCGCCCTGAAGCTCGGCCAGCACCTTGGTCGCCAGGGTCTTGCCCAGCTCCACCCCCCACTGGTCAAAGCTGTCGATGCCCCAGAGCACCCCCTCGACGAACACCTTGTGCTCGTAGAGGGCGATCAGGGCGCCCAAGGACCGTGGGCTGATCTTGGGGGCCAGGATGAAGCTGGTGGGCCGGTTGCCGGGGAAGGTCCGCTGCGCCGCCAGGGCGTCGATCTGGTCCGCCGCCGCGCCCTTGGCCGCCAGCTCCGCGCGCACCTCCGCCTCCGAACGGCCCTTGAGCAGGGCCTCGCCCTGGGCGATGGCGTTGGCCAGCAGCTTGGCGTGCGAGCCGGCCGGCCCCTCCTCGCTCCTGGCCACCGCGACGATGTCCACGGGGATGATATCGGTCCCCTGGTGCAGCATCTGGAAGAAGGCGTGCTGGCCGTTGGTCCCGGCGTCGCCGAACACTGCCGTGGCCGTGGGCCGGGTCAGGGGCTTGCCGGCGCCGCTCACCCGCTTGCCGTTGGACTCCATCTCCAGCTGCTGCAGGAACGCCGGCAACAGGGCCAGGCGCCGGGCATAGGGAACGACCGCGCGCACCGGCCTTCCCAGGCCATTGCGGTTGGCCAGGTGCGCCAGCGCCAGCAGCACCGGCGCGTTGCGCGCCAGCGGCGCCGCCTGGAAATGCTCGTCCAGATCTCTCGCGCCCGCCAGGAAGGCCGCGAAAGCCTCCCATCCCAAGCCGATGGCGCAGGACAGCCCCACCGCCGACCAGATCGAGTAGCGGCCGCCCACCCAGTCCCAGAACGGAAACACCCGCTCCGCCGCCACGCCGAACGCGCCAGCCGCCGCGACATTGGCGCTCACCGCCGCGAAGTGCCTTGTCGCCCCCTCGGCGCCCAGGGCCGCCGCCAGCCAGTCCCTGGCCGCCTCGGCGTTGGCCAAGGTCTCCTGGGTGGTGAAGGTTTTGGAGACGGCGATCACCAGGGTCTCGCGCGGGTCCAGCCCGGCCAGGGCGGCGGCGATCTCCGCGCCGTCGACATTGGCGGCGAAGCGCAGGTCGATCTTGGCGTCCAAGGGTTTCAGCGCTTCCCAGACCAGACGCGGTCCCAGGTCCGACCCGCCGATGCCGATGTGAACCACGGCGCGGAACGGCCGCCCCGTGGCGCCGGCGATGGCGCCGGATGCAACGCCCTCGGCGAAGGCCTTCATCCGCCCCCGGGCCGCCTCCACCTCGCGCGACACCGGCTGGCCGGACGCGCGGTAGTCGGCCCCGTCCGCCGCCCGCAGCGCCATGTGCAGGGCCGGCCGGCCTTCAGAGGCGTTGACGATGTCGCCGCCGAACAGCGCCGCCCTGGCCGCCTCCAGTCCCGCCGCCTCCGCCAGCGCCAGCCCCGCCGCCAGCCCCGCGGCGCTGAGCGGCTGCTTGGACAGGTCCAGCCTCAGCCCCGCCGCGTCCACGGCCAGGTGTTGCAGCCGGTCAGGCTCGGCGTCGAACAGGCCGGCGATGGGGCCGACCGCCCGCGCCTCTTCCTCGAAACGGGCCCAGGCGGTGTCGCGATCCGGCATCAGTCCTCCACAAGATTCGGTAGGCGATCGTTTACCATGTCGGGCCTATCCCTGGACCCTCGCCGATCCCCGGTTCCAAGATTCCCAGTTCCAAGACTCCCAGAGCGAGGCTCTAACAATGTCCTGTGACGCTGTCGCCGCCGCCGCCTTTGTCTGGCTTGCCTCCACGTCGCCGATACATGCGCCCAGCCAGCGGCCGCTGCTCGTCGCCGTGGCCGACACGCCGCCACCCTCGGTGGCCACCGAGCCGCTGTTCCGCGACATCATCAGCCGCGCCGCCGGCCTGAAGGCGGAAACCGAAGGCTTCATGAAGGCCGACCTTTCCAGCGGCGCCGACACCCTGCCGGGCTACGCCGCTTTCAAGGCCCGGGTCGGCCAGCTGTCGGACCTGGACATGCAGGGTCACGTCACCCTGGCCCAGCGCGGCGCCAAGGATGACCTCAAGTGCATCCTGCGCGGCATCTCCCAGGACCTGCCGGTGCGCCTGAAGGATCTCGAGGCGGCGCCCACGCCCAAGGCGCGCATCGACGCCCTGAAGGAGATGACCTACCTGCTGCGCGACAACGTCGAGGTGATCACCGCCCCGCCACGGCCGGCGGCCTAGCGGCCTCGTCGAGGGCGTCAGCGACCATGGCCGGGGTCAGCAGCTGCGGCAGCACCTTCGGCGCTCCGCCCGTGGCGCCATAGACCAGGTACAGCGGCACCCCGACCCGGCCCTGGTCGGCCAGGGCCTTGGCGATGACGGCGTCGCGGTTGGTCCAGTCGGCCACCAGATAGACCGCGCCGGAGCGCTTGAACGCCGCCGCCACCTCGCCGGTGGAGAAAGCCACCTTCTCGTTGACCTGGCAGGTGACGCACCAGGCGGCGGTGAAGTTGACGAACACCGGCTTGCCCTGGGCCCGCAGCGCCGCCACCCGCTCCGGCGACCACGGCTCCGATGGCACGCCCTCGGCCGGGGGCTGGATCGCCGCCACCGCGCCGCCGCCGACGGGCTTGGCATAGCCGCCCACGGCGATCGCGGCGATGGCCAGCGCCGCCGCCAGGACCGCCAGGCCATACAGGACCACCGACCGCCCCCCGGCGAACTGGCGGCGCTGCGCCGCGCCATAGACCCAGGCGGCGAAGGCCAGGGTCACCGCCGCGGCCAGGACCCGCGCCAGGCCGCCGCCGCCGGCCTGCTGCTCCAACACCCAGGCCAACCAGGCCGCCGCGCCGTACATCGGGAAGGCCAGGCCCTTCTTCAGCCCGTCCATCCAGGCGCCCGGCCGGGGCAGGCGCCGCATCAGCGCCGGCGTGAACGCCAGCAAGGTGAAGGGCGCGGCAAAGCCCAGCCCCAGGCAGCCGAACACCGCCAGGGCTTCCGGCTCCGGCTGGGTCAGGGCGAAGCCCAGGGCGCCGGCCATGAAGGGCGCCGTACAGGGCGCGGCCACCACCACCGCCAGGACGCCAGTGAAGGCCGAGCCGATCAACCCGCCACGACTGGCCAGCCCATGGCCGACCCCCTGGATCGAGGCCCCGATCTCGAACAGTCCCGACATGTTCAGGGCCGCCGCCAGCATGATCAACGCCAGTCCCGCCACCACCGGCGGCGACTGCAGCTGGAAGCCCCAGCCCACGGCCGCCCCACCGGCGCGGGCCGCGATCAGCAGACCGGCCAGACCCAGGAAGGTCGCCATCACCCCGCCCGCGAACGCCAGCCCCTCGGCCCTGGCCGACTTGGCTTCGCCGCCGTGACCGGCCAGGGACGCGGCCTTCAGAGACAGCACCGGGAAGACACAGGGCATCAGGTTCAGGATCAGCCCGCCCAGGAAGGCGAAGGCCATGGCCAGCGGCAGGCTCAGCCCCCCGCCGGTGGGCGCGGCCGGGGCGAGCGGCGCCCCCAGCCCTCCCGAACCCGGTGGCGGCGCGCCGGGCGAGGCGGTGATCTCATAGGCCTTGCCGTCCGCCACCAGCACCCCGGCGGCCTGGGTGGGCGGCTTGGGCTGAGTGAAGGCGTAGCCGGGGGTCAGGCTGAGCGTCAGCCCGTCCGGGCCGCGATCAACGCCCTGCGGCTTGGCGTGATCGATCAGCTTGTCGTCATAGGGATAGAAATAGACCCCCTGGTCAGCGCCGCCCTTCAGAGGCGCGCCGGCGATGGCGATCTTCAGCGCCCCCGGCGCGGCCTGGAAGGCGGCCGCCAGACCCTGGAGCTTGGGGGCGGCGGTCAAGGCGGCGGCGATCAGCGGGCCACCTTGCGGATCGGCCGCTGGCGTTCCGGCGGCCACGGGCAGGGTCAGGGTCAGGTTGGCGTCGGCGGGCACGCAGACGTCGGCGCAGACCAGCAAGGCCACCGCCGCCTTCAACGTCAGGGTCTGGCCGGGGACGGCGCTGGCCGGGACCTGGATCGGCACGGGCAGCACCACCTGGCCCTCGTAGCCATAGTTCATGATCGGCCCCACCGGCAGCTGCCGGGGCGTGGCCCAGACGATGTCGCCCGCCTGCCAGCCCGGCGGCAGGGTCCAGGTGATCCTGGTGGCCTCGCCGGCGTCGCCCGGATTGCGCCAATAGGTATGCCAGCCCTTGTCGATCCGCTGGACCAGCGCGACCCAGACCGTCGATCCCGGCGCCGCCGAGGAGGTCTCGGCCACGAGGTCGGCGGTGAGATGCAAGGCCTGCACGGGAGCCGCGAGGGCGGGCGATGCGGCCAGGGCCAAGGCCATGGCGAGGAGTGGGGCGAGTAGGGTGCGAAAGAAGACGGTCACCACGCCTCTATAGGGCGCCGGGCCAGGGCGTGAAAGCAAAGCGGCCCTCGACAAGGCCCGACGGCGCATGGTGATCATGGATTAGAGAAACGCCAGGACACGGGAAAGCGCATGACGATCAATCGCCAATGGGTGCTCAAGCGCCGGCCGGCCGGGGAAATCTCGGAGGGCGACCTGGATTTTATCGAGACGCCCCTGCGGCCCTTGGCCGAGGGCGAGGTGCTGATCCGGATGATCTATCTGTCGCTGGATCCCACCAACCGCATCTGGATGAGCGACATCGACCAGTATCTGCCGCCGGTGGGGATCGGTGAGGTGATGCGCGGCGGCGGCATCGGCGTGATCGAGGAATCGCGCTCAACGAACCTGAAGGTGGGCGATCTGGTCAATGCCGGCCTGGGCGGCTGGCAGGACTACGCCATCGCCCACGAGGGCATGGTCAACGCCATTCCCCGCATTCCCGGCGTGCCGCTCACCGCCTATATGAGCGTCCTGGGCATGACCGGCCTGACCGCCTATTTCGGCATGATCGATATCGGCAGGCCCAAGGCCGGCGAGACGGTGGTGGTTTCCGCCGCCGCGGGCGCCGTGGGCTCAATCGCCGGCCAGGTGGCCAAGTTGCAAGGCGCGCGGGTGATCGGCATCGCCGGCGGTCCGCACAAGTGCGGCTGGCTGGACCAGCACCTGGGCTTTGACGGCGTCATCGACTACCGCAACGAGGACGTCGGCGCGGCGTTGGACCGACTTTGCCCCAACGGCATCGATGTCAACTTCGAGAACGTCGGCGGCCCGATCATGAACGCGGTAGTGGCGCGGATGAACAATTTCAGCCGCATGCCCCTGTGCGGCCTGATCAGCGGTTACAACGCCGTCGGCCTGACGCCGGGGCCGGAGGATTTTGGCCGGGTGCTGATGAAGCGGATCCTGATCAAGGGCTTTATCATCATCGACTACCTCGACCGCGCGGCGGAGGGCTTCACGACCCTCGGCGGCTGGGTGGCGGAGGGCAAGCTGAAATGGAAGGACCATCCCGTGGACGGTCTGGAAAACGCCGCCGAGGCCGTGAAGCGGCTGTTCTCGGGCGATCATGACGGCAAGCTGATGATTCGGGTTTCCCCCGAGCCTTGATCCTGAAAACCCTGACCCGAGAGCCCTGACCCATGCCCGCTTCCTTCGACGATATCGAGATCGGCCAGGTGGCCTCGCTGGGCGCCGTGGTGGTGGACGCTTACGCCCTGGACGCCTTCATCGCCGCCTTCGCCCCCGGCTGGACCGCCGACCGCGGCGCGCCGGACCACATGGTGTTCGCCCTCTGGACGCGGCTGGACTCGGAAGCGGCTTCGCAGTGGCCCCAGACAAAGCGGGTAGGGGTCGACGCCCTGCGCTGGGCCCGCAATCCGCCGGTGGGGGAGCTGCTGCGCGGCCGCATGACCATCATGGGCAAGGACCCCGTCGGCGACGGCAAGGGCATCGTCATTGCCCAGCATGACCTGCTGGATGAGGCTGGTCGGCTGGTGTTCTCTTGCCTGACGCGAAGCGTCTACGCGCGTTAGAATTCGGACGGCCTCAAACAAAGACGCCGGCCGCGAGCGCGACCGGCGTCTTCGGTGATTCTGTCGCGGAAACCTAGTTCAGGTTCGCGGGGGCCGGCTGGCTTTGCTGGCGGGCGATCGCCAGGGCGATCAGGCGGTCCCAACCCAGCAGCGAGCTCTGGTGGGCATAGATTTGGGCCAAGGCGCCGTTCTCGAACAGCTCATGGATCTTGGGCTTCGACAAAGCCTTCAGCTTGTCGTCGGAGATGGCGAAATACTCGGCGATCTGCTGCGAAACGCCGGGCGAGCCGTCCGGATTGACCGGGGTGTATTGGGCGTGGCGGACTTCGAACAGGTCCAGTTCCTGCAGCAGGTTGCAGAACGATTCGGTGCGGCGCGCTTCGGCTTCGAAGTCGTTGCAGAACTGGATGCAGCCCTGCGTGTACTCGGTGGGCTGACCCTTGGCGTCAAAGAACGGCAGATCGGGCAGGTCACCGAGCATGGAGGCTTGGCGATCGATGCACACCACCAGCTGCGAATTCTGCGCGTCATTGGCCAGGACGAAGGGGTAGCGGCGGATGTAGGCAGGGATGTAGGCCCCGACCACGAAAGAACCGTCCTGCTGGATGAACAGGTTCTCTTCCTGATTGATGCCCATGACGGCCAGGGGTTGGAACTTCTCACCGGCGAAGATCACCGGGTAGCTCAAGGCCGCCACCGGGAATTCCGTGACGGTCAGCGGCACGACATGGGTCTTGGCCGCGAAGGAGAAGGGCCGATCCAGACGGCGCAGGCCGATCTTGGCATGCGTCTCGCTGTTGAGCGGTTCGGGCTGGGAATAGAAGAGCACCGAGCCGGTGATTTGCGCGGTGTCGGTCTGGGCGGGCGTTGCCATTAAGAGCTCGAGGTCCAAGAGGAAAGGGCCGGCGGGGTCGCCGCCTGAGGCAGGATGGGCCGGCCTTCTAGCCGATGATGATCGCACCGGCAATCGCGGTGCAAGTCTCGCGAGGCCGCACTGGCCCGATAGAAGCCCTGAAAGGCCGACCGCTATTGCGCCGCCGCCGTGGAAGCCGCTTCAATGTCGGCATAACGACGAGGAGACGCATTTCCATGGCCATCTTTTATCCCGACATTCTCGACCAGACCTCCGCACCGCGAACCTTCACCTATAGCGACAAGGACGTGATGCTCTACGCCCTGGGCATCGGCCTGGGAGCTGACCCCATGAATGAGACGGAATTGCCCTTCGTCTATGAGAAGGGCCTGAAGGTGGTGCCTACCGCCGCCACGGTTCTGGCCTCGGGCGCCGGGCGCAATGTTGGCGCCGCGCCGGACATGCCGGCCGGCCATCGACCCAGCCAGATCAATTTCCTGATGGTCGTGCACGGCGAGCAGAAGGTGGAACTGCACAAGCCGCTAAGTCCCGGCGGGACCTATACCGCCGCCGGCCGCACCGTGGGCGCCTTCGACAAGGGCAAGGACAAGGGCGCGGTGATCGTCAACGAGACCATCTGGACCGACGAGAAGGGCGAAAAGGTCGTCACGCTGACAGGGTCCACCTTTGCCCGCGGCGACGGCGGCTTCGGCGGCCCCACCGAGGGCGCCCCGGAGCCGCACGCGGTTCCGACCCGCGCGCCGGACAAGTCGCTGGACTTCACCACCAGCCCCGACCAGGCCTTGATCTATCGCCTCAACGGCGACCGCAACCCCCTGCACTCGGACCCCGACTTCGCCAAGCGCGCCGGTTTCCCGCGGCCAATCCTGCATGGCCTGTGCACCTATGGCGTCACCTGCCGCGCGGTGCTGGAAGGGGTGACCAATTTCGATCCCGACCAGATTCTCAGCCACCAGGCGCGGTTCTCGGCCCCAGTGTTCCCAGGCGACACTATCACCGTGGACCTCTGGGTGGACGGCAAGACCGTCAGCTTCGAAGCTCGGGTGAAGGCCCGTGACGCCACGGTGATCAAGAACGGCAAGACCGTTCTGCGTTAGGCTCTGACCGTGTGGCATCCGCGGACTTTGTTTCGTATGCGGACGGTCTTGAGTTTCGAGGGGATGAGCGATGCGGGCATGGCGGTGGGGGGCGGCGAGCGTCCTGGGCGCTCTGGCGATGGTTGGGGCCGCCTGGGAAACAGGCCTGGCCAAGGGCTCCCTGGTTGCCGTGGCCCAACCCGGACAAGCCGATTGGGCGACGGCCAAGGGCTACCTGCCGAAGGGCGCCTTGAATAGCGCCGCGCTGCTGGGGCCGCCGCCCAGTGATCAGAGCCTGGCTGGTCAGGCGGACCGGAGCCGGTTCGAGGAAACCCGAGGCCTGGAGGGATCCCCGCGCTGGACCCTGGCGGCGCGCGACGCCGACCTTCGGGCCGGGGCGGTGCAGCGGTTTTCCTGCGCCGCCGGCGCGCGTCTTGACGCCAAGACGCCAAGGCTGCTGAAAATGCTGTTCAAGCTGCAGTACGACGTCCGCGAAACCGGCGATCCGGCCAAGACCCTCTATTCGCGGCCGCGCCCCCTGGTGGGCAACGACAAGCCGATCTGCGTCAAGCGGGAGGCCTGGATGCTCACCAATGGCTCCTATCCGTCGGGCCATTCGATGATCGGCTGGTCCTGGGGCCTAGTGCTGTCCGAGCTGGCGCCGGACCGCGCCGAGATCTTGATGGAAAACGCCCGCGACTTCGGCGAGAGCCGGGTCATCTGCGGCGTCCACTATGAGAGCGATATCGAAGCCGGCCGCCGGCTGGCTTCGGCGATGGTGGCGCGTGAGCATGCCGATCCGGTGTTCTGGGCCGACCTGGCGGCGGCCAGGATCGAGCTTGCCCGCGCGCGCAGGGGTCCGCCGCCGGAAGCCTGCGACGCCTATTCGGCGAACTAGGGTCAGCCTTCTGAGCTGAGCATGAAATGGCCGCGCAGGGCCGCCACCGGCGAGGCGCGATTTTCCTGCCAGGCCTCGACGTGGACATTGGCGATCCGGCGGCCCAGCTTGCGCACGTCGGCGCGGGCATAGGTGGTCAGGGCGCGGCCCGGGCGCAGGTACTCGATGGTCACGTCGATGGTCTTGGGCATCCGCCGCTGCGGCTCGCGCACCGATAGCTGCGCCAGCGCAGTCATCTCCAGAAAGGCCCCCAGCACCCCGCCATGCAGGGCCGGCAGCATGACATTGCCCACCAGATGCGGCGCGAAGGGCAGGATGGCGGTCATCTCATCGCCCGCCAGTTCGGCGCTCATGCCAAGGAAACGCATGTAGGGCACCGAGGCCATCATGGCGTTCAGCCGATCAGAACGGGTCTGGCTCAAGGCTTGGCCGCCTTCGCGGCGCCTTGGGTCGAGACCCCGCTGGGCGCGCCGGTCAAAACGAAGGCGCCCTGGGCGGTGGCGATGGGATCGTCGGGGTCGTCTTCGTAGGCGCTGGCCCGCACAAAGGCGATCGATCGGGTGACCTTGTAGCAGTGGGCGCGGCCGAAGATCGCGCGCCGGGGCTGCGCCGGCCGCATGTAGTCGATCCTCAGGTCCAGGGTCGCGGTGCCGTTGAAGTCTACCTTCGCCGCCTTCACCGCCAGGCCGCTGACGTGGTCGAGCAAGGTGGTGATCACCCCGCCGGCGATGACGCCGGTGTCCGGGTCTCCCACCAGGTCTTCGCGCCAGTTCACCTTCAGCACGCCGACGCAGGGCTCCACCGAGACGAACTCGAAGCCGAGCGCGGCGGACTGGGGCGTGCCCTGGGTCATCGCGTTGGCCAGGACCTGCAGATCAATCTGAGTGTCGTCCATGGCCGCGTTATAGGGGCATGACGCAGGGTTCGGAAACGGACCTATATGTAAATCGTGATCAAGCCCGAAGACCTCCTCTGTCCGCGGCCGGATGGCCTGTATTGTCCGCCCGGGGACTTTTACATCGACCCGGTGCGGCCGGTGGACCGGGCGGTGATCACCCATGGACATGCGGACCATGCCCGCGCCGGCCACGCCCATGTGGCCGCGACGCCCGAGACCCTGGCGATCATGGCCGTCCGCTATGGCGAGGGCTTCGCTAGCCTGGTGCGGCCCATGGCCTATGGCCAGGTGATCGAGCGGGACGGGGTGGCGGTAAGTCTGGTCCCAGCCGGCCACGTCCTCGGCTCGGCCCAGGTGGTGGTGCGCTGGAAAGGCCTGACCATGGTCTGCAGCGGCGACTACAAGCGCCGACGCGACCCCACCTGCGCCTTGTTCGAACCGGTCCCCTGCGACGTCTTCATTACCGAAGCCACCTTCGGCCTGCCGGTGTTCCGCCACCCCGACGACGCCGGCGAGATCGCCCGCCTGCTGCACTCGGTGGCCCAGTTTCCCGAGCGCAGCCACATCGTCGGCGCCTATGCTCTGGGCAAGGCGCAGCGGGTCATCCGCCTGCTGCGCGAGGCGGGCTGGGACGCGCCGATCTATGTGCACGGCGCCCTGGAGCGGCTGAACGCCCTCTACGAGGACTTCGGCATTGATCTTGGCCCGTTGAAGCCGGCCACCACCGAGAAGAAGGGCGAGTTCGCCGGCCAGATCATCGTCGCGCCACCGTCCGCCCTGGCCGATCGCTGGTCGCGGCGGTTTCCAGACCCGGTGGGCGCCTTCGCGTCGGGCTGGATGCGTATCCGCGCCCGCGCTAGGCAGAGGGCGGTGGAGCTGCCGCTGATCCTCTCTGACCACGCCGACTGGGACGAGCTCACCGGCACCCTGAGCGAGCTGCGGCCGCAGGAAGTCTGGATCACCCATGGCCGCGAGGAGGCCCTGGCGCGCTGGGCTGGGCTGAACGGGCTGAAAGCCCGCGCCCTGGCCATCGTCGGCTATGAAGACGAGGAAGATTGAGCTTTGCCGTTCACGCGGCCGTGATAGCTTCGTGAAATAGGGCTCGGGCAACGAGCCTGGGAGGCGAGCATGCGCGCACTGGTTCTGATCGTTCTGGTCGCCCTGCTGGCCGGGTGCCAGAAGAAGCCGGCTCCGATGGCGGCCTACGGGGGGACGGATGCGCGGATCGGTCACCGGTCGCCCGCCGGCTCGCCGTCCCAGCCGGCGGAGGCCGACGCCGCCGTAGCAGATGCGACAGCCCCCAAAACGGCCGCCGCTCCGCTCCCGGCCGCCGCGGCGCTCCCGGCCGGGGCGCCGATGATGGCCTATAGCTACGCCTATGGCGTCGAGGCCGCGCCCAGCCACATCCGGGGCCTGGAAGCCAAGCACGAGCAGGCCTGCGCCGCCGCTGGACCGGCGGTGTGCGTGGTGGTGGGTTCGCAAATCACGGAACAGGGCCGCGACCAGGTGGAGGCCAAGCTCACCCTGCGCGCCGTCCCGGCCTGGCTGGCGGCGTTCAAAGCCGGCCTGGCCAAGGACGCCGACGATGCCGGCGGGCGCGTCACCCGGGCGGAGGTCGCCTCGGAGGACTTGTCGCGGCAGATTGTCGACACCGAGGCGACCCTGAAGGCCAAGACCACCCTGCGCGATCGGTTGCAGGACATCCTCGCCACCCGTCCCGGCAAGGTCTCGGACCTGTTGGAGGTGGAGACCAGCCTGTCGGACGTCCAGGGCCAGATCGACACCACCACCTCCGAGCTGGCGATGATGCGCCAGCGGGTGACGACCTCCGAGCTTGAGGTCAACTATGATTCGGCGGGGGTCCTGGCGCCTCAGGGGGTGTTCGCGCCGCTTGGCCGGGCGTTCAGCGGCTTCCTGGGAACCGTCGTCCAGGCCCTGGCGGCCATGGTCAGCCTGGTCGCCTGGCTGGGCCCGTGGATCCTGGTGCTGGGCGGCCTGATCTGGTTGTTCCGCAAGCGTCTGCCCCGCCCGCGCTGGTCCTTCGGGCGCAAGGCCAAGGCGGACGATAAGGCCTGACGGGCGCTCGCGCGCGACTCAATTCACGTCGATTTCGAACGCCCTTGCGCAGTTCACAGAACCGTGATCCATTGATCACGGGGGCGTGATTTATCCGTGAGGAACGCGTGATGAAACGAATCCTTCTGCTGTTGGCCGCCGTCTCCCTGACCACCCTGGCCGCGTGCAACAAAAAGCCCGCCAGCGACGCCGCCGGCCCGCATGGTCCGGCCGCCGCCAGCGCCGACGCCGCCCAGGCCGGCAAGGCGCCGGGCGACACCTCCCAAACCGCCGAGACCGGCGACGCGACCCCGCCAGCGCCGCGGACGCCGATGCTGGCCATGGCCTATAAGCTGAACCTGGCCCTGCCATCGGATCAGGTCCGTCCGCTGATGGAGAGCCACCAGGAGGCCTGCGAGCGGGCCGGCCCCACCCAGTGCCAGGTGGTCGGCGCGCAGGCCCGGTCCGAGGGCAAGGACGACGAGAGCGCCACCCTGGACCTGCGCGCCACCCCGGCCTGGATGCGGGCCTTCCGGGGCCGCGCCGAGGCCGACGTCAAGGATGCCGGCGGGCGGATCCTGCAGTCTGGAACCGAAAGCGAGGACCTGGCCAAAGCCATCGGCGACACCCAGGCCGGACAGCAGACCCGCGCCGAGGAAGAGGCGCGGCTGAAGGACCTGCTGGCCCGCCGCACCCGTCACCTGGACGACAGCCTGGCGATCGAACAGCAGATCACCCAGGTCCAGAACGACCTCAACGCCCAGGCTTCGTCCCTGCAGGACATGCAGGACCGGGTGGCGATGCAGACCCTGAGCATCGGCTACCAGTCCAACGGCATGGTGGCGCCCCAGGGTTCCACCGCCCCGATGGCGGCCGCCTCCAAGGCGTTCTGGGGGCATATGATGGAGGTGTTCGCCGGCCTGCTGACCCTCGCCAGCTACCTCCTGCCCTTCGCCGTGATCGGCGCCCCGATTGGCTGGCTCATCAGCCGGCACAATCGCCCCTCGCCCAAACCGCGGCCACCCTCAGCCTAGGTCACGATGTCGGTCCCGCCACCGCCGGAACTGGATCCGGTGGGTGGCGGGGTCTTCTTGCCGAACACTTTGGCCAGGACCCCGCGGAACTTGGCGAACAGCCCCGCCGCCGCCGCGGCGATGACGATGATGGCCTTCTTGGCAAACAGCAACACAATGGCCAGGAAGCCCAGCTTCTTGACCACCGCCACCCCGACGCCGGCCGCGATCAGGCCGGCGACGCCATAGGCCGCCATCTTGTCGTGCGCCTTGTCTACGTCGGCGTAGCGTGAGCCGGGATCATAGGCCGCCAACTGCCGGACCTGCGCGGAGACCTGTTTGACCTGTGGCAGCGAGGCCAGGGGCGCGATGATGTCCAGGCTGAGCACGCCATGGCGGCCCAGGATGCGTATGCCATAGTTCAGCGTGTGCGCGGGCCGGTCGGCGAAAACGATGTCGCGGGCCCATACGGCCGAGTGCGACGCGGGGTCATAGCTCGGCGACTCGGCCCAGCCGGCAAGGTGGACGGCGTCATAGCCGTCCTTTTTGCGTTGTTGGTTTTCCTGCTCTTCGCCCTCGCGTAGCTGGTCCAGCAGCTTTGGCGGATCGATCTTGGCGGCGTCGGCGTCAGAGACATAGCCGGCGTCCTCGTAGGTGACCACGGCAGCCCAGACGCCCTCGTCCAGGGGGCTGGAATTCTTGGGGAAGATCATCCCCATCACCCCATCGGCGGCGCCGGGCGGGTTGCGCCATAGCTCGGTAAGGACGCGGCGAGACTCGTCAGGGCCCAGGAAGTAGTAGCCCTGGCCGAGGTTCAGCTTGGCCTTGGCCGCGCCCAGGTCGATCTGGCCGGTCTGGCGGGGCAGTTTGTCGACCCAGGAATAATCGGGCGCGGCGGTGGCGGCCGCCGATGCGGCGCTATCGGCGGCCAACGCCGCCCGGGTGGAGAACAGACAGCCGGCCAAGGCCAGCGCGACGACGACACTCAACCATAACCGCATGCACACCCCCTGTTTGCCGACCCAACGCTACCCGGTTGAAACAAGCTTGGCCACCACGCCCCCGCGAGACCGGGCGCCCGCCGGCATTTGCGCCTATATCCGTGCCATGCGCGCCTTCGCCCACCTGCTCGATCGGCTGTCCCTGACGGCGTCGCGTAACGCCAAGCTGACCCTGACCCGGGACTTTCTGCGGGAGACCCCCGACCCGGATCGCGGCTGGGCCCTGGCGGCCCTGACCGGGACCCTGAGCTTCAGCGCCGCCAAGCCGGCCGCCATCCGCAAGGCGGTGGAGGCGCGGATGGATCCAGTGCTGTTCGCCTGGTCCTATGACTATGTCGGCGACATGGCCGAGACCGTGGCCCTGGTCTGGCCCGCCAAGGCCGGGGCCAACCGGCAGCCGGAACTGTCGGAGGTGGTGGACGCCCTGTCCGCCGCCCCCCGCGCCGCCGTCCAGGGCCTGATCGAGGGCTGGCTGGACGCCCTGGACCCGGACGGGCGCTGGGCCCTGCTGAAGCTGCTGACCGGCGGGCTTAGGGTAGGGTTGTCGACCCGCCTGGCCAAGCAGGCGGCGGCCGACCTGGGCGGCGTGCCCCTGGCCGAGGTGGAGGAGGTCTGGCACGCCCTGCGGCCGCCCTACGAAGATCTGTTCGCCTGGCTTGAGGGGCGAGGCGAGCGACCCTCGGCCGACGCGCCCGGCCGCTTCCGCCCGGTGATGCTGGCCCAGGCCATCGACGAGGCGGTGGACTTCGCCAAGCTCGATCCCGCCGACTATGCCGCCGAGTGGAAGTGGGACGGCATCCGGGTGCAGGCGGTGAGCGAGCGGGGCCAGCGGCGGCTGTTCAGCCGGGCGGGGGACGACATCTCCGGCGCCTTCCCCGATGTGCTCGCCGAGCTGAACTATGAGGGGGTGATCGACGGCGAGCTGCTGGTGATGCGGGACGGCGCCCTGGCCCCCTTCGGCGACCTGCAGCAGCGGCTGAACCGCAAGACCGTGGATGCGAAGATGTTGGCCGCCTATCCGGCGGGCATCCGCGCCTATGACCTGTTGCTGGAGGGCGAGACCGATCTGCGGGCCCTGCCGTTCGCCGAGCGTCGCCAGAGACTGGAGGCCTTCGTCGCCAAGGCCGCCTCGCCCCGCATCGATCTTTCCCCGATGCAGCCCTTCGAGACCTGGGACCAGCTGGCCGCCCTGCGCGCCGACCCACCGGAGGGCGATCCCCGCGTCTCCGAGGGGCTGATGCTGAAGCGCTGGACCTCGATCTATGAGGCTGGGCGGCCCAAGGGGCCGTGGTTCAAGTGGAAGCGCGACCCGCGCCTGATCGATGCGGTGCTGATGTACGCCCAGCGCGGCCACGGCAAGCGCTCCAGCTTCTATTCCGACTACACCTTCGGGGTCTGGAAACAGGACGCCGAGGGGGTCTGGGCGTTGACGCCGGTGGGCAAGGCCTATTTCGGCTTCACCGACGAGGAGCTGAAGCAGCTCGACAAGTTCGTGCGCGACAACACCCTGGAACGCTTCGGCCCGGTGCGCTCCGTCCGCGCCGACCGCGAGTTCGGCCTGGTGCTGGAGGTGGCGTTCGAGGGGCTGCAGCGCTCCACCCGGCACAAGTCCGGGGTGGCCATGCGCTTTCCGCGCATCAACCGCATCCGCTGGGACAAGCCGGCGCGGGAGGCGGATGAGCTGGAGACCCTGGAGCGGATGCTGGGCGCCTGACCCCCATCGGCGCCCACGGGCGGAGCGGTGGGCGGGTAGGGGGAGTGGATCAGGGTGGCCGCGCCAGAACCCCCGTTCACCCCCGCGTCGGCCAGAACGGCACCAGCATCGGCGTATGTCGCTGATAGGCGCCATAGGCTTCCGCCCCAAGCTCCTGGCTGAGGAACCGCTCTTCCAGCCGCGCCTTGAGCCAGAAACCCAGGGTGATCAGCGCGGCGCCGGCCAGGTTGGCGGCCATGCCCACCAGGACGCCCTGGGCGAAGGCGGCGAGGATCAGGCCGGTGTAGATCGGGTGGCGGACCAGGCGGTAAGGCCCGCTCTGGATCACCGTGTGATCGTCCTTTCGGCTCACCGAGCCGGACCACAGCGACCCCAGGGCGATACGCGCCCACCAGGTGAACAGCAGCCCCGCGCCGCAGAGGCAGGCCAGGACCCAGCCAGCCGGCCCCGGCAGGCGCCACAGGGGCGACAGGTGCGTCGCGGCGGAGCCAAACCCAAGCAGGCCAAAGCCGATGACGGTGGGCAGCCAATGGACCAGCTGATCCAGCGCCGCGGGCCGCGCCGCCGTTCGCCGCGACCAGAGCATGGCCGCGATCCATGAGACCACCCAGGCGTCCCACATCAGGGTGGTCGCCGCCGACGGCGTGATCGCCTGGCCGTGGAGGATCATGAAGTATAGCCCACCCGCAACGCTGACGGCGATGACCACGCCCGCCACCGCCAGGATCCCGCGCGCCAGCCACCCCAGTGTCGTCATCGCCTGCCCTCCCCTATCCGCCCACCGCCTTGCGCAGCTTCCCCATCCAGCTCCACCGGCTCAAGTGATCCACTTGAGCCCGAAAGGCTCTAGTTGATCCCGGCGCCCACGGTCCGCATCAACAGGCGGGTCAGCTCCACCTGGCTGTGGGCTTCGGTCTTGTCGAAGATGTGGGCCAGGTGGGATCGCACGGTGGAGACGCGCAGGTTCATGCGCTTTGCGACGGCGGGGGGATCGAGGCCTTCGAACAGGGCCAGGGCGACGCGCGCTTCCGCCGCTGTCAGGCCGAACAGTTCGCGCAGGGTGGCCGCCGAGGGGCTGAGGCGCGCGTCTGGATCGGTGACGCAGACGATTGCCGAGCGGCCCTGGGTGAAGACCGGCGAGGTATGACCGCCGGCGGGCATGACGCTCACCGCCAGCCGCGCGCGATGCTGCGGTGATGGCAGGGCCATGGCGCCGCCGGCGCGCAAGGCCTGGTCGGTGCTGGCTGCGCGACGGATCAGGCCTTCCAGGCGCCGCGCCTGGTCCGGCGCGGCGGCGCACAGCCGGCCGGCCAGCAGACGTAGCGCGCCGCCGCCGGCGAGCAAGGCCCGACCGGCGGCGTTGGCGTGGCGAAGGCGGCCATCTTCATCGACCAGGAACAGGCCGTTGGGCGAACAGTCCTGGGCGCCCATCAGCCCCGCGGTCAGCACCCGCGAGGCGGCGATCTTCTGGCCCGCGTCGAAGGCGCGGACGAGGTGTGGAAGCAGGGCGCTGGCGAAGCGGATGTCGGCGTCATCGTATCCCGCCGCGCGCCGGGTCCGGTGCAGGTTGAGGACCGCCGTATCCATGCCGTTGACGGCCATGCGGAACATCAGAACGGAGTGGATATCGAACCGGCGCATGAAGTCGTTGTAGTATTCGCTGCGCAGCAAGGCGGCCTTAGGCACCTTGTGCTCGTCGGTCAGCACGGTGGGGCGGTAGGACTCGACGGCGGCGCGGGCGTTGTCGGACTGCAGGAAGACGTTCCGCGTGGCGAAGTGGCCGTAGAAGAGCTCCGCCGCCTCCGGCAGGGGTTCGGCGCGGATGCCCGTGCCCTGCCCGGTTTCCTCGTTCTGCAGGGTTATCACCGCCGCGTGCGAGCCGGTCAGGGCGGACAGGCGGGTGAGGACGGCCGGCCACAGCTCCGGCTCCACCGCCGCGCCGTAGACCAAGTCCAGCACCTTATGGAAGCTGTCGTCGTCCATGGCCAGCAAGGCTGGAGGAAGGTCGCTCGCGTAACAAGGGTTTTCGCACGGGAGGCCTGGGCCGTCCGGCGCCGAGCTCGATTCGTTAGCGGTTGTACCCCCGCACCGCGGCGATGATCTGGTCCTGCACCGCTGGCGTCAGATCGGCGTGCATGGGCAGGGCTAGGACCAGTTCGGCCTTGGCGTCGGAGACCGGCAGGCCGCCAGGCCCCCGGGGGAAGGCGGCGTAGGGCGCCTGGCGATGCATGGGAACGGGGTAGTAGACGGCGGTGGGGATGCCCTGGCGCCGCAGGTGGGCGGCGAGGCCGTCGCGGTTGGCGTGTTCGATGGTGTACTGCGCCCAGACGCTGGCGGCGCCGTCGAGCAGCGTCGGGGTGGCCAGGCAATGGCCCTTGAGACCCTCGGCGTAGCGGTCGGCGGCTTTCTGGCGGGCGAGGATCTCGTCCGGAAAGGCCGCCAGCTTCTCGATCAGGATCGCGGCCTGCAGGGTGTCCAGGCGCGAGTTCATGCCGACGCGCATGTTCAGGTACTTCGGGTCGTGGTCGAAACCGCTGCCGGGGGTGTCGCTAGCCACCGCCTTGCCGTGCACGCGCAGGGAATCCATCCTCTCCCACAGGGCGGCGTCATTGGTCAGCACCGCCCCGCCGTCGCCATAGGCGCCCAGGGGCTTGGCCGGGAAGAAGCTGGTGGTGACCACGTCGGCCCAGGCGATCGGGTGGCGGCCGGCCAGCGTGGCGCCAAAGCCCTGGGCGGAATCGGCGATCAGCTTCAGCCCATGGCGGCGGCAGATATCGGCGAGACGCGGGTAGTCCACCAACTGGCCGAACAGGTCGACGGCGATCACGGCGGCGGGACGCAGGCGGCCTTCGGTGATGGTGGCCTGGATGGCGGCTTCAAGATGGGCGGGATCCAGGCCGTAGGCGCCAGGCTCGATGTCCACGAACACCGGCGTCGCCCCGGTCCAGGGGATCACCTCCGGCGTGGCGGCGAAGGTGAAGGACGGGCAGAAGACCGCGTCCCCGGCCCCGATCTCCCAGGCCATCAGCGGCAGGGCGATGGCGTCGGTGCCGTTGCCGCAGGTCAGGGCGTGGGCGGCCTGGCCAAAGGCGGCGAGTTGGGCCTCAAATGCGGCGACCTCGGGGCCCATGACATAGGCGCCGTGGGCCAGGACCCGCTGGATAGCCGCGTCGATGGCCGGCTTGAGCCGGGCCTGCTGGGCGGCGAGGTCGATGAACGGGATCATGGATGTTCTCTTCCCCCGAACGAAGTGGCGGGGGAAGTGGATCGTCGCCCCGCCAGCCCTTGGCCAGCCACCACGATAGATTGGGGGCGACGAGACGATGGGGGTTTCAGCGGAGAACCGGCCTCGGCGACTGGCTGGCGCCCCCTTCCCCCCCTTCGGGGGTACTTCCCCCACCGCTTCGCTTGGGGGAAGAGAACGGGCTTAGGCGGCGGCGTCTCACGGACCATCCAGCGCACTTAGAGGTTCCAGTCCGGCGCGGCGAGACAAAGCCTGTGACGGACTGTTTCCCCGGTCATCGCAACACCCCCAACCCTTGCAGAAAGGCCTCCAGGTCGCCGCCCTCGAACAGCACGCCGCGAACTCCGGCGCGGCGGGCCGCTTCCAGGTCGCTGGGTTTGTCGCCGACGACGATCACGGCGGCGGGGTCGAGGCGGAAGTCGGCAAGGGCGGCCAGGATCATGCCGGGGTTGGGCTTGCGGTCGGGGTGGTCGGCGACGCGGTACGCGGGGATGACAGCGTCCTGGTGGAAGGGGCAGACGTAGACGGCTTCAAGATGGGCGCCATCGGCGGCCAGGTCCGCGGCCATGGCGGCGTGCAGGGCTTCGACGGCGGCCATGTCGAAATAGCCCCTGGCGACGCCGGACTGGTTGGTGGCGACCAGGGCCAGCACCCCGGCGGCGTTGAGGCGGGCCACGGCCCGGCGGGCGCCGGGGATCCACTCCAGGCGGCCCACGGTCGCCACATAGCCGTGATCGACGTTGAGCACGCCGTCGCGGTCGAAGATCACGGCCCGAAGGGGGGCGACGCCGACCTGACCATGCTTTGCGTGAGACCGGACTTCCGCCATGGCCTCCCCGGCCCTAAGTTGCGCCTCCCGATATCCAGGACCCCGGCCCCGCTTGCAACAGCCCAAGGCACGACCTGAAGACCACGCCGCCTCCGCCCGCCGCACTCTGGCGGCCGAGATCGCGGGGCTGCAGGCGCTGTCAGCCGCCCTGGATGACAGCCTGAACGCGCCTTTCGCGGCGGCGGTGGCGGCGGCGCGGACGGCCAGCGGGCGGGTGGTGGTGAGCGGCATCGGCAAGAGCGGCCACGTGGCGCGCAAGATCGCCGCCACCCTGGCGTCCACTGGCACGCCGGCGTTTTTCCTGCACCCGGCGGAGGCCAGCCACGGCGACCTGGGGATGATGGCCCGGGGAGACGTGGTGCTGGCGCTGTCGCAGTCGGGGGAGACCCCGGAGCTGAAGGACGTCATCGACCACTGCAAGCGCTTCGACACGACCCTGATCGCGGTGACGGCGGAGGCCGACAGCGCCCTGGCGCGGGCGGCGGACATCGCCCTGGTCCTGCCCCGCGCCGAGGAGGCCTGTCCCAACCAGCTGGCCCCCACCACCTCGACCACCATGCAGATGGCCCTGGGCGACGCCCTGGCCATCGCGCTGTTGGAATCGCGGGGATTTTCGGCGGCGGACTTCAAGACCTTTCATCCCGGCGGGCGGCTTGGCGCGCGGCTGGTGACGGTGGGTGAGCTGATGGGCCGGGGCGCGGCGGCGCCGGTGGTGCTGGAAAGCGCCAGCATCGCCGACGCCATCGTCGAGATCAGCGCCAAGCGTTATGGCGGCGCCGCGGTGGTGGACGGTGAGGGGCGGCTGGTGGGCGCCTTCACCGACGGCGACCTGCGCCGCGCCCTGCCGGTCGCCGGCCTGGACGCCAGGGTCGCCGACCACATGACGCGCACGCCGGTGTATGTCTCACCCCAGACCATGGCGTCCGAGGCGCTGCGGGTGATGAACGAGCGGCCGCGGCCGATCATGCTGCTGTTCGTCTGCGAGGCCGGCAAGCTGGTGGGCGCGGCGCACATGCACGACTTCCTGAGAGCCGGGGTGGCTTAGGCTAGACCCTCGCCGCAAGCGCCGTCCGCGCCCCGAAGTTCAGTCCTTCCAGCGCAAGGTCATCTTGCCGTCCTTCACCTCGAAGGAGTCCAGGCGCTTGAGGAAGGTCATGCCCAGCAGGGAGGCGTTCATCGGCGCGCGGTTGATGGAGACGTCCAGGTTGGCGAACTGCACCGCGCCGGCCCGCACGCTCTGGGCCTTGTAATCCGCCCCCGAACCGACGCCGTTGGCGGTGCTGTAGGGGTGGTCGAACTTCAGGGCGTTCAGGTCCAGGCCGATGCGCCGGGCGTCGTCGGGGCTTAGAACCACATCGCTGGCCCCGGTGTCGATGATGAAGCGCACGGGCGCGCCGTTCACCGCCCCGGTGATTGAGAACTGGCCGTCGGCGTCCTGGGCGATGACCATGCTGTGGGCGCTTGTGGCGATGGCCTGGTCGGGGAAGAGCTCGGCCCGCAGGCGCTGGCCGACGCCCGCCAGTTCGGTGCGGTAGGCGTAGCCAAGCGCCAGGACCCCGACCAAGCCGATCCAGATGGCGATGTTGCGGGCGACGATGGCGGGCCGCAACGCGCGCATGCGGACCAGGCCGCTGGAGACCAGGGCCAGCAAGCCGAAGGTGCGCAGGGCGCTACCCCACCCGCTTGGCCCCAGGCGGGCGGGCATGAAGGTGGCCATGGCCCAGAAGCCCAGCCCCGCCGCCACCATCAGACCCAGCCAGATATAGAGGCCGACCGGCCGGCCGACCGGCGGGGGCGGAGGATTGGCCTGGGCTTGCGCCTGGGCCTGAGCACGAGCCTCCGCCTGCGCCCTACCCCACGGTCCTTCACTGTCCGACATCGCCGACTATCCCCAAACGCCCCAGACAACCCTAGCGGATGGGTTGGCGCGGGGCCACCGGTGACGCGATCACCCAAAAGGTTGACCGTTAAACCTTTGCCGGCGCTGGGAAGCCCCGATCGCGCATCAGGGCGTCGATGGTGACATCGCGGCCGCGGAAGCGGCGGAAGGCCTCGCCGGCGTCGATGGTGTTGCCGACGCTCATGATGGCGTCATGCAGCTTCTTAGCCGTCGCCTTGTCGTAGAAGCCGCCGGGGGATTCAGCGAAGGCTTCGGCGGCGTCGGCGGTGAGGGTGTCGGCCCAGATGTAGTCGTAGTAGCCGGCCGAATAGCCGTCACCGGCGAAGATGTGCCCGAAGTGCGGCATGCGGTGACGCATGACGATCTGCGGCGGCATGCCGATCTGCGCCAGCGTCGCCTTTTCGAAGGCGTGGGGCTCGATGGGGGTTTCGCCGGCCAGGTGGGCCTTCATGTCGACGATGGCGCTGGCCAGGTATTCGACGGTGATGAAGCCCTGGTTGAAGGTGTGGGCCTGCTTGATCTTGGCCACCAGAGCGTCCGGCATCGGCGCGCCGGTCTTGTAGTGTGTGGCGAAGCGCGTGAGCACCTCCTTCGTCGGCAGCCAGTGCTCATTGAGCTGGCTTGGGAACTCCACGAAGTCGCGCACCACGGAGACGCCGGCCAGGGACGGGAAGCTGACGTTGGAGTTGATGCCATGCAGGGCGTGGCCGAACTCGTGGAACATGGTCGAGGCGTCATTCCAGGAAACCAGCACCGGCTGGCCGGGCGCGCCCTTCACGAAGTTGGCGTTGTTGGAGACGATGGGGGTGATCTTTCCCTTGAAGCGCTCCTGCGGCCGGTAGGCGTTCATCCAGGCGCCCGAATTCTTGCCGGCCCGGGCATAGGGATCGAAGTACCACAGGGCCACGCGCTGACCGGCCTTGCGGACCTCGAAGGTGCGGATGTCGGGGTGGGCCAGGGGAAGATCGGTAACCTGGGTGAACTCGAAACCGTAGAGCTGGCTGGCGGCCCAGAACATGCCCTCGCGCAGCTTTTCCAACTGCAGGTAGGGTTTGATCTCCGCTTCATCGAGGTCGTACTTCGCCTTGCGGACCTTCTCGGCATAGAAGCGGTAGTCCCAAGGGGCGATAGGAGTGAGCGCGATGGCGATCTTCGCCCCCTCCGCGTCGGCGACCCTCTGCATGTCGGCCACCTCCTCGGCCACGCGGGCCACGGCGGGGGTCCAGACCTTCAGCATCAGGTCCATGGCCGCGTCCGGGGTCTTCGCCATCTGGTCGTCGGTGATCCAGTGGGCGTGGGTCTTGAAGCCCAGCAGGCGAGCGCGTTCGGCCCGCAGCTTGAGGATCTCGGTGATGTTGGCGTTGTTGTCGTGGGCGTCGCCATTATCGCCGCGCATGGCCCACAGGCGGAAGCCCTTCTCACGCAGGTCCCGGCGGGTGGAATAGGTGAGGAACGGTTCCATGGACGAGCGGGTGTTGGTGATCAGCCACTGGCCCTTCAGCCCCTTGGCCTCAGCCTCGCGCGCGGCGTCCTCCACTAGGCTGGCGGGCAGGCCGGCGAGGTCGTCCTGGCTGGTGAGCGGCAGGGTCCAGTTTTCCTCGTCGGCCAGCTCGTTCTGGCTGAAGGTGGTGTAGAGGCTGGCCAGGCGCTGGTTGATGGCGCCCATGCGGGTTTTCTGGTCCGGGGTCAGGCCGGCGCCCTGGCGCGCGAAGTTTCGGTAGCTGACCCAGGTCAGGCGCTGCTGCTCGGGGGTCAGACCCGAATGCTCGCGGGCGTCGTAGACCGCCTTGACCCGGGAAAAAAGAGCCGGGTTCTGGACGATCTCGTCGCCGAACGCCGCCAGTTTAGGCGACATCTCCTGCGCCACCGCCTGCATGGCCTTGTCGTTCAGGGTGTTGGTATGGACGAAGAAGTAGGTTGTCACCCGGTCCAATGCGCGGCTGGAATCCTCCAGGGCGGCGATGGTGTTGGCAAAGCTCGGCGGCGCCTGGCTGGCGACGATGGCGCCAATGTTGGCCCGCTGTTCGGCCATGGCCGCCTCGAAGGCCGGCTTGAAGTCCTCGATACGCACCTTGTCGAAGGCCGGGGCGCCGCCATGCGGGCCGGTCCAGGGCGCGAGCATCGATGTCGCGCCGGGCATGTCTGGAGCGGGCATGTCTGTGGCAGCCTTTGCGATGGTGGCCAGAGGGGCGAGGGCGGCTGTGGCGGCGGAGGCCGTCAGGAAGGTGCGTCTTTGCAAGGAAATGCATCCCGGAAGGTAAATCTTGCTGAGGACCCTAGGCCGTCACAATCGCCGGGTCATGTGACAGGGCGTTAATGTTGCGCGAAATCCGCTGCGTCCGGGGGACTGCCCACGGCGGAGTCTATGCTCTAAAGGGCAATCATGGCGATTGGCGTTTTCGACTCGGGGATCGGCGGCCTGTCCGTGCACAAGGCGCTGGTGACGCGCCTGCCGGACGCGGACTTCATCTACCTGGCCGACCAGGCCAACACCCCCTATGGCGGCCGCCCCGGCGAGGAGATCGTCGCGCTGACCAAGGCCGGCTGTGAGCGCCTGTTCGACCTGGGTTGCGACCTGGTGATCCTGGCCTGCAACACCGCCGCCTCGGTGGCGTTACGGCGCCTGCAGCAGACCTGGCTGCCCGGATATCGGCGGGCCTTGGCGCGGCCGGTGAACGTGCTGGGCATCATCGTGCCCACCATCGAGGCGGCCACGGGCCTGCCCTGGGAGCACGAGGCCGAGCGCCGGGGAGACAAGATCGAGCATATCGAGGTGCTGGGGGTGTTCTCCACCCCGGCGACCACCAACAGCCGGGTCTATGAGATCGGGATCGACAAGCGCCGGCAGGACGTGGCGGTGTTCTCCGAGCCCTGCCCCAATCTGGCGCGGATGATCGAGACCGGGGCCGACGATGCGGAACTGAAGGCCGTCATCGAGGGGCACGTGAAGGCCCTGTCCACCCGTATCGGCCGGCCGCCGGACCGGGCGATCCTGGGCTGCACCCATTATGAGATCACCGCCGGGATGTTCCGCGCCGCCCTGCCGCCAGGCACGCCCCTGATCCATCAGCCGGACGCCACCGCCGAGGCCATTGAGCGCTATCTGGCGCGGCATTCGGAAATCCGCCCCGGAAACTCGGGGCTGCGGCGTTTCCTGACCACCGGGACGCCTGGGCGGCAGAACGGCCTGGTCTCCACCTTCTGGGGCGGACCGCTGGACTTCGAGGCGGCCTGAGGCAAGATCGCGTCAGGCTTAGGGAAGACTTCCATGCTGACGAGGATCGCGATCCTGGCCATGGCGGCGCTGGTTCTGGCCGGGTGCAGTTCCATCAACTGCGGCGCCGCGGGCGATGACGGCCGCCAGGGCGGCGGATGCCGGGCGCACACGACGTTCTGACCCAGGCTACGCTTTGCACAACCCCCTTGAACGATCATTCAGGTCGCGCTTGAATGATCGTTCAACTGGAGGAACGAACATGACCAGGGCCTGGGTCATTGGGGTTGCGGCGAGCCTGGCCCTGGCGGGCGCGGCGCGAGCCGAGGTGGCGGATGTGTCGCCGCAGGGGTTCGAGATCAAACACACGGTGGAGATCGCCGCTCCGGCTGCCAAGGTCTGGGCCGCCTTGGTGAAGCCTGGCCAATGGTGGAATTCGGATCACAGCTGGTCCGGCGACGCCCGCAACCTGACCCTGGATCCCAGGCCCGGCGGCTGCTGGTGCGAGGCCCTGCCGCACGGGGGCGGCGCGCGGCACATGACCGTGGTCTATGTGGCGCCCGGCCAGGAGATGCGGCTGGAGGGCGGGCTTGGACCGTTCCAGTTCAGCGGCGCATCCGGCCACATGATCTGGAAACTGGCCGAGAAGGACGGCAAGACCACCCTCACCTGGACCTATGACCTCGGCGGTTATGTGAAGGGCGGGATCGACAAGATGGCCGGCCCCGTGGACGGCGTCCTGGGCGATCAGGTGGGGCGCCTGAAGCGCTATATAGAAAGGGAAAACCGGGCTGATCCCGGCGGTCCTTCGTGACGGGGTCAATCTAGTCCCCTTGCCGACGGCCACGAACCTGACACCATGGGCGCCGCACCCAAGGGGAAACCATGGCCAACCTCGAGACTCTCAAGCACGAGATCCACGACCACGAAGCCAAGTTGCTCAAGGAGCTGCGGCTGATCCGCCGCGGCTTACGACGCGTCACCGAAGAGAAGCCGCCGGCCGACCTCACCGTCGGCCAGAAAATCGCCGACACCGTGGCCTCGACCATGGGGTCGTGGCGGTTCATCATCATTCAGTCGACGATCCTGCTGTTCTGGATCGGGGCCAATGCCACCGCCTGGATCAACCACTGGGATCCTTACCCGTTCATCCTCTTGAACCTGGCCCTGTCGTTCCAGGCCGCCTACGCCGCGCCCTTCATCATGATGGCGCAGAACCGGCAGCAGGACATCGACCGCCAGGCCGCCGAAACCGACCACCAGGTCAACGTCAAGGCCGAGCTCGAGGTCGAATTGCTGCACCAGAAGATCGACGAGCTGCGGGAGAAGGAAGTGCTGGCCCTGACCCAGGCCATAGCGGCGCTGTCCAAGCACCTCGAGGCGCATGGTCTCACGCCGCCAACGACGATCTAGGCATGGGCCAGAACCTTGCGGGCCGCGCTGAGCTGGTCGCCAAGCAATCGGCTGTCGATGCCGTGGGCGGGCTGAAGCGCCTCAGCATCGAGGGCCTGCAGTTCCGGCCGGCCAGGCCGGTGCCGCACGAGGATGGCCACCTGACCGAGGTGGCCAGATCCGATTGGCCGATCGTCGGCGGGCCGCTTGTCCAGGTCCACCTCACCACGACGCTGCCCGGCCACGTCCGCGCCTGGGGCCTGCACGAGCGCAGCACAGACAGGTTGTTCGTGGTGAAGGGCCTGATCCGGTTCGTCGTCTTCGATGGTCGCGCTGGATCGGCGACCTACGGCCAGGTCGACAGCCTGCTGGTCAGTGAGCTCAGCCCTGGCCTGCTGATCATTCCGCCCAACCTGTACCACGGCTGGAAAAACATCGGCGACAACGAGGCGGCGATCCTGAACATGCCCGAGAAGCTCTACGATCATGAGCGGCCCGACGCGCTGGATCTACCCTGGGACAGTCCGCAGGCCGCGGCGCTGATCCCCCACACCTGGTGAGCGCCATGGTCGGCCCGCGTCATCAGGTCCGGCCGAGGGCGTCACCGCTGGTCAGCGTGGTGATCGCCACCTTCAACTGGAGCGCGGCGCTGCGACTGGCGATCGCGTCTGTGCTGCGCCAGACGCTGGACGACTTCGAGATCCTGGTGGTCGGCGACGCCTGCACCGACGACAGCGCCGCCGTGGTGGCGGCCTTTGCCGACCCGCGTATCACCTGGCTGAACCTCGCCGAAAACGCCGGCGGCCAGCAGGGGCCAAACAACGCCGGCCTGGCGCGGGCCAGGGGTCGGTGGATCGCCTACCTGGGCCATGACGACATCTGGGCCCCGCGGCATCTGGCGGCGACCCTAGCCGCCGCGGATGCGGCCGGAACCGAGGTGGCGGCCGGCGGCATGATCATGTACGGCCCGCCGGGATCGGGGGTGCTCAGCACGGCGGGGCTGTTCGACCCGGGCGGCTGTTCGGAGCGGGACTTCGTGCCGCCCTCCGCCCTGATCCATAGCCGCGCGCTGATCGAGCGGATCGGGCCATGGAAGGACCCGCGCACCCTGCGACTGCCCGTCGACTGCGACCTGTTCCAGCGAGCGCGCGGGGCCAGTCCGGTGGCCTCCAGCGGCGAGATCACGGTCTTCAAGTTCAACGCCACCGCCCGGCGCAACGCCTATCAGATCAAGCCGACGGCGGAACAGGAAGCGTGCCTGGCCGGCCTGGAGCGGGGCGAGCGCTTCATCGAGGAGGAGCGCGCCAAGGTGGCGGCCGCGGCCGCGACGGGGCTGTGGACCCCGATCGTCATGCCTAATGCGGACGACGATGAACCGGGCGCGGTGTTCCGGCGCAACCGGATCGCCAAGGGGGTGGAGCCTCGGTTCGCCGCCGATCAACTACGCTCGCTGGGCCAAATCGAGCGGTTCAGCCTGGACGCCGAAACGCCGAGCTACGAATGGTATCCGCTGGAATTCCACCCGAGCTTTGGATCCTTTCGCTGGACGGCCCCCAGCGAGCGCTCGACAATCGAACTACCGGTCAGGCTCGACCAGCCCTTGAGCGTGACGGTTCACCTGCTGAGCGCGATCGCTGAACAGTCGCTGAAGGATCTGGTCCTGGAAGCCCAGGGCGCGCCGATCGAGACCCGGATCGAACGCACGGCGGCGGGAACCTGGCTGGTTCGCGGCCTGATCGATCCAGCGCGGCGCGTCTCTCCGGTTGCCTATGTGCAGCTGGCGCTGCGCGGCGTGACCGCGGCGCGGCCCGTCGACCTTGGGGTTCACGCCGATCACCGTCGCCTGGGCGTGGCCGTGAGCTGGGTCGAGATCGGCCCGGTCGGCTGATCGCCTTCTAAACATCGAGAGCGGGTTGCGGGCGGAAAACCGGTTCCCACTTTTCCTCAACCGCTCTGGGCCCCCGCGCGGTTCTTCACCAGGTCGTCCACCACCGACGGGTCGGCCAGGGTGCTGATGTCGCCGAGGTTGGAGACGTCGTTCTCCGCCACCTTGCGCAGGATGCGGCGCATGATCTTGCCGGACCGGGTCTTGGGCAGGCCCGGCGCCCACTGAATGACATCGGGCGCGGCGAAGGGGCCGATCTCCTGACGCACCCACAGGACCAGGGCCTTGCGGAGTTCCTCCGTAGGCGGAGCATCGGCGTTGAGGGTGACATAGGCGTAGATGCCCTGGCCCTTGATGTCGTGCGGATAGCCCACCACGGCGGCCTCGGCCACGTCGCTGTGCGCCACCAGGGCGCTCTCGATCTCGGCGGTGCCCAGGCGGTGGCCCGAGACGTTGATGACGTCGTCCACCCGGCCGGTGATCCAGTAGTAGCCATCCTCGTCGCGGCGGCAGCCGTCGCCGGTGAAGTACTTGCCGGGATAGGTGGTGAAATAGGTGGTGATGAACCGCTCGTGGTCACCGTAGACCGTGCGCATCTGGCCCGGCCAGCTATCGGTGATGCAGAGGTTGCCCGCCGCGGCGCCCGTGAGCACCAGGCCTTCGGCGTCCACCAGCTCCAACTTCACCCCCGGCAGGGGCTTGGAGGCCGAGCCGGGCTTCAGCGCGGTGGCGCCAGGAAGGGGCGAGACCAGGCAGGCGCCGGTCTCGGTCTGCCACCAGGTGTCGACGATGGGGCAGCGCCCCTCGCCCACCACGCGGTGGTACCAGAGCCAGGCCTCCGGATTGATCGGCTCGCCGACGCTGCCCAGCAGGCGCAGGGACTTGCGCGACGTGCGCTTCACCGGCTCGTCACCCTCGCGCATCAAGGCCCGCAGCGCGGTGGGGGCGGTGTAGAAGATCTCCACCTGATGCTTGTCGATCACCTCCCAGAAGCGGGAGACGGTGGGGTAGTTGGGCACCCCCTCGAAGATCAGGGTGGTGGCCCCGTTGGCCAATGGTCCGTAGACGATGTAGCTGTGGCCGGTGACCCAGCCCACATCGGCGGTGCACCAGAAGATCTCGCCGGGGCGATAGTCGAACACCAGCTCGTGGGTGTGGGCGGCCCAGGTGAGGTAGCCGCCGGTGGTGTGCAGCACGCCCTTGGGTTTACCGGTGGACCCGGAGGTATAGAGGATGAACAGCGGCTCCTCCGCCCCCATGGGCTCGGGCGGGCAGTCGGCGGAAACCTTGGCCGCCTCGTCCTCGTAGCGCACGTCGCGGCCTTCGTGCATCAGGCACTTGCCGCCAGTGTGAGTGACCATGATCACGCGGGTGACGTCCGGACAGGCGGTCAGGGCCACGTCGACATTGCGCTTCAACGGCACCACCTTGCCGCCGCGCAGGCCCTCGTCGGCGGTGATCACCACACGGCTGTCGCAGTCCTGGATGCGCCCGGCGATGCTGTCCGGGGAAAACCCACCGAAGATCACCGAGTGCACCGCGCCGATGCGGCTGCAGGCCAGCATCGCGACGGCCGCCTGGGGGATCATCGGCAGGTAGATGGTGACCCGGTCGCCCTTCTTGACGCCATTGGCCTTGAGCACATTGGCCATGCGGCAGACCTCGGCGTGGGCCTCCGCATAGGTGATTTTCTTGCTGTCCTTGGGATAATCGCCTTCCCAGATGATGGCGATGTCGTTGGCCTTGTGCGGCAGGTGACGGTCCAGGCAGTTGGCCGAGACGTTCAGCACCCCGTCGGCGTACCAGCGGATGCGGAAATCGTCGCGCTTGAACGAGACGTCCTTGACCACGCTGAAGGGCTCGATCCAGTCCAGCCGGGCGGCGACGTCCCGCCAATAACCTTGCGGATCGGACTCGACGCGGGCCACGGCGGCGTCATAGCCGGCGGCGTCCATATGCGCGCGCTTGGCCCACGCCTCTGGAACCGGAAACACCTGGCCTTCGCTCACGCCGCTTCTCCCTGGACTGCTTGCAAGGACTTAAGCCAAACGGGCGAGGCGAGCGCAAGCAAGCGGGGCAGGAAAGTGGAGCGCCACGCCCGCCCTACCGCCGCCCCGTATCCAGGAAATCGCGGGCGCTGAAGCCCGTGGGCGCCGCCACCTCGACGATGGGGTCGTCGCGGTCGTCGAATTCCAGGCGCAGGGCGCGGACCATCACCGCGTGCATGTCGTAGAGGGCGACGATGTAGGTGAATTCCAGGATCTGTTCGTCGGTAAGGAACGTCTTCAGCGCGTCCATCACCGGCTGCGGCGTGCGGCCGCCGGACAGGGCCAGGCAGTCGGCATAGGCCAGGACGGCCCGCTCCTTCTCTTCATAACAGGAGGCCACCTGCCAGGACGGCACCGCGGCGATCTTCTCCTCCGAGACCCCAAGGCCGCGCAGGGACTTGCAGTGCTGGGAAAAGACGAACTGGCTGGACTTGCACCAGCCGACCCGGGTCTGGCCCAGCTCGCGCAGCACGGGGTCCAGGGTCCGCGCCGGGCTGCGATAGAGGCCGAAGCCTCGCACCGCATGGTCGAACACGTCCGGGACCAGGGCGAAGACCGTCCACCAGTCGCCGCGGGTGCCGGTGTCGGTGCCCGGCTGGGCCACCGGGTCGCGGTCGCCGAACAACAGATTGTAGGTGCGCAGGATGACGTCGTTCGTCACCTCCGCGCGGGGAACCTCGCGCAGTCGGGGCATGGGTGCGCCTTCAGGCTTTCTGGAGTTCGGGTTTTGCGACCACGGCCTTGGCCGGGGCGTGGCGGACGTCGTCGGGACGCATCTGCCGGGTGAAGGCGGCGAACTCCAGCATGATGCCGTTGGGGTCGGTGAAATAGACCGAGCGGACGAAGACCCCGGCGTGGGTCTTTTCGGAAACCCCCTGGGGGCTGTCGTCGTGGTTCACCACCACCGGCAGCACCGGCACGCCGAGGGTCTTGAGCCGCAGCATATTGGCCTCCAGCTCGTCCTCGTCGACGGTGAAGGCGACGTGGTTCATCGAGCCGTGGGCGGTCATGGGCTTGGACGGGAAGTGGGCTACCGAGGCAATGCCCGGCGCCGCCTGGGGGGCGTTCTCCCACCAGAAGAAGGCGATCATGTTGCCGCCGCCGCAGTCGAAAAAGAAATGCTGGCCGCCGTCGGGCAACTGGATGGTCTTCACCAGGGGCATGTCCAGCACCTCGGTGTAGAACTTCACGGTCTCTTCCATGTCGCGGCAGACCAGCGCGAGATGATTGATGCCGAGGGTGCGCATGGGCGTCTCCGGTTTGTTTTGCCGGATGAAACGCCCAAAGCTCGGCATTGAAAAGGCTGACGTGGCGCAAGCCTGCGATGTTAGGCCGCCACCACGCCCCGCTCGGCGTCGTAGTCCCTGTAGCTGTCCTCCAGGGTCGGGATGATGTCGATCACCTGGAAATATGGCAGGCCGAAGAAGGCTTCATCGCGCAGGGCGTCGATCAGGAAGCCGTATTGGCGCAGGTCCGAGGCCTCGATCAGCATCACGTCGCTGCACCGGCCGCTGAACGCCTCGGCGTCGAAGAAGCGGTTGGAACGGGGCGGATGGCGGGCGAAGATCGGCTGCACCGTGCTGGCGATGTAGTCGGCGCGTTCCTGCCGGGTCAGCGCCAGCCAGGCCGGGGTCGAACGCAGCAGCAGGAAGATGTGCAGGGTGGTCTCGGTGGTCATGGAAGCCTCTTGCGTTGCAGGGGTCCATACAAATACGAGTAATCCATCACATTGACTGCTCGCATTGGCCGATGGACGCCGCGCCGCTGATTTCCCCGCGAAAAACCCCGACCCAGCGCCGCGCCCAGGCGACGGCCGAGGCCATGGTCGAGGCGGCGGCTCGCATTCTGGAGGCGGAAGGGCTGGCGGGTTTCAACACCAACGCCGTGGCGGCCAGGGCGGGAGCCAGTGTCGGCTCGCTCTACCAGTACTTCCCCGGCAAGGACGCCATCATGGCGGCCCTCATCCGGCGCGAGGCGCGGCGGTTCGCGCAGGCCCTGGAGGCGACCCTGGCGGCGGTGGCCGCGGCGCCGCTGGAGCAGGCCGTGGCCGCGATCGCCGCCGCGGCCGTCACGCACCAGACAGCGCGGCCCGTCCTGGCGCGGGTGCTGGACTTCGAGGAGCAACGCCTGGGGCTTGGCGGTGAAGCCTCCGAGGCCGCCGCCGCCACGGGTAGGAGCCTGGCCGGCTTCCTGGCCCGGCGGCGCGGCGAGATCGCCGACCTTGATCCGGCGGAGGCGGCGGCTGACCTGATGGAGCTGGCCCGCGGCCTGATCGACGGGGCGATCCAGCGCGGCGCCGTGGCGGGCCTGGAGCGGCGCGTGACCCGCGCGGCCCTGGGCTATCTGGGCGCGCGGACGGGGTGCTAGAACAGACCTTCAATCGATTGGAGGCTCCATGCTGCTGCACCTTTCCACCTGGGCGGAGATCGAGACCTATCTGAAGCGGTCGACCACGGTGGTGGTGCCGATTGGCTCCAACGAGCAACACGGCCCCACCGGCCTGTTGGGCACCGACTGGCTGTGCCCCGAGATCATCGCCCACGAGGCGCACAAGCGCGGCGACATCCTGGTGGCGCCGACCTTCAATGTCGGCATGGCGCAGCATCACCTGGACTTTCCAGGGACCATCGCCCTGCGCCCCTCGACCTTCATGCTGGCCATCCGCGATTGGACCCAGTCCCTGGCCCACCACGGCTTCACGCGGATCTATTTCCTCAACGGCCACGGCGGCAACGTCTCGACCATCGAGGCGGCGTTCTCCGAGCTCTACGCCGAGGCCAGCTACAAGGGCGGGCGCACCGGCTTCGCCTGCCGGCTGCGCAACTGGTGGGACCTGAAGGGGGTGCAGAAACTGGCCTATCAGCAGTTCCCCACCGGCCACGGCAGCCACGCCACCCCTTCGGAGATCGCGGTCACCCAGTGGGCTTATCCGGCCGACATCAAGACCGCCAACTACGCCCCGCCGATCGCCCCTACCGGCCCGATCCGCGAAGCCGCCGACTTCCGCGCCCGCTTTGCCGACGGGCGGATGGGCTCGAATCCCGCCCAGGCTTCGCCGGAAAAGGGCGGGGAACTGGTGAAGTTGGCCGTGGAGGGCTTGCTGGAGGAGGTGGCGGCGTTCGGGGCGGAGGTTTCCCCGGGGTAGTCCCTGGCGGAGCGCGGGTCTGTCACGCCGCGAGCACGTGGTCGCCTTCAAGCTTCACCCGCCAGGGCCACAGCGCCTTGCCCGCGCACGGGCCGCCGATGCAGATCCCATCGCGCGGGCGAAACAACGCCCCGTGCGAGGAACAGAGGATCAGGTCGCCCTCGCGGGTCAGGAAGCGGTCGCCGAAGGTGGCTAGTGGCAGGCCCGCGTGTGGGCAGCGGTCGATGTAACCGAACACCTCACCCCCCCGGCGCACCAGGAAGCCCATGAACAGCATCTCGCCGTGGCGAAAGCTGAACCCCTTGGCGCCCGGGTCGGCGATCTCGGCCAGGCGGCAGAGGACGGCGCCGGGGGCTGGCTGGGCGGGGTTTTCCCTCAAGGAACAGCCCCGAAGGTGGCGCGGAAGATCTTCAGGTCCCGACGCTCGAACAGGCCGGCCAGGGTGTAGGGGTCGTTGTCGCTGAAGGCCTGGGCGGCGGCCAGGGTTTCGGCTTCCAGGATGAAGAACGAGCCGCTCATCTCTCCGGCCTCGGTAAGCAGGGGACCGCCGATGCGGATGATCGGCGCATGGGCGCGGGCGTAGTCCAGATGCGCCTCCCGCGTGGCCATGCGCAGGGCCAGGCTGTCGGCCTTGTCGACATGCATCAGGACGAAGTTTGTCATGGACGGTCAGCTCTCGGTTTCGGTGCGGAGGGGGCGGGACAGCAGGCCGGCGATGGCGGTGTCGACGTCGGCGCGGCCGGCCAATATGGCGTCCACGGCGTCGCAGATGGGCGTATCGACCTCCAGCTTACGCGACAGGGCGGCGACGGCGGGGGCCGACGCGACCCCCTCGGCCACCGACAGCTTGCCGGCCAGGGCGTTTTCGAGGGTCTCGCCCCGGCCCAGCGCCAGGCCGACGCTGTTGTTGCGCGACTGCGGGCTGGAACAGGTGAGCACAAGGTCGCCCAGGCCGCATAGGCCGGCCACGGTCTCGGCGCGCCCGCCCAGGGCCACGGCCAGGCGGGTCAGCTCGGCGAAGCCCCGGGTGATCAGGGCGGCGTGGGCGCTGGCGCCCAGCCCGCGGCCCTCCACCACCCCGGTGGCGATGGCCAGGACGTTCTTCACCGCCCCGCCGGCCTCGGCGCCGATCATGTCGGCCGCGGCATAGGGGCGGAAGGTCTGGGTGGCGATGGCGGCGGCCAGGGCCTGGGCCAGCTCCATGTCCTCCGCCGCCAAGGTGACAGCGGTGGGCAGGCCCATGGCCACCTCGCGGGCAAAGCTGGGGCCTGACAGCACCGCGGCGCGGGCGGTGGGCAGGGTCTCGGCCAGGACCTCGCTCATCAGCTTCAACGTACCCTGTTCCACGCCCTTGGCGCAGAGCACCACCGGCAGGCCGGAGGGGGCCGAAGCGGCGAACTCGGCCAGGGCGGCGCGCAGGTGCTGGGCTGGAGTAACGGCCAGGATCAGGTCACGGGTGGCCAGGTCGGCCAGGTTGGTCGTGGCGGCGATGGAGGGGTCCAGGGCGACGCCGGGCAGGAAGACCCGGTTCTCCTGGTCGTGGCGGATGCTGTCGGCGACCTCCGGCTCGCGCGCCCAGAGGGTCACGCCAAGGCCCGCGCGGGCGCAGACCTGAGCCAGGGCCGTGCCCCAGGCGCCGCCGCCAATGACACCAACCGTCTGGAAGGTTTCGCCGCTCATGCTTTCGCGCCCTTTCGGCCAGGAACGTGGGTGGGGCTTAGCCGGGCGGCGGCCTCGTCCAGGGGCCAGCGGGGGCGGGCCACGGCGTCCAGGTCGTCGCTGAAGCCGGCGGCCAGGCGCTCGGCCCCGGCCAGGGCGATCATGGCGGCGTTGTCGGTGCAGTAGGCCAGGGGTGGGGCGGCGAAGGAGAAGCCGTTCCTGGCGCTGAGGGCCTGCAGGGCGGCGCGGACCTCGCCATTGGCCGCCACGCCGCCGGCGACGACGAAGCGCAGGCCTTCCCCACCATGCGCCGCCGCATAGGAGGCCATGGCCTTGGCGGTGCGGTCGGTGAGCTGGCGGGCGATGGCGGTCTGGACGGCGGCGGCCAGGTCGCGGCGGTCGGTGTCGTTGCGCAGCCCCTCGGCCAGGCGGGCGGCGGCGGTCTTCAGGCCGGAGAAGGAGAAGTCGCAGCCGTCGCGGCCCAACAGCGACCGTGGCAGGGCAAAGCGGGCGCCGTCGCCGCCCACCGCCAGCTTTTCCAGGGCCGGACCGCCGGGATAGGGCAGGCCCAGGCTTTTGGCGATCTTGTCGAAGGCCTCGCCGGCGGCGTCGTCGATGGTGGAGCCCAGGCGACGGCAGGCGCCGACCCCGGCCACTTCCAGCAACTGGCAGTGGCCGCCGCTGACCAGCAGCAACAGGAAGGGATAGGGGATGTCCGCCCCCAGGCGGGCGGAGACGGCGTGGCCTTCCAGGTGGTTTACCGCCACCAGGGGCAGGTTGCGCGCCAAGGCGATGGCCTTGCCGAAGGACAGGCCCACCATCACCCCGCCCACCAGGCCCGGCCCCGCGGTGGCGGCGATGGCGTCGACGCCGTCCAGGGTCAGGTCCGCCTCGCTCAGGGCGGCGGCGACGATGGCGTCGATCACCTCCACATGGGCGCGGGCCGCGATCTCCGGCACCACCCCGCCATAGGGGGCGTGGGCGGCAATCTGGCTGGCGACCACGGAGGACAACACCTGGGCCGACCCATCGACCGGCAGCCGCACCACCGCCGCGGCGGTCTCGTCGCAACTCGTCTCGATACCAAGAACAGTCAGGGTGGAGCGGGTCATTCGGTTTCAGGTGCGGGCGGTTGCGGGGGCGGGCGCGCTGGAGTAGCGAGGCGGTGAACGGCCCCGTTTCGGGCGCCATTGAACAGCGCGAGGTAGTCTTTCTCCCGTGACGAGGCAACAGGTCCGCATCGGCACGCGCGCTTCCAAGCTCGCCCTGGCCCAATCTGGCCAGATGCAGCGCCGTATCGCCGCCGCCCTGGGGGTTCCGGCCGGCGCCTCGCAGGAGGCCATCGACGCGGTGGCGCCGCTGATCCAGATCACCACCTCCGGCGACCGCATCCAGGACCGTCGGCTGATGGAGGTGGGGGGCAAGGGGCTGTTCACCAAGGAGATCGAGGAGGCGCTGCTGGACGGGCGGATCGACTGCGCCATCCACTCGCTGAAGGACATGCCCGCCGCCCTGCCACCGGGCCTGGTGATCGCCGCCAATCCCGAGCGCGAGGACGTGCGCGACGCCTTTCTGAGCGTTAACGCGGACAGCTTCGACGCCCTGCCGCATGGGGCGCGGCTGGGGACGGCGAGCCTGCGCCGCCAGGCCCAGGCCCTGTATCGCCGGCCCGACCTGGATATCGTCATGCTGCGCGGCAATGTCGATACGCGGTTGGCCAAGCTGGAGGCCGGCGTGGCCGACGCCATCCTGCTGGCCATGTCGGGCCTCAAACGCCTTGGCCTGGACCACCTGCCCAAGATGCTGCTGGACCCCGTCGAGGCGCCGCCGGCGCCGGGCCAAGGCGCCCTGGCCATCGAGACCCGCGAAGGGGACATCGACCGGCCCTGGCTGGCGGCTCTGCGCCATGGCCCCACCACCCTGGCGGTGGCGGCCGAGCGCGGCGCCATGCTGGCGCTGGAGGGATCCTGCCGCACCGCCATCGGCGCCTATGGCCGCCTGGAGGGAACGCGGCTGAGCCTGATCGTCGAGGCCCTGACCCCAGACGGCGCCCGCCGCTTCCGCCGCCAGGGCGAGGCGGATGTGGGCGGACCAGACGGCGAGGCCACGGCCCGGGCGCTGGGGCTGAAGCTTGGCGAAGCGGTGCAGGCCGAGGGCGGCGAGGCTTTGCTGGCGCCGGAGTGACGGTGTGGAAGGGCGGGGGCGGCGATGTCTGACACGACCAGGATCTCCGAACCAGGCGCTGGGGGACCAAAGCGCATCTGGGTGACTCGTTCCCAGCCCGGGGCGGGCGCCACGGCGGCGCGGCTGACCGCCATGGGTTATGCGCCGGTGGTGGCGCCGTTGCTGGAGCTGCGGGCCTTGCCTGAGGCGCGGATCGACCTCACCGGGGTATGCGCCATCGCCTTCACCAGCGCCAACGGCGTGCGCGCCTTCGTCGAGCGGTCGGACCAGCGTGGCTACAAGGTCTTCGCCGTGGGCGCGGCCACCGCCGAGGCGGCGCGCAAGGCCCGGTTCGCCACGGTCCTGTCCACCGACGGCGACGTCAAAGCCCTGGCCGGCGCCATGGCCTCGCGAAGGCGGGAGCTTAATGGGGTGATCCTGCATCCGGGCGCCGCGGAGCCGGCCGGCGACCTGGCCGGTGAGCTGGCGGTTCACGGCCTGGAGGTGCGCGCCGTGGCGCTTTACGACTCCGTCCCCGCGGCCCTGCCGGAGGGGTTCATGGCGGCGATCGGCTCTATAAGCGCGGCGCTGCTCTATTCCCCGAACGCGGGGCGGGCGCTGAAGGACCACCTCAAGGCCGCGCCGGCGCCGGGATTGAAGGTGTTTGGCCTGTCCAAGGCGGTGATCCGGCCGCTGGGCCGAGTGGAGCTTGGCGAGCGAACAGCGGCGGCGGCGCCCAACGAGGACGCGCTGATGGCGCTGCTGCACAGCCGGATGGCCGCGCAGGACGCGGCGGGGGGACCTGGAGGATGAGATGCGCCTCCCCGGTGCGGGTGGCCTCTCAAAACCGGGCTGCGGCTGGTTACTTGCGGCTGGATATCTAGAAAGGGTTCCCGTCGGGGTTCCTCGCCGTCGAACATGTCGAAGCCGCCGTCCGACCCAATCTCACGGCGCCTTCGGGAGCTGACTATTTCCCACGCCGCGCCTTGCCCGCCCCCGCTTTCGACTCCGGCCCCTTTACCCAGACCACCTGCTGACCGTCCAACACCCGGCTGATGGCGAAGCCCACCAAGCTGGAGCGGCTCATGCCCAGGGTCTCGGCGCGGCGGTCCATGCGTTCAATCAGGGCCTTGGGCAGGTAAATGTTCACCCGTTCCGATGGATTGGGCAGGGTCACCGCCACGGCGACCAGGGCGATGAAGTCCGCGTCTTCCGGGACTTCGACGTCTTCGAAGAGGGTGGGGACCGGCAGGGGGTGGTCGCGCTCGGCCATGGCCTGGACGGCCGCGGCCAGGGCTTCCTGGGCCTTGGCGACCGCCGCCTGCTGGTCGGAGGCGGCGGCCACGCAGCCGGGGAAGTCCGGGAACCACAGGGCGATGATGTCGCCGCCGCTGTCCATGTCACCGCCCGGTCCGCCGCGCTCCATCACCGCTGGATAGAACCTCTGCGTCATGGTGCGGTCCTCTCAGTTTCGGTGTGTGATTTAACACACGCGTGCGGAAGGCGCCAGATACGATCCCGCGCCATTAACTAAGACGCACAAGGCTTTAGCTGACCAGGGAGTTTCACTCTGGTAACGTCGGCCTTCCGACAGAGGATCACGCATGCGCCCCTTCCTCGCCCCCGCCCGGGGCCTCGCCGCCAGCCTGATATGCGCCGCCCTGGCACTGGGCGTTCCCAGTGCAGCCATGGCCGCGCCGATGCTGGAAGTCTATCTGGCGCGGCTGTCGGCCCAGGACCACTTCAACGCGGACGGCAAGCGACTGACCACCGTGGCGGCGATCATCCGCCAGGACAGGGCCAACTATCACAAGTACGCCCTGCGCGACCCCGAAGACGAGGGCGACGCCTTCTTCGCCCAAGCCGAGAACCGCGCCCGCCTTGAAGCCTTCATTGCCCAGGGCTCGGTGACCCCCACCGCCGCGCGGGCTATCCTGAACGGCACACCCTTGATCGTGGTGCGGGTGTACGAGACCTATGTGGATATCGACGTGAAGTAGACTCTAAGCCCAGCTAGAGTTTAAGCGCGCCGGTGCTCGTCCCGGGGGTCGACGAACCAGCCCACCACCCACACCGTCAGGCTGATGATGATCGCCACGAGGATGGCGTGCCACAGGCCTTGGATCTCGATGCCGGTGAGGAAGAAGTCGACGATCTTCACGGTGATGCCGTTCACCACCAGCAGGAACAGGCCAAGGGTGACCACCGTCAGCGGCAGGGTGAGGATGACGATCACCGGCCGCACCAGGGCGTTGACGACACCCAACAGGACGCCGGCGGCCAGCAGGCTGCCCATGCCGCCCACATAGACGCCCGGCACGATGCGCGCCGCCATCCAGAAGCCCAGGGCAGCCGCGAGGGCCCGGAAAATGAATCGGATCATGGTTTGCGCTGCCTCCCCGACATCGACGCAAGAGCCAGCAGTCTTGAGCCGCAAGACGGCGAGAGCAAGGCTGAACGACGATAACGTCGCGTGACGTTGACCCTAGCGGAAACCGGTTCTAGCTTGGTGATCACTGATAAGGATCGCCCACCCACCCCAGCAGGGCCGCGCCATCAGTGACCAGGGAGAGCCACCATGCCCACCGAATTGCGGCGCCCGGAGCGGACCTTCAGCATTCGCCAGCTCTGCCTGGAGTTCACATGCACCCCTCGCGCCCTGCGTTTCTATGAGGACAAGGGGCTGCTGTCGCCGGCGCGCCAGGGGCTGAGCCGGGTCTATTCGTACCGCGACCGGGCCCGGCTGCAGCTGATCCTGCAGGGCAAGAGCGTCGGCATGCCGCTGATCGAGATCGGCGAGATCCTGGACCTGTACGACAAGCAGGATGGCCCGGTGCTGCAGAGCGCCAAGGCCCTGCGCAAGTTCCGCGAGCGGATCGTGGCCTTGGAGCGGCAGCGTGAGGAGGTCAACGCGGCCCTCGCCCTGCTGCTGGATAGCTGCACGCGGCTCGAGGCGAAGTTGGCGCAGGCTCGGCCGGATCTGTTGCCGGACGCCGAGGATCGGGCGGGCGCGGCGTCGGGCGGGCGCCAGATGGCGTCGGCGAAGTCGGCTTGACCTTGCCTTAAGGGTATTGCGTCGACTATGGCTGGGACTTCGAACGGAGCATGACGCCGGGATGACCCTGCGGACCCACAGCATCGACCGCCTGACCGCCGGCTCCGCCGCGCGGACGGCCGGCCCGTGCCTTGGGCTTCGCGGCTTGGCGCTCATGACCATTACCATGACCATGATTACCCCCTGCCACGCAGGACCGGGGCGACCGCGCGCGACTTAAGACACCACCGCCGCATCGCTAGCTTTAAAAAGCCCCGCTCCTTCTTAAAGGCGCGGGGTTTTTTGTTGTGCGCGGCGCGGTCCCTTCCACCGAACGAGGACCCGACCATGACCCTGGCCCACGCCCTGCCGGACCTTCCCGAGCCGCCGGTCCGACAGCATGTGTTGCATATCTCCACCGCCTGTCCACGCGCCTGCCTGGAGGCGGTGCAGAGTACGCTGGGCCGCATCGGCGGCCACATCCGCGCCTTCAACCTGCGGCCTGTCGGGGCCCGGTTCGAGGCGGTGCTGCGCCTGACGGGCCTGGCCGACGCCACCGCCGAGCGGGCCGCCGACATGATCGCCGCCTGGCCCGAGGCCGGTTCGGTGCAGCTCGAACACCAGCTGGTGCGGCGGTGAGCGAACCGGCCCCAGTGGACACGCCCGCTCCGCCCCGGCGCCTGTTCCTGATCGAGAGCGCGCCGGCCGGAGACGCCCTGATCCGCATCCTGGAACCCTTCGCCCTGCAGCAGGCGTCCCTGGCGGCGGTAGCGCTGGACGCGACAGGCGGCGCCGTCCGCGTCCGCGTGGAGGCCGACGGCCTCACGGATACCCGCGCGGAGACCCTGCGCCAGCGGCTGACAAAGTTACCGCTGGTGACCAGCGTGGCCCTGGGATGGCGGGCGTAGGGGTGCGCCAGACCAGCTTTGAATGCCGGCGAGATCATGACGGGCGCTGGCAGCCACTTGAAGCGGTCGTGCTGCAGGCGAAGGCCGCGACTTAGCGCCGGGAACGGCGGTCCGGCTGACGACGAATTAAGTCAGAATTCAGCCAACAGACAGCTTCGGGGTCCAGCCTGGCTTCAAACGGCGGCGCGAACAGCAAGCCGCTGAACAAGATCGGGAGGAAGGGCGATGGTTCAATCACGCCCAACGAAACCACCAAGACCGCTGCGGGGCCTCCCCGCCTTCGCCGGGTCCAGCGCCGCCAACAACACCAACCAGAACACCGCCGGCGGCTCTCAGGTTCAGCTTCGCAATCGCGACACCTTGGTGCAGGTCAACGGCCGGCGCTCGGCCATCGACCGGCTCGAGGTGCTGGAAGACGGCGCCTCGGGCAAGGTGCTCTGATATGATGTCGCCCCGCGGTAGGCGGCCTTGATCCCGAGCCCGTCACCGACGGAGGCCCCGGCCGCCCCGCGCGCGCCGGGGTTAGTTCAGTTTGGCGAAGGCCAACAGCGCCAGGGTTACGGTGATGGCGCCGCCGATCCGCGTGGCGATCTGGGCGAAGGGCATCAGTTGCATACGGTTGGCGGCGGACAGGATGGCGACATCACCGGTGCCGCCCTGACCGCTGTGGCAGGCCGTGACGATGGCCACGTCGATGGGGTGCATCTTGATCAGCCGCCCGACCAGGAAGCCCGTTCCGATCAGGGCCGACACGGTGGCCACGATGGTCACCACATTGGCCACGGTGAAGGCGCCCATGAGCTTGTCCCACGGGGTCATGGCCACGCCGATGGCGAACAGCAGCGGATAGGTGACCGCCGTGCGGAAGAACTGGAACACCGCGAACGCCCCCTGTTCCAGATCCGGCGACACCGCCCGGCCCAGCTTCAGCAGCACGGCGATGAACAGCATGGTCACCGGCCCCGGCCAGTTCCAAAGGGCCTGCGCCAGGGCGCCCACCAGATAGAGCGTCACCGCCAGGACGGCCGCGGCGGCGACGGTGGTCAACACCGGATGGGGATGCACCGCGTTCTCACCAGTCAGCGGCACGTCTTCTTCGCCCACCGACAACCGGCCCTCGCCCGTGAGGGACGGGAAGCGTTTGCCCAGCATGTTCAGCACCCCGGCGATCAGGATGGCGGTCAGGCTGCCGAACATCACCGCCGGCAGGATCTGGGCCAGCAGGGCGCCCGACTGGCCATGTCCGAGCTGGGCGTAGCCTACCGACAGGGGGATCGCCCCCTCGCCCACCCCGCCGGCCATGATCGGTACGATGAGGAAAAAGAAGGTGTGCTTCGGTTCCAGGCCGAACGCCAGGCCCACGCCCATGCCGACCAGAGCCGCCACCACCGAACCGGCCGCCAGGGGGATGAATATCTTCACGAACCCGGCGATCAGCACCCTGCGATCCATGCCCAGGATACTGCCGACGATGATCGCGGAGATGAACAGATAGAGGAAGTTGCTCTGTTTGGTGAAGTCGGCGACCGAGGCCACCAGGGGCGCGGGCAGGACGTGGGCGAAGACCAGGTATGAGGGAATGAAGGTGGCGAAGATGGCCGCGGCGCCGATCTGGTTGATGAACGGGATGCGCTTGCCCAGCTCCGCGCAGGCGAAGCCGCCAACGGACAGCAGCGCCATGTTCATCAGAATGTCCGCGGGGACCTTGCCCTTGGCCACGAAGGCGGCCGCCAAGCCCAGGATCAGCAGGAACACAGGGGCCGGCACGATGCCGATCTTGAAATCCATTATCCGCCACCAGGCGCGCAGGGCGGCTGGCGTGGGGCGCTCGTTGACCGGCGGCTCAGACGCCGTAGGGGCCTGCGGCGGGACGTCTGGCGATACGGCTTCGGTGGACATGTCTTTCTCCCTGGCCGGCGCTCTTCGTCACCCGGCTCGTCGTGTTCTGGACTTTGACTCGAGTCTACTCGCCGTCCGCCTTAACCGGCGCGTACTCCAGCAGGGTGAAGGTGTCGTCGAAATAGGTGTTCGGATAGAAGGCGCCCGCGCGGCGATTCACCGGCTTGGCCGGATCGACCATGCCCTCGGCGGTCATGGTGAAGATGTGTTTGGTTACCGGATCCAGCGTCATGGTGCGGGCTATTGGCCGGGTGGTGAGGGCCACGACCAGTTGGTAGTGGTCGGGCGTCACCTGATCGAAGATGACGATGTTGCCGTCCACCCCGTTGGAGGTGAAGACGCGATGGGTCTGTGGATCGAACACGACCCCGTCGTTGCCCCGTCCGATCTCCGGCTGAGCGACAATGGCGCCGGTGGAGACGTCCAGCACGGTCAGCACCGGATGGTCGCCCTTGCAGCCCAGGAACAGGCGGCCGTTGGCGCGGTCCAGGGCCACGCCGGTGGGCAGGTCGCATTTGGGCAGCGGCCATTGCGCCACCACCTCCCGCTTCACCGCATCGATCTTAGCCACCTTGCCCAGGTCCCGCTCGACCACATAGAGCGCGCCCTGGCCATCGGGCGCGACGCCCTCCAACTCGTCGGCGTCCATGTGCAGCCGACCGGTGATGGCCCCTGTCCTGGCGTCCACGAAGGTCAATTGATGGCTGTCGCCCATGGTGAAGGCCAGCTGCTTGGTGGCGGGATCGAAGAAGGCCGCATCGGCGCTGTCGCCCAGCTTGATCCGTCCGATCGTCCGCAGGGTCGACAGGCGGAACACCGTCGAGGAGCCGTCGCCATTGGTGGTGTAGCCGCGGTCGAATTCCGGCACGAGGGTGGCCATGTTGGCGCCCTTCGAGTCCGCGATCTTCGCCGCCACCTTGTGGGCCCGCGCATCGTAGACCGTGACCCCCTCGGCGCGGCGTCCGAGGAAGAGCAAGCCCCGCGCGGAGTCGAAGCTGAGATAGTCCCAGCCGGGCGATTTTCCCGCGAGCTGCGTGGCTCGTTCGAGCCGGTAAGTCTGCGCCGCCGTCGCCGCGCTGGCGATTCCCGTCACCAGAACGAGGAACGCCGCGCTCCACTTCAGACCTTTTTGCACACGTCCTCCCGCAGGCTTCTAACGCCTTTTGCTTGGCGGCGACGCTAGGCGGTCTGCCTGAATTAAAGCTAACAGCGGACTGAATGGTAATTTAGGTTGGGGGAATACTTTCGGGCATGGCAGGCGAAAAATGAAGGTCCTGATCGTCGAAGACGAAATTCGCCTTGGTCAGTTCTTAAAACAGGGTCTCTCCGAGCATGCCTACACCACCGCCTGGGCAAAGACCTGCGCCGAGGCCAGCGACATGCTCTCCGAGGGGCACTATGACGTCATCGTACTGGACCTGAACCTGCCCGACGGCGACGGCTTGGATCTGGTGCAAGAGTGGCGCGCCAGCGGTTTCACCGAACCGGTGTTGATCCTGAGCGCGCGCGACAGCCTGGAAGACCGGATCAGGGGGTTGGACTACGGCGCCGATGACTACCTGCCCAAGCCCTTCAGCCTGGAGGAGCTGCTGGCCCGGCTGCGCGCGCTGCTGCGGCGTCAGTCGGTGACCAAGCAGACGGTCCTGGAACGGGCCGGCATCCGGCTGGACCTGCTGGGCCACACGGTCCACGTCAACGGCGCCTCCGTGGACCTCACGGGCCGCGAGTACGCCCTGCTGGAGATCTTTATGCAGAACGGTGGGCGCGTCCTGACGCGCACCCTGATCTCCGAGAAGATCTGGTCCTCGCACTACGACGTCGATACCAACCTGCTGGACGTCTACATGAGCCGGCTTCGCTCGAAGCTGGAGGGCTACGCCGGCCGCCCGGTGTTCAAGACGGTGCGCGGTATCGGCTACCAATTGGTATGAGGTCCATCGGCGCCAGATTGATCCTGCTGTACGCGCTGAGCGCCACGGCGACGCTCGCGATCCTGTTCGCTGTTGGCTACGAGCTGCTCGCCGACCGCCTGACGCGCGGGCTGGATCAACTGACCTACGTCGGATTTCAGCAGATCAAGGCGCGGCTGGGGGACGATTACAAGAACCTCAACTCCCGTATCCTGGACCAGCGCATTCGCGAGACCAGCGAGTCCTCGTCGGCGCTATTTTACATCGTCGTGGAGAGGCCCAAGACCGGCGTCCACTTCTATTCCAGCAACCTGCATGGCCAAGACATCCCCGACATCAAGGGCAAGCGGGCCTACAACGCCGTGGTTCCGGGCGTGGGTGAGACGCGGGTCAACGAGTTCCTGATGCCGCCCTTCGATGTCACCATCGCCACCCCGACCCGGGCCATGCGCGACAGCATGCGCGCCTATGTAACGGTCTGCGCCGCGCTGCTGGCCGCCATGCTGCTGGTGAGCACGGGCGTCGGTTTCTGGCTCAGCCGGGTGATCCTGGAGCCGATCAGGCTGATCCGCGAAACCGCCAATCGCATCGGCTCAGATAACCTCAGCGAACGGATCCCGACCCCCGACGTCAATGACGAGGTGGCCGATCTGGTCAGGCTGCTCAACCGGATGTTCGAACGTCTCGAACAGGCCTTCGATCAGGTTCGCCGTTTCTCCGACGAAGCCTCGCACGAGTTGAAGACCCCCCTGTCGTTGGTCAGGCTTCACGCCGAAAAGATGCTGGCGGACGACGCGCTTTCACCGGCTCACACTGAAGCGGTACTGGTGCAGATCGAGGAGCTGGCGCGCCTCAACCAGATTATCGATGAGTTGTTGTTCCTGTCCCGCGCCAACGCCCGCGCCATCGTCTTCAAAATGCAGCCGCAGTCGCCGGTACGCATGCTGGAAGCCTTCAGCCAGGACGCCGCGGCCCTGTCGGAACACTATGGCAAGCACTTCGCCTACAGCCACGAAGGTGACGGGACGCCGGCCTTCGAGGAAAAATGGATACGGCAGGTGCTGCTGAACGTTCTGACCAATGCGGTGAACGTGTCGCCGACCGGAGGGCTGATTTCCCTGCGCTCGACCATCGTCGATGGGGTTTGGCGGGTGTCGATCGAAGACCAGGGACCCGGTCTAACCGCCGATCAGCGGCGGCGGATTTTTGAGCGCTTCGTGCGATTCAATGCGCCGGCAGAGGGCGACCGGGGCAGCGGCCTGGGCCTGGCGATATGCCAGAGCATCATCCATCTGCACGCCGGAAAGATCTTCGCGCAGGCCGCCGGCGACGGAGCCGGACTACGGGTCAGCTTTGAACTCCCGTCGCCGGCGCGGCAGGGCAAGGGTGTCGACACTCCAGCGGCGGGGACGGATCGGGCTCCCGCGTCCCCGGAGCGCCCGACCGCTTCACCCGAAGTCCGGCCTCGCCAAAGCGGATATAGAGCATGACAGCTTCAAGTGGCTACCGGTTGAAGCGCCGGTCATGCTTTAAATGTAAGAAGATAGAGCCTTTTTATCCGGTTCAAGTGAGTCCACTTGAACCGGAAAGGCTCTAGGGCGTTCTGACCATCGCCTGCAATTCGGCGATCAATCCCTCGTCGCCCTCGACGTCCAGGACCCCGGCGCTGTGCATTGCCAGGCCGCCGTGCAGCAGGATGATCACCTTCATGATCGCCCGGCGGTTCTGGGCCGAGGTCAGATCGGGCCGACCGAACAGTCGCCGCGCCTCGGCAATTCCCAGGTGCACGGCGCGCTGCAGGGAGGGACGGTGCTTCATGGTCCCGTGCGGACGGCCGGCCATCAGCCCATGCAGCCGAGGGTGGTCCAGGGCAAAGGCCACGTAGGCGCGGACATAGTCATCGGTGCTCTGGGCTTGCCGAAGTCCGCTCGCCAGATCGACGAAGCCCTCCTCCGCCACTGCGTCCAGCAGGGCTTCGCGATCCTCGAAGTGGCTATAGAGCGAACGGTGCGCCACCCCCACGCCCTGGGCGACCTGGCGCAGGCTGAGCACCTCGTGCCCCCCCGCCTCCACCAGGGCGCGGGCGGCGGCGATCGCCTCGGCGCGGACATTGCCGTGCCGATAGGTGTCGCGGGCCGGTTTGGCTGGCCCGGCGGCGGTCAGGGGAAGTCCAGGGCCATGGCGGCGCGGACGGCGGCGATGGCCGGCGCCCTGGCCCGCGCCTTGGTGCCCGCGTGCGACGCCAGATCCACCTTCTCCAGCCGGGCAATCACCGCCTCGACGGCCGCGTCCAGGCCATCGCGCGGCGCCAGTTGGTCCAGGAACCCGGCCTGCAGAGCCTCATCCGGGCCATACATCTCGCCGGTCATGGCGGTGCGGCTGAAATAGCCGGGGGTCAGGCGTTGGCGGGCCACCTCCAGGGCGAACCTTGGTAGGGTCAGGCCGATGGTCACCTCGTTGAGCCCGGTCCGCCAGTCGCCCAGGGTCCCGATCCGCCAGTCCGCCGCCAGCATCAGGAAGGCGCCCATAGGATAGGCGTGGCCCTGGGTCACTGTCACCACCGGGGTCGGGAAGGTCAGCACCTTCAGCGCCAGTTCGGCCCCGGCCTTGACCATGGCCGCGCCGGCCGCGGCGTCCCCGGACTGGAACACCTTCAGGTCGAAGCCGGCGGAGAAGATCGTCTCCCGCCCGCTCAGCACCACAATAGCCTTTTCCGCCGCCGCCCGGTACAGGGCCTCGCTGACGGCGCCCAGCATCGCCGTGCTCATCACATTGGCCTTGCCGTCATCCATCCGGATACGAGCGGTCGATCCGACGCGCTCGTAGGTTACCAGGTTCGTCATGTTCGCCTCCGCCATATCCATCCACTGGATAGTTACGAGCAAGAGGTAGGCGCAGGCAAGGCTGTCCTGGCGTCAGCCGTGGCGGAAAAATGAAAAACCCCTCCTCCCGCGAGGGAGAAGGGGCGATTTCGGGTCGGCGATGGAAGCCTAAAGCGAGCGCTTAACTTCCTCGACCGTGAAGCACTCGATGAAGTCGCCGGCCTTGATGTCCTGGAAGCCCTTGAAGGCCATGCCGCATTCCTGGCCGGATTGGACCTGGTCGACCTCGTCCTTGAAGCGCTTGAGCGTTTCCAGGGTGCCCAGTTCCAACACCACCACGTCGTTGCGGATGATCCGGACGCGGGCGCCCTTGCGGACCACGCCCTCGGTGACCTTACAGCCGGCCACACGCCCGACCTTGGAGATGTCGAAGGCTTGCAGCACCTCGGAGTTGCCCAGGAAGGTTTCCCGCTGGATCGGCGCCAACATGCCCGAGAGCACGCCTTTGATGTCGTCGATCAGGTCGTAGATGATCGCGTAGTAGCGGATCTCCACGCCTTCCTTCTCGGCCAGTTCGCGGGCCTGTTTGGACGCGCGGACGTTGAAGCCGATCACCGGGGCGCCGGCGCCCTTGGCCAGCATGACGTCGCTCTCGTTGATGCCGCCCGCGCCCGACAGGATGATCCGAGCCCGGACCTCCTCGTGCGCCAGCTTCTCCAGCGAGCCGACGATGGCTTCGGCCGAGCCCTGGACGTCCGCCTTGATCACCAGCGGCAGTTCCGAGACCTTCTTGTCGGCCAGCTTGGACATCATCTCGGCCATGGAGCCGCCTGGGCCCACGGGCTTGAGCGACCGCTCTCGCTTGAGACGGATGCGGTAATCGGTGAGTTCCCGGGCCCGCGCCTCGTCTTCCACCACCGCGAAGGGTTCGCCCGGATCCGGCGCGCCATCGAGGCCAAGGATTTCCACCGGCACGGAGGGGCCGGCTTCGGTGAGCTGTTCGTCCCGCTCGTTGAGCAAGGCGCGTACGCGGCCGGCGCTGGCGCCCGCCACGACGATGTCGCCTCGTCGCAGGGTGCCGCGCTTGACCAGGACGGTGGCCACGGCCCCGCGCCCACGATCCAGCTTGGCCTCGATGACCACGCCCTCGGCCGTGCGGTCGGGGTTGGCCTTCAGGTCCATGACTTCTGCCTGCAGCAGGATGGCTTCCAGCAGGTTGTCCAGGCCGGTCTTCTTCAAGGCCGAGACCTCGATAACCTGGGTGTCGCCGCCCAGGCTTTCGACGACGATTTCGTGCTGCAGCAGTTCGTTGATCACGCGGGTCGCGTCAGCGCCGGCCTTGTCCATCTTGTTGATGGCCACGATGATCGGAGCGCCGGAGGCCTTGGCGTGGGTGATCGCCTCGATGGTCTGGGGCATGACCCCGTCATCCGCCGCCACCACCAGGATGACGATGTCGGTGACGTTGGCGCCGCGGGCGCGCATGGCGCTGAAGGCGGCGTGGCCAGGGGTGTCAAGGAAGGTGACCTTGTTCCCGTCGGCCAGGTTCACCTGGTAGGCGCCGATGTGCTGGGTGATGCCGCCGTGTTCGCCACTGGCCACGTCCGCCGAACGCAGGGCGTCCAGCAGGCTGGTCTTGCCGTGGTCGA
>JBBROW010000008.1:0-119887 GCA_038228945.1 Caulobacterales bacterium
CCTGGCCCGCATCGCCGATCACCCCGCTCAGAAGCTGGACGAGCTGCTGCCGTGGAACTGGCGACCCCAATCCGCCATCAGCCGCGCCGCCTGATCAGCGCCGCCGATCCGCCATCGCCGCGGTCCTCACCGGATGCGTACACCCCAACGACAACGGCGACGACGAAGCCTACGCCGCGGAGACCTACCAAGACTTCACGCCGATGTACCAACACATCTGGCAGGGCATCCAGCACGGCATTAGCGACGGATCCTACGCCCCCTATCAAGCGCGCCGGTTCTATCGCCAGCTGCAGGGCATCCGCAATCGGGCGGCCTGGGAGGAGCGCAGCGGCCAGTACGATTCGCAGGACATCAACTATCGCCTGCAATCCCTGCACGACCAGATGCACGTCGCCCACCAGCGCGGCCATGATCGGCTCGACCAGCAGCAGCAGTACAACAACGACTGGAACAGAGGACAACGCTGGTGATCGGCTCGGGCGGGCGTAAGATGCGCCCTGACATGCAACGCCTCACCGCCACCGGCGTGATCGTTGCGGCCCTGGCGCTGTGCGCCGGCGCCGCGGCGGCCCACCCCCGACTACTCGCCGCCAATCCGGCGGCGGGCGCGAAGGTCAGCGCTCCGGCCGAGTTGCGGCTCGGCTTCAGCGAGACCCTGATCGGCCGCTTCTCGCAGCTGTCACTGGCCGACGCATCGGGTCACCGGATGGCCCTGGGCCGCAGCGCGCTCACCGCTGACCACAAGCAGCTGGTGGCGGCCGTCAGCACGCGGCTTAACCCCGGAACCTACCGCCTGAGCTGGCGCGTGGTCTCCACCGATACGCACCACGTCCAGGGCGGTTACACCTTCCAGGTAACGCGTTGAGCCTGACGGCGGCGCTGGTTGGCGCGCGGTTCCTGCACGAAGCAGCCCTGCTGGTCGTGTTCGGGATCGCGTGCTTTCCACTTTACGCCGCCCCGGGTCTGGCGCGCGCCAATGCCGATTTCGCCGCCTGGCGCCGCGGCCGCATGGCGTGGGGCGCCGGCGTGGCGACCTTGAGCGGAGTGCTGTGGCTCGCCTTGACGACGGCAAGCATGACCGGCGATGCGGCGGACGCCATCCGTTGGTCGGCCATCGCCGGGACCGTCTCGGACACCAGCTTCGGTCAGCTGTGGGTGGCGCGGCTGATCGGCTGCGTGCTGCTGGGCCTGGCTGTCTGGACGCCGCGCCTGGACGCCGTCGCCACGGTCCTGAGCGCGCTGCTGCTGGCGAGTCTAGCCGGGACCGGTCACGCCGATCTTCCGGACGGCACCCTGGGCCTGGTTCATCGCCTGGCCGATGGCGCGCATCTCCTGGCCGCGGGCCTGTGGATCGGCGCCCTATGGGCGCTGGGCTGGATGGTGGTCAACCTGGCCACCGCGCCGCAGACCGAGGCGGCCTTGCGGCGCTTCTCCGGCGCCGGCCAGCTGGCGGTCGCCGTGATCATCATCACCGGCGGGCTCAACGCCTACGCCATCCTGGGCGACCCCCTGAAACTGCTGACCACCGCCTACGGCCGGCTGCTTGACGTCAAGCTCGCGGCTTTCGCCGGCATGCTTGGCCTGGCCGCGCTGAACCGGTTCGTCACGCTGCCGCGCCTGGCGGCCGGAGAGTCCAGCACGGCGCTGCCGCGACTGAGACGCCAGATCATCGGCGAGCAGGCGCTCTCGGCAGTGGTGGTCATCGTCGTTGCCGTCATCGGGACCATCGACCCGGGCGGGTAATATCCGGTGGGACGCCAGAACATGACGAACGCGTTCAGGTCCCGTTCAGGCGTACAGGCATTCCCTGGTCGCCTGGGATAGCAACGGAGGCCTTGTCGTGTTGAAAATGTTGATCATTGGCGCCGCGGCGCTGGCGCTGTGCGCGCCAGCCGGCGCCGCCATGGCCCATGACTGGGATGACGGCGATTCCGGGTACTCTTGGAACCAGGACGGGGATCAGGAGCACGACGGCTACCATCAGGAGGAAGCCGAAGCGCACCAAGAGGCCCACGAACGCGGCTTCTACAGTCCCGAAGAGCATAACGAATGGCATCAGGAAGCCCGCGAAGCGCACCGGGACTTCCATGAGGATCATCCCTACGGCTGGCAAGGCAGTTACGACGGTGACGATGAAGGCGGCTACGGTGGTTACGGCGGCTACGGCGGCTACGGCGGCTATGGCGGCTACGGCGGCTATGGCGGCTATGGCGGCTACGGCGGCTACGGCGGCTACTACGGAAACCAACAGCAGCAGAGCTACTACGGTGGGTCGGGCTGGTCGATCTTCGGCTTCTAGAGCGCACTTGGTTTAGATTGACGCATACCCTGCGTGCCGAATGTAGTTCTCGCACTCGGCGGGGGTGAAGATCTCGAGCAGTGCGCCGATCCGCCGCCATACCGTTTCGACGGACCGCTCGTCGTCTTTTCGCAGCTGGTTCCTCAGCTTGGCGAAGACCTGTTCTATGGGGTTCAGGTCAGGGCTGTAGGGCGGCAGGAACAGCGGGTGCGCGCCGGCCGCACGGATTGCCTTGCGGACGGCGCCACCTTTGTGGCTGCCGCGCAAAAGCCCAGCCCAGTGCTCAACCAAGTCTGTCCCTGATTATCGTGTGTCATCGAGGGGCACGCCACACCGCGCGCTAGGCTTCCTGGGCCTCGCTATCTTGCCGGCGCGGTGGCAAATATTTGATGTCAAATCGCTCGCCTGTGAGGCGAGGAGAGTTGCCTCAATCTGGCCAAAATGGTTAAGCTGCCACAGCTAAGCTAGGTCGCCCTTGCGCCGCGCAGGCTGACGAGCGGCCACTAAAATCGAGGCAGGAAAATGAAGCTGAGTGGGATTTTTGCGGGGTGTGCGGCGGCTATCGCACTTGTAGCCATGGCCGGTTCTGCGAGCGCGGGCGTCACCATCGGCGCCGCGGACAGCGGCAATTGCTATCCGTTCAGTTGCGGGCCGACTGACGGTCTCACCCAGTACCAACAAGCCTACAACAACGCGGCCTTCTCCGGTCCCATCAGTTTCAATACCGTCAGCTTTACAAAGCAGCCGGGGCAAGGAGCAGCGGGCCCGATGGATACCGGAACCTATACGGTGTCCTTCTACCTGGCTTCTAACGGGGTCGGCGCCTTGTCGTCCAATCTAGCGTTGAACGAGGGAGTCTTCCTTGGCACGTTGGGAACCTTCACGCTTAGTGGCGCGATGCCCAACAGGCTATCCTTGACTGGTTCGCCAATCAACTATGATCCGGGGTCGGGCGATTTGTTGATGAATGTCGCCATCTCCAACGGCACGAGCTACAACGGCGGATACAACGTCTTCTTCAACGCGGATTATACTGGAGTAGACACCGCCCGGGCCTGGTATTCAACGCCCTATGGGGCGTTCGGAAACACGGACGGCGCCCTGCAAACCACGTTCGGCGCCGTTCCCGAGCCCGCCACCTGGGCGATGATGCTGCTGGGCCTTGGCGGCCTTGGAGCGGTTCTGCGCGCGCATCGCCGCACGGCTCGCGAACGGGACGCCTTGCAAGCCTAGTTCGCCGGCCTAGGCGGGTTGAGGAAAGGTGGGCGCCGGTTTTCCGCCCGCAACCCGCGCTACACATCTAGAGTCGATCGGTCGGGAAAGGCCGCCTTCGGGCGGCCTTTTTTCTTTTCGGGCCGTTCGCGACCCCTGTCGGACCCTCGCGCCCTGCGGATCGACAATGCCGCGGGCGTCGACTACCAATTCGCGCACACCAGAGAATGGACACTGGATGCTCACGGGTCGATGCCTCTGCGGTAGCTGCTCCTATGAGATCGATGGCGATCCTATCGTCGTCGCCCATTGTCATTGCCAGGACTGCCAGAGGATCAGCGGAGCAGGCCATTCCACCGGTGCGATGTACGCCGAAACCGGCATTCGCATGGTCGGCGAGCCGGGAACATTCTCGCTAGTCAGCGACGCTGGCAACACAGTGACCCGTCTGTTCTGCAAGACCTGCGGGAGTCCTCTGTTCGGCAAGAACACCGGAATGCCGGGCTTCATGACCGTCACCTTGGGCACGGTGGACGAACCGGCGCCGCTCACGCCGCAAGTCGCGATCTTCCTGCGGAACCGGCGGCATTGGGACCCGGTCGACACCACGGTCTCCAGCTTCGAGGCGCAACCGGGGTGGAAGCCTGAGGAACCGGTCTAACGATCAAAGCCAACGTCTGGTTTTCGCAGCGCGGCTCACGCCCGCCTTCGACTCTCGACGGGCCACAGGCGCGGTGTAATGGCTCGCTCGACGGGATTGATCGCGAAGCCTAGGCTCGCCCCAACGTTCATCCGCGCAAGGGGCTCCATGTCACAGACCATGGTCGTTTTCGGGTTTGGCCCGGGGGTTTCCACCGCCGTGGCGGAACGGTTCGGCGCGGAAGGGTTCTCGGTCGCGCTGGTAGCGCGCAGTGAGGCGAAACTCACCGCCGGCGTTGAGATGTTGCGGGCCAAGGGCGTCAAGGCCGCGGCCTTCCCAGCGGACGCCGGCGACCCCGAGGCGGTGCGAGGGGCGATCGCCAAGGCGCGCGCCGAGCTGGGTCCGATCGGGGTGATCCAATGGAATGCCTTCAGCGGGCAAGGGGTCAGCGATTTCCTGGCCATCGACCCGGCGAGCGTGAAGGGCGTGTTCGACGTGGCCATCGTGGGTCTGTTGGCCGCGGTGCAGGAAGCGCTTCCGGACCTCAAGGCATCCGGCAAGGGCGCTGTGCTGGTGACGAACGGCGCCTTCGGAGACCTCAACCCGATGCTGGACGGTTTCGCCGTGGCGATGAAGGCCGAAGGGGTGGGCCTGGCCAATGCCGCGAAAGCCAAGCTGGTCGGACTGCTGGCCGCCCGATTGAAGGCGGAAGGCGTCTATGTTGGCGAGGTGACGATCGCTGGGTTGGTCAAGGGCACGGGACCGGAAAGTCCTGGCGTCCCGACCATCGAAAGCGCGACCATCGCCGAGGCGTTCTGGCGGCTTTATCAGGCGCGCGACGACACCCGGGCGCGCGTGGGCTGACCAAGGGCACGCTCGATCCAATGCTGACCGATCGAGACTGGGAGATTTGCCCTACGCGCCAAGCATCATGACGGGCGCGAGGTCGCCCAGGTTGGCGGGATCGCTGCCAACGCTCACCCAAAGGTCATCGCCTTCTCGCACGCCCTCGTCGTAGCCGGTGGCGATCCATAAGAAGGTCTCGCCCTTCGACGTTTCGATCCGGTGCCGCAATCCGATAACGCCACCGCATGCGCCCGGCCCAGTAAAGAACTCGACCGTCAGGAGGCGCCCGCCCTCAACCTGATCCCAGGGGCTCTCCCGGGTGGCATACACACGATCGAGACTGTGAGCGCGCCAGGCCAGCCCTTCGATCGTTGCTTGCAGCCTGTAGGGAAAGCGCAGCGACCAGGTGAGAAATAGGTCCGGCGCGTCCCCGAATGTGAGCAGGGCGCCACCTGAGAAGGTGAAGGCGGCGCCATGCATACTGGCGACCACCCCAGGCGTGTCGCAGCCGATGGGCATCCAGGCGAGCGCGAGAAGCTCCTTTCGAATCAGGGGCGCGTAGGCCGTCGCCAAACCCCGTTGAAGACTTTCCCCTTCAGCGTCCATCCCGCCGCCCCTCTGTGAGCCCCGCTCTGGGTCAACTTGCAGGAACGGCGTCGGACTTCCACCCCCTCGAAGACCTTTCGAGCGCACATGGCCAAGGGTAGTCGCGGCCTATGCAACCCGACTACGGCAGCTTTTGCGAAGGTGACACCGCCGAGGAGGCTGGTGACTACGCCCGCGCCCGCGCGTGTTTCGAACAGGGTGCGCGCCTCGGGGGACACCTGTGTTGAAGACGGCTGGGCCATTTCTTCGATGATGGGCTGCGTGTGCCGCTAGACAAGGCCCGCGCCAAGGAGGGCTGGAGAAGAGTGTGGCGGCGGGGTGATGTGACCGCCGCCATTTGTATCGCGCTCACCTGCCGGGAGCTCGGGGATGGACGTGGAAGTGTCCGTTGGTTTCGCAAGGCCGCCGCGGCCGGCGATGTCGACGCGCTGATTGAACTCGCCAAGCTTTGCACCCGCGGCGAAGGCCTGCGGCGTTCGCTGGCTTCAGCGGCTCAGTTGCTGGAGGCCGCGCTGGCCCGGCCCGGCATCCAGCCCTGGGAAGCTGACGAGGTGAAGACGATGCTGCGGCGGCTGGATGCGCCGGCGATGACGTAGTCCGCCCGGCGGGTCGCGCGATCAGGCGGGAACGTAGGTCAGCCTGATCACGACATCGCCGACGAGATCGCTGGCCGCGAGGCGCAGCGGCGGGCGGGGGCCGGCGAAGAAGGGCTTGCCGCCACCAAGCACGATGGGGTGGAGGTAGAGCCGATACTCATCGATAAGACCAAGATCGGTAAGGCTTTGCGCCAGGTCTGGTCCGGCGACGGCAATCTCCCCGGCGAGCTTATTCTTCAACCCGCGTATCACCGTCTCCACGTCATCGGCGACAAGGGTGGCGTTAGGCCCGACCGACTTCAGGGAGCGCGATATGACCCACTTTGGTTGGCCCCGCCACGCGGCCGCGAAGTCGCGTTCCTCCGCGACCCATTCAGGACTGTCCTGGTCCCAATAGCGCATGATCTCGTACGTGCGGCGACCGTAGATACTGCCCGTCAGGCCCCGCTCCTGCTCGATGTAGTGACGAAACAGCGCCGGATCAGGCGAGAATTCCTGGTGGTCGACGTAGCCGTCCAGGGACTGGTTCATTCCGAAAACCAGCTTCGCCATACCGCAAATCTCCGCCGCAGGTTGTCTAGAACAGCCTGATCCGACGTTGGGTGGAAGTGAGGGTGAACGCAATCGGCGCGCTGCCTTGTCGGTGTGGTGGATGGCTGGCGGGGGTGAACACCCGCTGCTTCTGCGCCGACTGGGCGACAGTGGCAGTTCACCCTGATCGGCGGCGTGTTGGCTTGCCCGGTTGACTGTCCGGCCGGGCGAACAAGGCATTCGCCGATGAGCGCCTAGTCGCACGAGCGCGGCACGGCTAGAGGCCCAGACGCAAACCGGGACAGCCCGGCAGGAGATCGACATGGCAGCTGGTCAGACCAAGAAAATCGCCTTGGTGACGGGCGGAAACCGCGGGTTGGGCAAGGATATGGCCCTGTCCCTGGCGCGCGCGGGCATGGACGTGGTGTTGACCTTCAACAGCAACGCGGCGGAGGGTGAGGCGGTGGCCGAGGAAATCCGTGCGGTGGGCGGACGGGCGGCGGCGTGGTGTTCATCACCGCGGCGGCGGACCGTTACAATGTGCCGGGCTACGGGCTGTACGCCGCCTGCAAGGGCGCGGTGGAAGTGTTCTGCCGCTATGTGGCCAAGGAATACGGCCCGCGCGGGATACGCGCCAACACCCTGGCCCCCGGGGGCGTGGCGACCGATTTCGCCGGCGCGGCGATCCGCAACAATCCCATGCTGCAGCAGATGGTGGTGGCGCAGACGGCGATGGGCCGCCTGGCCGAGCCGCACGATATCGGCGGCCTGGTGGCCCTGCTCTGCAGCGATGACGCCCGCTGGCTGACCGGCCAGCGGCTGGAGGCCACCGGGGGGTTCAACATCTAAGCGACGGCGTCGAGGCGCGGGTTCTTCGCATTAGGGGGCGTAGCTGGACCGCGCCTTGACCCCCCAGTGGCCGTCTTCGCAGGTGACAACGTAGATCGAGTCAAAGCCGCCAATGACGCTGCCGTCCTTGCGAAAGCGGGAGAAGCGGGTGTCGATGTGGACCTTGTCGGCGCCCGAATGGATGATCTCGCGGCGCTCCCAGGCGGAGTGATCCCATTCCTCCAGCGGGCCGCGGGTGAACATGTCGGCCTTGTGGTAGCCCTCGTCGATGATGACCATGGTGTTGGACGCCAGCCGCACGCTGGGAAAATTGAAGGTTTGCTGCCAGGCGTCGATGTCGCGGGCGTTGAAGGCGGTCATGAAATCATCGAGGCATTTCATGGCGGCGGCGACGGACGCTTGGTTCTGCGGCATGGTGGTTTCCCTTCCCCGGACTGGTTTTCACGGCGGCGGGCGCTGGGTCCGTCGCGTTTCGATGCAACGATAGAGAGGCGGGAGCGGCATGTCAGCGATCCCCGACGTCCTGCGGGCGAGGGCCGATGGCCTGATCTGGGCGGACGCCCTGGTCACTATGCCGTTCATGGCGCCGCGGCTGCAGGGTGAACTGACCGCCGACGGGCGGCTGGACCTGTCGCTGTGGGGCGCCGGGCGGCTGGGGATGCTGCGGGTGAAGGGCCTGACCGGGCCGGTCGTGATCGGGCCGAACCGGCTGGAGACGGCCGGCGGCGGACTGTTCGTGGCGCAGTCGGCGCCGGTGCTGGCGCTGCGGGGCGTCAGCGCGGGGCGGTTCACCCCGGCGCGGCGCGGCGCCGGCTGGTCCGCGCCGGTGGAGCGGGTCCCCGTTCAGCGACAAGGCGCACTGCGGATTGTCACCCTGCCCTGGGGCGTGGCGATGATCGAGGCGCGGGGCGGCGACGTGTTGGTGGCGGCGGGGGTCGATGCGGCGGAGGCGCGGCGCGGCCTGGCGCTGAGCGTGAATGAGATCGTCGCCGAGGCGCAGGATCACGTGGCCCGATGCGATCTGGCGCCCGGGGCCGATCCGCTGTTGCGCGGGCTGGTGGTGCAGGGCGTCCACGCGGCGTTGAGCAGCATCCGCCGCGATGAGCACGGCGGCTTCGCCGGACTTGCGGCGGGACTGGCCTACAGCGCCCCGGCGCGCACCTATTTCCGCGACGGCTACTGGACCTTGCAGATGCTGCTGCGCATGGCGCCGGACGCGGTGGCGGCGCAGATCGAGCTGCTGGCCCAGGGCGTCCAGCCCAACGGCGAGGCGCCCAGCGGCGTGATCCTGAGCGGGCCGGCGCAGTCGGCGGCCTGGGAGGGGCGGCGGCTGCGCGGGCGGCGGCTGGCGGGGGCTCATACGCGGCCTGGCGACTGGTGGAGCGACCATTTCGACAGCCCGCTGTTCTTCGTGCTGACCATCGGCGACTATATTACCGCCACCGGCGATGAGGTGCCGCTGCGGCGCCACTGGCCGGCGGTGGCCGCCATCTTCGAGCGCTATGCGCGGTTGGCGGAGGCGAACGACGGCCTGCCGGCCAAGCCGCACAACGAGCGCGACTGGGCCGACAATGTCTATCGCGAGGGCCTTGTGGCCTATGACCTGGGCCTGTGGATCGGCGCCCTGGAGGTAATCGCGGCGCGCGGCGCGGTGCTGGACTCCGGCCTGGCCAAACGGGCCGAGGCGATGGCGACAGCGGCGCGGGAGCAGATGGCGCGGTTGTGGGTGGACGGCCACTATGCCGACTATCGCCGCGCCGACGGGTCGTTCGAGCCGCACCTGACCCTCGATAGCCTGACCCTGCTGCGGTACGGGGCCGTGCCGGAGGACCAGGCGCTGACCGTGCTGGAGGCCGCCCGGACACTGTTGGAAAGCCGCCGCAACGGCGTGCAGCGTTGGGGGGACTGGGGGATGCTGTGCGCCTTTCCGCCCTTCGCGCGGCCGGCCGACGTGCGGGCCAAGAGCGCCTTTGCCTATCGCTATCACAATGGCGCCGACTGGCCGTGGCTGGACGGCCTGTACGCGCGGGAGCGGCTGCGCCGGGGCCTGGACGACTGGCGCTATCCCCTCACCCGCTGGTGGGAGACCTGTTTGGCGCGGGGTTGGGCCGGGCCGGTGGAGTATTTCTCGCCGCCGTTCGGGCGAGGTTGTCTGCTGCAGGGGTGGAGCAGCTATCCGGCGATGGTGGCGCTGGAGTTCAGCGCGGTGGTGCTGGCGGGTTAGGAAGGGTGCGAGGCGCCCGCACGAGCCCCGCGCCCGCCGCCCTACCCCGCCGTCACCACCACGGCCGGCGCTTGGCCGGTGGCGCTTTCGGTGATGAGGGATTCGCTGAAGGCGGCGTCGCGTTCTTCGAGCTGGCGGCGGATGTCGGCGTGCTTGCGCGCGTCCATGCGCCAGCCGATCACGCAGGCGCCGCCCAGCATCACGAAGATGATCGGGCCGACGATATAGGCGATCTCCAGATGGTGAATGGCCAGGGGGGTGTTCTTGACGCCTTCCTTGGCGTGATAGCCGAGCCGCTGCAGCAGGGGGTAGGTGATGGCGAACTGGATGGCGGCGGCCACCTTCGCGGCCAGGCCGTTCAAGGCGTAGATCAGGCTGATCCGTTCCTTGCCCTGTTCCAGGCGGACTTCGTCGCCGACGTCGGCCAGCATGGCCCGGATCATCAGGTCGAAGCCGGACGCCATGAAGCCGCACCAGAACATCACCGGCAGGGTGATCAGGACATTGCTTTTGGGCAGGATGACCACGGTGCAGAGGCCTAGCGAATAGGCGGTGGTGGTGATCATCAGGGTGCGGTGCTTGTTCAGCCGCGTCGCCAGCCAGGCGGCGCTGGGCGCGCCGCAGATTCCCGCCAGGATGTAGACGAACAGCAGGATATAGGCCTGGGACTCGGTGAAGCCGCGGGCGTCCTTGAAGTAGAACAGGTACAGCGCGCTCATCCAGCCGGGGCCGAGGGTCAGGCAGACCTGGGCCAGGACCATGCGGATCAGGTCCGGCTTGATCAGCAGGTCGATGTAGTCGCGGAGCTCGAATTTCTCGGTGTGCAGATCGGCCGAGATCCGCTCGGGGGTGCGGAAGGCGGCGATCAGCACGGTGATCGGCAGGGCGGCGATGATGAACCAGCCCATGGCCGGGACCGCCTGGCCGTTCTTCAGCCCCAGGGAGCCGCCGGCGACGGGGATCAGCACCACGGCGCAGGCGCCCAGCACCCCCACCGCCGACAAGACGCCGAACAGCCGCGAGCGGGCATCGTAGTGGGTGGCCAGCTTGGCCCCCCAGGCGGGATGGGCCAGGCCCAGGATCGAGGTGCCCAGGTACAGGGTCAGTAGCCAAGGCACCAGGTACCAGAGGCCGATCCCCACCGGGGCCATGAACAGCTGGTAGCAGGCCAGCATCAGCACCGGTGTGCCGATCAGCATCCACAGACGGTAGCGACCCAGCCGCGTGCGTGTGCGGTCCATCATCGCGCCAAGGCCCACGTCCACGCCCATGTCGCTGAAGCGCACGATGGTGAAGGCCAGGGCCACGGTGGTGAGGCTGACGCCTAGGTGGCTGGCGAAATAGGGCGCCAGGGAAACGAAGATCGACAACCCAAGGGCCGAGAGCGGAATGGCCGGCAGGGAGAAAGGCAGCACCAGGGAGAGCGGCAGGCTCTTTTTCTGCGGAGCCAGGACATCGGCGGTCAAAATCAACGTCTCCCGATCAGGGGGCCGGACGTCCGGCGCGACCCCTGTTGGCGCTAAGGAACCCTGTTCCGGAAGGGAATGGCAAGCGCCATAAATGCATAGCAGCCCTACGCAATCGCGCCTCTGAAGCTTCCTTCATGGCCTTGTAAGTTCAGCTTTCAGCCTGATTACCTCCCCTTCAGCCGGCTTGCGCGGGGCGGTGAAAGGCGGGAGGGTCGCGCCATTCATAAGAACGCATTTTGAGGAAACCCAATGAGTGAAGCGCGCATCGATCCCAATGGCACTTTGAAGGGCAAGGTCGCCCTGGTCACCGGCGCCAGCCGCGGCATCGGCGAGGCCATCGCCGCCCGACTGGCCATGGAGGGGGCCAAGGTCATCGTCTCGGCCCGCACGGTGGAGGAAGGCGACAGCCGCCTGCCCGGCGCCCTGGCCGCCACGGTGGCGCGGATCAACAAGGCCGGCGGCCAAGCCAAGCTGATCAAGGCAGATCTGGCCCTGGCGGCGGAACGCGAGGCCCTGGTGGAGGAGGCCGTGGCGACCTTCGGACCCATCGACATCCTGGTGAACAACGCCGCCATCACCTACTTCATGCCGGTGACGGAGTTCCCGGAAAAGCGCTTCAAGCTGATGATGGAGGTGCAGGTCTATGCGCCTTTTCACCTGGCCCAGTTGGTCCTGCCGGGCATGAAGGAGCGCCACAGCGGCTGGATCGTGAACATCTCGTCTGGCGCCGGCCTCCACCCCAAGGCCCCCTATCAAGCCGGCGGGCGGGGCGGCACGGTGTACGGCATGTGCAAGGCGGCGCTGGAGCGCTTCACCACCGGCCTGGCCTCGGAAGTCTATGAGGACGGGGTGGCCGTGAACGTGGTCTCTCCCGGCCTGGTGGCGACGCCGGGCGTGGCCGTGCATGGGTTGATCAACGAGCGGACCAAGGATCGCGTGCAGCCGATCGAGTATATCGCCGAGGCGGTCTACCAGTTGGCGTCCGGCGATCCGAAGACCCGGACGGGACGGATCGACTACGCCGAACCCCTGCTGAAAGAGTTGGGCCTGACGCCCTCCGCCCTGGTCTGAAGCCCTCTGCCCGTGGGCGATTTGAAAGAAGTCGCTCACGGGCTGTTCACAAAGTCGAGAGGCCACGCTAAGGTGAGACTCGCCGTGCGGGCTGAATCGCGCGGGGATCCCCTAGGAGACGCGAATGCGCACCATGAAAATCGCCCTGACCGCCGCGGCCGTTCTGGCCCTCGGTTTCACCGCCGCTTGCAACAAGAAGCCCGCTGACACCGCCGCCGCTGACGCGACCGCGGCCGCCACGGTCGCTGAATCCGCGGCTTCGACCGCTGAATCGGCCGCTTCGGTTGCCGACTCGGCCGCCGCCATGGCCCCGGCCACGTCCGCCGCGCCGGACAAGAAGTAGTTTTGAGTATCGGGAGGCGGTCGGCCGGTCGCTCCGGCCGCCGCCTCCCACCCTCGCCTATCGCTTAGTGTTCCAGGCGATGCGGGCTGATGTGATCTAAAACGATGGCGCGAGGCTCTTGTTCCGGCGCCCGGACTACCCCAGGAATGCTCCGCTCTCCTCCAGCAGGATCGCAGCGGCCTCCATGACCTCCCCCGACCCTTCCCCGTCGTCTGCAAAGTCTGTTTTCGGGCCTAGCCGCTCCGTCGCCCTGACGACGTTCCTGGTGCGCGACTATGACGAGGCGATCGCCTTCTTCACCCAGGTGCTGGGCTTTCACCTGACGGCCGATTCCGACATGGGCGGCGGCAAGCGCTGGGTGGCGGTGGCGGCGCGGGCCGACGGCGGGCCAGGCCTGCTACTGGCCAAGGCGGTCGGCCCCGAACAGGAGGCGGCCGTGGGGCGGCAGGCCGGCGGACGGGTGTTCCTGTTCCTGCACACCGACGACTTCGAACGGGACGCGGCGCGGATGACCGCCGCCGGGGTGCGGTTCCTGGAGCCGCCGCGGCAAGAGGCCTACGGAACCGTGGCGGTGTTCGAGGACCTGTGGGGCAACCGCTGGGATTTGCTGCAGCCGGCGTGAGGGGCGCGCGTCGGCGGCGATAACACCCCAACCCGTCGTCCTCGGCCGTCAGTGCCGAGGATCCATACGCGCTCTCAGGGTTGTCGCGCAGCGGCAGCGGAGCGGCCCAGGGCGGTAAGACGATTCTGTCCACGAACCTCACGAACCACACGAACACAGTGTTTCCGTTGGAGGGAGCGGTGTGACTGTTTGGGCGCGCGCTTCGCGCCTGTTGTTCGTGTGGTTCGTGAGGTTCGTGGACAAAAAGTCTTAGCGGACGCCCGCGCTCGGCTCGCCCTTCGGGACGAGCCGCTCGATTCCACGAGATCATGGGTCCTCGGCACTGACGGCCGAGGATGACGAGGGGGTGGTCGGGGAGCGTTACACCGCCCCCCTATCGCTCCTGCAGCCCCGCCCCGCGCATGCGCCAGACGATATCCTCCAGCCGGTCCTGGCCGAAGAAGGGTTCGCCGTTGAAGACCATCAGGGGCACGCCCCAGTGGCCGGCGGCGGTCTGGGCCGCTTCGTTCTGTTCGATGACGGGGTCGAAGCGCGACAGGTCCTGGCTGGCCAGGTCGGCGGCCAAGCCGGCGTCGGTGGCGGCCAGGGCCAGGTGGTCGCCTTCGTGCCAGTTCTCCACGGCGCCAGACCAGATGGCTTTGGTGGCCTCACGGGCGAAGTCGAAGCCGCGCCCCGCCTCGCTGGCCGCCGCGCCCATGCGGCTGACGCCCATGATGTAGGGCTGCTCGGGCGCCACCTCCCGGGCGGCGAGGTCCATGATGATCGGATCGGGCCGGGGCCAGCGGTAGGGGATACCCAGGCGCTCGGCGATGCGCCAGGTGTCGCGGGCCAGGTAGGGCGGCCAGAGCGGATTCACCTGTTTGAAGAAGCCGGGGATCCGCACGGCGATGGGCCGCACCACCTTCAGATCGATCGCCAGGTCGTAGCGTTGGCGCAGGACCTCGAGCTGGGGCGTGATCAGGTAGGAGTAGGGGCTGCGGAACGAGAAATAGAGATCAATGCGGTGCGTCATGCCCCCAGGCTAAGCCCCGGCGGCGAAAAGGGGAACCATCTATTGGCGCGATTACTGCCCATAGTTCGTCACCCCACGATCCGCACCGGCAGGGTCTCGTAGCCCTTGACGAAGCTGGAGCGGACGCGGGTGGGTTCGTCCATCACCTCGATGTGGGACCAGCGCTTGAGGATCTCTTCCCAGACGATCTTCAGTTGCAGCTCAGCCAGGCGGTTGCCGACGCAGCGGTGGATGCCGAAGCCGAAGCTAAGGTGCTGGCGGGGCCGTTCGCGGTCGATGATGAAGGCGTCGGGGGTGGCGATGGCGGTCTCGTCGCGGTTGCCCGAGACGTACCACATGACCACCTTGTCGCCCTTCCTGATGGTCTTGCCGCCGACCTCGACGTCCTCCAGGGCGGTGCGGCGCATGTGCGCCAGCGGCGTCTGCCAGCGGACGATCTCGGGCACCATGTTGGTGACCATGCCGTGGTCGGCGCGCAGCTTGGCGTATTGCTCCGGGAACTGGTTGAGGGCGTAGAGGCCGCCGGTGATCGAGTTGCGGGTGGTGTCATTGCCGCCGACGATGAGCAGGATGATGTTGCCCAGGTACTCATCGGGGGTCATGTCGCGGGTGGACGGGCTGTGGGCCATCATCGACACCAGGTCGCCGGCCGGCGGGGCGTTGACGCGCTCGTTCCACAGCCGGGTGAAGTAGGCCAGGCACTCCATGAGGATTTCCTGGCGGTCCTCCTCGGTGTCCACCAGGCCGCCGGGCATGGGCAGGGTGGTGGCGACGTCGGACCAGTAGGTGAGCTTGCGCCGCTCCTCGAAGGGGAAGTCGAACAGGGTGGCCAGCATCTGGGTGGTGAGCTCGATGGACACCCGGTCGACCCAGTTGAAGGTCTCGCCTACCGGCAGGGTATCGAGGATCTGGCCCGCCCGCTGGCGGATGATCGGCTCCATGGTGGCCAGGTTGCTGGGCGAGACGATGGGGCTGACGGTCTTGCGCTGGGCGTCGTGCTTGGGCGGGTCCATGGCGATGAAGCTGGGCCGGCGCAGCTCCGGCTTGGCGTCGCGGATGGTGATGCCGCCGAGCGCGGAGTCGGAGGAGAACACCCCGTGGTTGGTGTCCACGGCCATGATGTCGTTGTAGCGGGTCACCGACCAGTAGGGGCCAAACTCGCTGTCCTCGCAGAAGTGCACCGGTTCCTCGGCGCGCAGGCGTTCGAACCACGGCCAGTGGGTGTTGGTGCGGAACAGTTCCGGGTCGCCGACGTGGAAGTCTGCCAGGGGCGTGGCGTAGGCCTTGGCCCGGGCCTCCGCCAGGGCGGCGTCCTGGGCGACGCGAACCGAACCTTCAGCCATTGCAACCTCCGCCGACGGGGCCGCGCTCGTTGACGCGGCCTCTCTAAGCGGCGGTAATATGCGCTGGGAATCCGCGTCGCGGCAATGCGTGGGCGGTCGCCGCGACTGGGGTGGCAAGAGGTGACGGGGTTTGGAGCAACGCCCCTTCCTTCCCCGTCAATCTCGGGCGTCAGTCCCGAGGATCCATACGCGCTGTAGGGGTTGTCGCGCAGCGGCAGCGGAGCGGCGTAGGGCGGTAAGGGATTCTGTCCACGAACCTCACGAACCACACGAACACGGTGTTTCCTGGGGAGAGATCCGTGTGACCGGTTGGGCGCGCGCTTCGCGCCTCTTGTTCGTGTGGTTCGTGAGGTTCGTGGACAAAAAAAAGTTTGCGGACGCCGGCCCTCGGCTCTCCGTTCGGGACGAGCCGCTCGATTCCACGAGATCATGGGTCCTCGGGACTGGCGCCCGAGGATGACGAACTACAGGTGCACTCGCGCCGGCATGGCCTCGAAGCCCTTGACGAAGTTGTTCTTCATCCGGGTCGGCTCGCCGGTGATTTCGATGAAGCTGAAGCGCTTGAGCATCTCTTCCCAGACCACGCGCAGCTGCATCTCGGCCAGGCGGCTGCCGACGCAGCGGTGGATGCCGAAGCCGAAGGCCACGTGCTGGCGGGGCCGTTCGCGGTCGATGATGAAGGCGTTGGGATTGTCGATGGCGGTTTCGTCGCGGTTGCCCGAGACGTACCACATGATCACCTTCTCGCCCTTCTTGATCTGTTTGCCGCCGACCACCGCATCGGCCATGGCCGTGCGCCGCATGTGGGCCACCGGGCTCTGCCAGCGGATGATCTCCGGCACGGCGCTGGTCAGCAATTCGGGATTGGCGCGCAGGCGGGCATAGGCGTCGGGATTGCGGTTGAGCGCCTCCAGGCCGCCGCTGATCGAGTGGCGGGTGGTGTCGCTGCCGGCGACGATCAGCAGGATCAGATTGCCGATATAGCGCATCGGATCGTTGTCCTTCCGCGTGGCGTCGCTGTGCGCCAGCATGGAGATCAGGTCGTTGCTGGGGGCGTTCTCCGCGCGCTGGTTCCACAGCTCGGTGAACTTGGTCAGGGTGAAATACATTTCCGCCTGGCGCTTCATCTCATCTTCCGGCGCGGCGTTGGGATCGAAGCCCAACAGCAGGTCGGAACAGCGGGGCAGCAGGCGGCGCTCCTCGAAGGGGAAGTCGAACAAGGTGGCCAGCATCTGGCTGGTGAGTTCGACGGAGACCTTGTCGACGAAATCGAAGGTCTCGCCCACCGGCAGTTCGTCGAGAATCTTGCCGGCCCGCTCGCGGATCAGGGGCTCCATGGCGGCGATGCTGGCGGTGGTGAACATCGGCGTGACCACCTTGCGCTGGGCGTCGTGGTCTGGCGGGTCGAGGGAGATGAAGCTGGTGCGCTCGCGCGGCTCCAGCCCGTCGAAGATGGTGATGCCGCCGATCTCGGAGTCGGAGGAAAAGACGGCGTGGTTGCCCTCCACGGCGACGATGTCCTCGTACTTGGTCACTGACCAATAGGCGCCGTACTCACTCTCCGCGGTATAATGCACCGGGTCTTCGCGGCGCAGGCGTTCGAACCAGGGCCAGTGGGTGTCGGTGCGGAACAGCTCCATGTCGGCGACGTGGAACTGGTCCAGCGGCGTGGCATAGGCGCGTGCGCGCGACTCCTCGGCCAGTTTGGGGGATCCATCGGCCATGGCCGCCTCCGCTGTCGGGGGCCGCTCGTCGGGGTCGACGGCGCGCCACTCATCTAAGCAGCATTAAGAACCGCCCACGGGCCACCCGCAAGACGCCGTTCGGTTAAGCTTTAGTCATGGCGCGGGTTGCGCTAGGTCAACCTGGTCAAGGGAGCACGCATGGAAACCTCCGCCACCCACTGGCTCGTAAAGTCGGAGCCGAACAAATATTCCTTCGCCGACCTGCGGCGGGACGGGCGCACTACCTGGGACGGAGTGCGCAACAACCAGGCGGCCATCTATCTGCGGACCATGAAGGTGGGCCAGCTGGTGTTCTTCTATCACTCGCAGGTGGACCCCGGCGTCGTCGGGATCGCGCGGGTGTCGAAGGAAGCCTTCATCGATCCCACCGATCCGGCCGGGCGGTTCGTCGCCGTGGAGGTTGAGCCGGTGCGGGCGATGCCCAGACCCGTGAGCCTGGCGCAGCTGAAGGCCAACCCAAACCTGGCGGGAATGACCATGTTCCGGCAGTTCCGCCTGTCGGTGACCCCGATCGAAGACGCGGAGTGGAAGATTATCGAAGCCATGGGGGCGGACGCCGGATAGGTCATCATCCCTCATAGGGCTGGCGCATGATCGCCTTAAGCCGTCGCCGGCGTGTGCGCCCCGAGCCTTTCGATCAGGTGATCCCCCACGCGCATGGCGTTGGCGACGGTTGTCAGGGTTGGGTTGACGGCGGCGGCGGTGACGAAGAACGAGGTGTCGACGACGTAGAGGTTGTCGAGGTCGTGGGCCTTGTTGTTGGGGTCCAGGACCGAGCTTTGCGGGTCCTTGCCGAAGCGCACCGTGCCGCACTGGTGGGCGGTGCCGTAGAGGGGCAGCAGGGAGCTGAGCTGGAAATGGTGGGCGCTGATCGGGTGCTTGCGGTCAACGAAGCCATCCAGGGAGGCGTCCAGGGTTTTCACCAGGCGCTCGTGGCCCTCGAGGTTGTTGTGCTGGTAATCCAGGGTGATGCGGCCGTCGGCGCTGACCTTCACCCGGTTGTCCTGTGAGGGCAGGTCTTCGGAGATCACCAGCATCGACAGCATCCGCTCGGCCAGGGCGCCGGAGAAGATATCCGGCACCAGGGCCGGGGGCAGCCAGTTGGAGATCTCGCCCTCCAGGGTCTGGCCGCTCATGTATTCCAGGAGCTGGATGTGGCCCATGGGATAGTCGAAGCCGCCGCGCGGATCCTTCCAGTAGAAGTCATTCACCGCCAGGGTCTTGGGGAAGGTGATGTCGCTGTGGGCGCTGGTCATGGAGACCATGGCTGTCAGGGTATGGAACATGTAGTTGCGGCCGACTTGGTCGGAGCTATTGGCCAGGCCATTGGGATGGGTCGGGCTCTGTGAGGCCAGCAGCAGGGCGGCGGTGGGTGTGGCGCCGGCGGCGACCACGACGATGTCGCCGGTCCAGGTCTCTTCGCCGTGGGCGGTCTGGCAGACCACCTGGGTGACGGTCTTGCCGGAGGGATCGGTCTCCAACCGCACCGCCTTGCGTCCCGGCAGCAGGGTGACGTTGGGCATGTTCAGCATCGGCTCGATGGCGATGGTGCGGGCGTCGCACTTGGCCCGCAGCAGGCAGGGATAGCCGCCGCAGGTCTTGCACTTGATGCAGGTGGAGGTGACGGGGTGGGCCTCATCCAGCTTGACCCCCAGCGGCAGGCTGAAGGGATGCCAGCCCTGGCTCTCCCAGTGGCCCTTGAGCAGGGCGATGCCGGGGTCATGGGAGATGGCGGGATAGGCGTAGGGCGGCTCGTCGCCGTTCTCGGTGGGGTCGCCGCCGCGCGTGCCGTGCACCTGCCAGAGCTTCTCCGCCTCGGTGTAGTAGGGCGCCAGGTCAGTGAGGGAGATCGGCCAGGCCGGGGAAGTCCCGCCCTTATGCTGGGTCTCGTCGAAGTCGCGGTTCTTCAGGCGCATCAGGGCGGCGCCATAGAAGGTGGTGTTGCCGCCGACCCAGAAGTGGGTGTTGGGCGAGAAGGGGTGGCCGTTGCGGTCGAACCACTTTTCCTGGGTGCGATAGCGGTTCTGGATGAACACCGCCTTGGGGCTCCAGTTCTCCGCCTCGCGGGGGAGGTGCTCGCCGCGTTCCAGGATCAGGATCGACTTGCCGGTGGGCGCCAGGCGCTGGGCCAGGGTGGCGCCGCCGGCCCCCGAACCGATGATCACCACGTCGAAATGCGAAGCCATGCGTTTCCCCGTTTGCCAGTGCGATAAAGACTTCAGTCCAGGTGATACTTGGCCGATCCGGTCCGCACCGCCGCCGAGACCCATGGTTCAGGCAGATATCTCAGGAAGATTGCAGCCACCTGGTTATGCCACCCCGGCACGACCACCACCCTGCCCTTTTCATTGGCGCGGATGGCGATGTCGACCACCGTTTCCGCCGACTGCCAGAACAGGCGCGGGGCGTCATCCATCAGGTGCTGGGTGCCATTGGCGGCGGCGAATTCGGTTTTCACGAAGCCTGGGCACAGGGCGGTGACCTTGATCCCGGCGCTGCGGTACTCGGCGTCCAGGGCCTGGCAGAACTTCACCGCCAAGGTCTTCACCCCGGGATAGAGGCTGTGACCCGCCGCCCCCGGCGAGAAGGCGGCCATGGAGGCGACGCCGATGATCGAGCCGCCGCCACGCTCGGCCATGCCGCCGATCACCCCGTGCGCCAGGCCGCAGGCGCTGACCACCAGGGTCATCAGGAAGTCCCTCTGCTGCGCCCAGGGCACGGCCGCGAAGCTCTGGGGAATCGAAAAACCGGCGTTGTTGACCAACACATCCACGTGACGCCCCCGCTCGGCGATCGCCGCCAGCACCTGGGTCTCGATTCCATACTGCGACAGGTCCGCGCAGATGACTTGGGCGTCGATGCCGTGCGCGGCGGTCAATTCCGCCGCCAGGGCCTCCAAACGGTCGGCGCGGCGGGCGACAAGGGCCAAATCGAGGCCTTTGGCGGCGTAGGCGCGAGCAAACGCCGCCCCCATCCCCGCCGAGGCGCCGGTGATCAGGGCAAGTTTGCGGTGCGGCATGTGGGCAGCTTGTGCGCCGGTAAGGATTTGGTCAAACGATCAGCGCATCTTGAGAACACACGAAACGGGGCTGGGGGGACGTCGATGGCGATCGACATGTCCGTCGACCTGATTGGCGCCACTGTTCAACTTGAGCAGCCGATCGGTCACGGCAAGCGCACGGTGGGGACAGGGTTCCTGATCTCCGACCCGACGGCCGATGGCGCGCCGCGGACCATCCTGGTTACCGCCAACCATGTCTTCGACAAGATGCCTGGCGACCAGGCCACCATCGGCTATCGGATCGAGAACGCCGACGGCACTTGGCGCTATGCCCCCCAGACCGTCACCATCCGCGCCAACGGCCATGAGCTGTGGACCCACCATGGGTCGCGCGACGTGGCGGCCATCGCCATCACCGCGCCGGCGGAATTCGCCAAGTCGGCGATCCCGATGAAGTGGCTGGCCAGCGAGGACACCTTCAACAACTACCAGCTAGGGCCCGGCGACGAGATGATGGCGCTGGGGTTCCCCAAGGGCCTGTCGTCCAACACCGCGGGGTTCCCGATCCTGCGGTCGGGGCGGGTGGCGTCCTATCCGCTGACGCCGTCGACGGCGTTCCCGACCTTCCTGCTGGATTTCAACGTGTTTCCGGGCAATTCGGGCGGGCCGGTCTATACCGCGCGCGGCCTGCATCGCCGGGATGGGCCGGACAATGAGACCCAGCCGTTCGTGGCCGGCATCCTGACCCAGGAAGTCGAGCTGGGCAGCCAGTCGCTGCAGATCGGCATCGTCACCCAGGCCCGCTACATCCGCGAGACCCTGACCCTGCTGGACATGCCGGCCAACAGGCGGCCCGCGGACCAGCCGCCGGAATCCACCAACCCCATGGGCGTGCCGGTGACGGCCACGGCGGATTCGGCGGCGGTGGAGCGGTAACTCTTCCCCCGCAGGCGAAGCGCCGTGGGGGAAGAGTTACGCGCCGTAGAGGATCGAAATGGTTTCGGCGATGCAGGCGGGGCGTTCTTCGCCTTCGATCTCGATGGTGCATTCATTCTTGATCTGCAGGCCGCCGGACTTGGGTTCGACGCCGATCAGCTTCTGGCGCAGGCGAACCCGCTTGCCGACGCGGACCATGTTGGTGAAGCGGACCTTGTCGGAACCGTAGTTGATGCCCCGGGAGACCCCGTTCACCGGCATCAGGCCGCTGGACAGGAAGGGGATCAGCGACAGGGTCAGGTAGCCGTGGGCGATGGGGCCGCCCATCTCGCGATTGGCGCGCTCGACGTCGACGTGGATCCACTGGTGATCGCCGGTGGCGTCGGCGAAGAGGTTGACGCGCTCCTGGCTGACTTCCAGCCAATCCGAAACACCCGTTTCCTGACCCACGAGATCAGGCAGATCCTTGAACTCCACCGGCTGCATTTCGCGCCTCCCACTTTTTTCGTTGCGAACAAGGGATCGTCTCACAACGAAACCGTCGCCATGGCAAGATGTGGGTCGAAATCCGACGGGGATTGGCCTTCACCCTGGACGACGTATCGAGCCGATGATGACCGCCAGGGCTGTCCGCGCCGCGGCTTCGTCCAGCCCCATGTCGGCGATCTCGCCCTCGGCCAGGGCGTCGGACAGGCGCTCCATCTGCAGCAGGGCGGCGGCCAGGACGGCGAGATCGGCGGCGTTGGACCCCTGCGCCATGCGGATCCGCTCGATCTGGCGAAGGCGGCTGGCGGCGCGGGCGGCGCGGACCTTGGGGTTGTCCAAGGAGAGCTGCCGCAGGGACCGGCGGAACCGCAGATAGTCGCGGTGGTGGACGACCGCCGTGGCGGCCACCTCCTCGTCCGGGGCGTTCTGGGCCAGCAGGGGCGCCAGGGCGCGGGCCTCCTCCGCCTGCCAGGCGTCGTAGACGCGGATGAAGACGTCGATCTTGTCCTCGAACCAGCGATAGAAGGTCTGGGGGGCGAAGCCGGCCCGTCGGGCGATGCGGTTGGTGTCCGTACCCGCAAAGCCGTGCTCGTTGAACTCCGCGGCGGCGGCCTCGATCAGCTTGCCCGCCGTGTCCCGCGTGGCCTTGGTCTCGCTCAAGGTTGGGGGCTCGCTCAAGGTTGGGGTCTGGGTCTCGCGGGGCGCCATGGGCGGCATACGGGCGGCGCCGCCGCGCCCTGTCAACCGCCGGTGGCCAGGAAGGGCGGGTGGTGGCGCTCAGCGCGTCAGCGATGAGTGACGGAGGGGGCGCGAGGTCGCCGCACCGCCCGTTTCAGACGATCTTCGAGCCTTCCTTGCCCCAGTAGGCGTCGCGGATCAGGCGTTTGTAGAGCTTGCCGGTCTGGTGGCGGGGAAGTTCGGCCATGAAGTCGATCTTGCGGGGGATCTTCACGTGGCTGAGGTTGGCGCGGGCGAAGGCGTCCAGTTCGGCGGCCAGTTCGGGACCGGCGTCGGCCCAGTCGCCGGGCTGGATGACCGCGATGACCTGTTCGCCCATCTCCTCGTGCGGGCCGCCGACCACGGCGACGTCAGCCACCTTGGGGTGGGTGATCAGCAGGTTCTCGATCTCCTGGGGATAGATGTTCACCCCACCGGAGATGATCATGAAGCTCTTGCGGTCGGTGAGGAACAGGTAGCCGTCCTCGTCCACCCAGCCCACGTCGCCCAGAGTGGTCCAGCCGTGCTTGTTGCGGCTCTCGGCGGTCTTGGCCGGGTCGTTGTGGTATTCAAACTCGGCCGGGCTGTCGAAATAGACCGTGCCCTCGGCCCGGGGCGGCAGGGCGTTGCCCTCCTCGTCGCAGATCTTCACCGGCGCGGTCAGGCCCTTGCCCACCGAACCCTTCTTGCGCAGCCATTCCTCTGAGTTGATGGCGCAGAAACCGTTGCCCTCGGTGCCGGCATAGTACTCGTTGATGATCGGCCCCCACCAGTCGATCATCTGTTGCTTGATCGGGATCGGGCACGGGGCGGCGGCGTGGAACACCGCCTTGAGCGAGGAGACGTCGTACCGGGCGCGGGTCTCGGCCGGCAGTTTCAGCATGCGCACGAAGTGGGTGGGCACCCACTGGGCGGTGTTGACCTTGAAACGCTGGATGTCGGCCAGGGCTTGTTCGGGATCGAACCGCTCCATGAGGATCACCGTGCCGCCGAGGCTCAGGACCCCCATGGTCCAGCCCAGGGGCGCGGCGTGGTAGAGCGGCGCCGGCGACAGGTAGATGCTGTCCGGCGTCCAGCCGTAGAGCGTCTGGCCCAGCACGGCCAAGCCGTTGGGCGCGTCGATCGGCCCCGTACCCGTCACCTCGCGCTTGACCCCCTTGGGCCGGCCGGTGGTGCCGGAGGAATAGAGCATGGCCCCGCCGGCGCCCTCGTCGGCGATCGGCGTGGTGGGGAGGGCCGAACGGGCGTCCTCGAACGAGGTGAAGGGGGCCACGGCGCCGTCGGTCATGAACAACTTCACCCCAGGGATCAGGGGCGCGGCGAGGATGGCGACGTCGGCGACGCCGGCCGAGGTGATCAGGACCTTGGCCTCGCAATCCTTGACGATGTACTCGACCTCGCCCGCCGTCAGCTTGGACGAGATGCAGGTGAAGCGCAGGCCCGAGCGCTGGGCCGCCCACAGCACTTCGAAATAGCGGGGCGAGTTGTCCATGAAGATGGCAATGGCCGACCCGCGCCCGACCCCCAGCGAGCGGAACAGGTGGGCGCCCTGGTTCGAGCGGGCGTCAAGCTGGGCGTAGGTGACGATCTCACCGCTGCCCGACATGATGTAGGCGGGCTTGTCCGGGTTGGTCCTGGCGTGGATCGAGGGATGCATGTCAGGCCGCCATGGCGTTGGCCGGGGCCTTGCCCAGGATCATATCGGCGGCCTTTTCAGCGATCATGATGGTGGGGGCGTTGGTGTTGCCGCTGATCAGGCGGGGCATGACCGAGGCGTCGACAACGCGCAGCCCCTCCACCCCGATGACCCGCAGCTGAGGGTCGACCACGGCGCGGGGGCCATGGCCCATCTGGCAGGTGCCCACCGGGTGGTAGATGGTCGTGCCGGCCATGCGGGCGTAGCCCAGCAGCGTCTCGTCGGTCTGGAAATCGGGGCCGGGCATCATCTCGTGGTCGATCCAGGGGGCCAGGGCCGGCTGGGCGGCGATCTTGCGGGACCATTTCAGCGAGGCCACGGCCACCTCCTGGTCCAGGGGATCGGACAGGTAGTTGGGGGTGATGGCGGGATAGACCGTCGGGTCCGCCGACTTGATATGGATCGTGCCGCGGCTTTCGGGGCGGACCTGGCAAGGGGCGATGGTCAGGCCCGGCGCGCCCTCCAGCTCCATCTTCTGCTCGTTCATCAGCTTCTCGACATTCATGGTCGCCGGCAGGATGTGGAACTGGATGTCGGGGCTGGAGAGGTCCGGCCGCGACTTGCAGAAGGCGGCGATGTGAGCCGCCGAGAGGCTGAGCAGACCCTTGCGCTGGAAGACGTATTTCAAGGTCTCGCCGACGAAGCGCGCGCCCTTGGTCAGTTCGTTCACCGACACCGTCCCGGCCTTGAGGCGGAAGGTGGTGGTCATGACGTAGTGGTCCTGCAGGTTCTCACCCACCCCCGGCAGGTCGCTGACCACGGCGATGCCGTGCTGGGCCAGCAGGGCGCCGGGACCGACGCCGGAGAGCTGCAGCAGTTGGGGCGAGTTGATCGCGCCGCCGGCCAGGATGACTTCCTTCCTGGCCTTGGCGACCTTGGTCTCGCCGTTCTGCTGGTATTCGATCCCCACCGCCTTATTGCCGTCGAAGAGGATGCGGGTGGTGAGCGCGTTTGTCTGGACGTTGAGGTTCGCCCGGCCCATGGCGGGGTGCAGATAGGCCACCGCGGCGGAGCAGCGCTGACCGTTCTTCACGGTAAGCTGGTAGTAGGACACGCCCCCCTGGTCGGCGCCGTTGACGTCGTTGTTGCGCGGAATGCCGGCCTCGACACAGGCCTCGACCACCGCGTCGGAAACCTCGTGGGTGGTGGTGACGTCGGAGACGTTGAGCGGTCCGCCCTTGCCGTGGAACTCGTCCAGGCCGCCGCGCTCCTGGTGCTCGGCCTTGCGGAAATAGGGGGAGACGTCGTCCCAGCCCCAGCCTTCGCAGCCCAGCTGACGCCAGCCGTCATAGTCGGAGTGCTGGCCGCGGATGTAGAGCAGGCCGTTGATCGACGACGAGCCGCCCAGCACCTTGCCGCGCGGCCAGATGTGCACGCGGTCGCCGGTGCCGGGGTCCGGCTCGGTGGGGTAGAGCCAGTTGACCTTGGGATCCTTCAGGGTCTGGGAATAGCCCACCGGCACGTGGATCATCAGGTTGGACATGAACTGGCCGGGGTTCTTGGTCGGCCGGTCGTCGCCCCCCGCCTCCAGCAGCAGCACCGTGGTCTTGCCGTCCGCCGTCAGCCGATTGGCCAGCACGCACCCCGCGGAGCCGGCGCCCACGACGATGTAGTCGGCCAGAATTGGATCAGCCATCGTACCCTCCCAAGGGATTTGTTATCGGCGGTTATGGCGCGGCGGCGGCGCGGGCGTAAAGGGCGACGCGAGGGAAGGCTGCAAGGCGGTCTCCGCAGGTTCCGTGACGGAGACCTTGCGCCCCCTCAATGACCCAGTCCGGCCCGCACGGCGTCGGCGATGCGGTGACCGCCCAGGGCGACGCGGCGGCTTCCCAAGGCCTTCACCGTCGCGACGTAGTCCGCCGCCAGCACCGGGGCGTCGGCGGGCGTCGCCCCGCCTTCGAAGGTTCCGCCGACGTAGACCGTGGAGCGGGCCAGTTCCAGGCTCTCGTCGGCCCAGCCGTGAAAGGCGGCGGCGTCGGCCTTACCGTTGAGTTCCGGCAACTTGTCCCGCGTCCAATCGGCGTCCAGGCGCAGGCGCGTGGCCTCGACATTGGCATCGTCATCGTTGTCGCCGCCGATGGCGTCGTCCCAATACTCGTGCAGGTTCATGGGCGGCAGGGTAGCCGAGCCCTTGATGAAGTCGGCGCCGCCGGCCCGGTCGCTCAAGGGGAAGCGGGCGGAGATCAGGTGGGCGGCGTGCAGGGGCTGCTGGATATCGCCGGCCAGATGGAACACCCAGCACAGGGCCACGGCCCGCTCCGCCGCCGGGGCGAAGCCGTCGCGAACGGTGGCGAGGTTCAGGAGATAGGCGTCGGCCGCCTCCCCGGTGGTCATGGCAAGCAGGGCCGGCGGCGCCTTGGCAGGGTCACTGGTCGAGGGCACCAACCGCAGCCAGTAGTGCCAGGCGGGGTGATCGAAGGGTCCCTGGCGGGCGTCGTCGGGCCAGCGGGCCATGAGCTCGAACAGCCGCCGCGAGCGGGCGGCGCCGGTGAGACCTTTCAGGCCCGCGTCGAAGCGGGCCTTGTCCGGATGGGCGGCCATGATCTGTTCGACCTGGGCGACAAGGGCGAGATCCTTGGCGACAAGGTCGTCATAGGCGACGGCGCCGGTAATCATGTGGCCCTGGTTCGACCAGGCCAGGGCGGTGGCGGGCGCCGCCAGAAGGGCTGCCGCGGCGGCGATACTCGCCCAGCGAAATCCAACGCGCATGACACCGACTCCCCTTGTTATGTTTGACGAAGACCTAGCCGTGAATATCTGCCTGCGGAAGGCTGAGTTGACCTTGCGACCGGCCGCGCCTCCCGGAAGCGGGCGACACGCCTTGACTCCCGCCGCGTCATCCCCGTGCCATGCCGGCCTAAAATCAGGGAGCCCAGCATGGCCAATCCGACCTTCGAGACCATCCTCTATGATGTGGAGGACGGCATCGCGACCATCACCCTGAACCGGCCGGAAAAGCTAAACGCCTTCACCACCCAGATGATGAGCGACATGATCGCGGCGTTCGATCTGACCGACGCGGACGACAACGTCCGCGCCGTGATCGTCACCGGGGCTGGGCGGGCGTTCTGCGCCGGGGCGGACCTGTCGGCCGGCGGGGCAGCCTTCGACAACGCCGCCCGCACCGAGCCGGCCCGCGTGTCCAATCGGGTTGGCGGGGTGCAGCGCGACGGCGGCGGCCTGGTCACCCTGCGCATCTTCGACAGCCTCAAGCCGGTGATCGCCGCGGTGAACGGCCCCGCCGTGGGCATCGGCGTGACCATGCAGCTGGCCATGGACTTCCGCATGGCGTCCAACACCGCCCGCTATGGCTTTGTGTTCGCCCGGCGCGGGATCAATCCGGAGGCGGCGTCGTCCTGGTTCCTGCCCCGGCTGGTGGGTATCCAGACGGCGCTGGAGTGGTGCTACACCGGCCGCGTGTTCCCGGCCCAGGAGGCCTTTGACAAGGGGCTGGTGCGCTCCCTGCACGAGCCGGAGGACCTGTTGCCCGCCGCTCGCGCCCTGGCCAGGGAAATCGCCGACAACACCGCCCCCGTCTCCATCGCCATCACCCGGCAGATGATCTGGCGCATGGCCGGCGCGCAGCATCCCATGGAGGCGCACAAGGCCGACAGCCGCGGCATCCAGGCGCGCGGCGCCTCCGCCGACGCCCGCGAGGGGGTGACTTCCTTCCTGGAAAAACGCACCCCGGCCTATCCCAACAAGGTCTCCACCGACCTGCCGGACATCTGGCCCAACTGGAAACCGCCCGAGTTTGTCTGAACCGGGACAAGTTCTTGTGTCGGCGGGACAAATGGAAACGCGCGGTTAAGGCTGATGGCGTGAAATAGCCGTCTGTTAATTCCGAAAGCCGCCCGCCGTCCATGAGTGACGCCGCCCCACTGCCGAGCGCCGAAGTGATCGGCCTGGATACGCGGCGGCCGCCGCCGAAGAACCGCGCCCGCACGGCGCTGATGAAGCGCCTGGCCGACGTGGTCAGCCTGCCCTCCAGCCGGGTGAACACCTTCGAGCGGGCGGTGACCGCCGACCTGCTGGTGGAAATGCTGCGCGACGCCGACTTCGACGAGCGCGAGCGGGTGGCGCGGCGCCTGTCCAGCCTGTTGGAGATCCCCAACAGCCTGGTGCGGCTGATCCTGCGCGACGAGTACGACGTGGCCCGGCCGCTGCTGGAAGACAGCGTGTCGCTGAACGACAGCGACCTACTGGACTGTATCCGCAGCTCCACCGGCGCCCACCGCCGCACCATCGCCATGCGGCGGGTGGTCAGCGAAGTGATTTCCGAGGCCCTGGTGGAGGGCGGCGAGACCCTGGTGATCGAGGCGCTGCTGCGCAACGAGACGGCCAAGTTCTCGCAGACGGCCATCGAAACCGTGGTGGCCCTGACCCGTGACTGGCAACACCTGGCGCCGATGCTGCTGCGGCGACCGGAGCTGCGGCCCAGCCACGCCTATGTGCTGTTCTGGTGGGCTGAGGCGCCGGCCCGGCGCACCATCCTGCAACGGTTCGCGGTGTCGCGAGACATCCTGCAGGAGGCGTCGGCGGACGTGTTCCCGATCGCCGCCGAAGAGGGCTGGAAAGACCCCCTGGCGCGCAAGGCCCTGCAGTTCATCGAGCGGCGCCAGCGCAACCGCGCCGCCATCGAAAAGAGCCCCTTCGCCAGCCTGGACGACGCGGTCAAGGCGGCCGAGGACGGCTTCAATCGCCAGATTGCCGAGGAAATCTCGTACTTGGCGGGTCTCAAGCCGATGACCGGGGCCAAGATCTTCACCGACCCAGGTGGTGAACCCCTGGCCATCCTGTGCAAGGCCACCGGCCTGCCCAAGGCCGCCGTTCGCTCGCTGTGGAAGGCCATGCGCCGCCCCGAGACCACCGAGGACGGCGAGATCGCCCCGGCGCTGGAGCGGGTGTTCAACACCTATGACATGATCGCCGTCGATCGGGCGCAGACGGTGCTGCGTTACTGGAACTGGTCTTTGTCCTCGGCCATGACACCCGCCCTGCTTCACGCCATCCGCGAGCAGGACGACAGCAATCTCGACGAGTTTTCGGTGCCGCAACGCGCCGCCATGCTGGCATTTTCCGCCGATTTCGCGCGCTGACCGTCAATAACGGTTCAGGCGGCGGCCTGTCCCTTGGACAAGTCAGCAAAGCCCAACTGCTGAGCGAACGGCATTCTCCGGTTATTCTGTAGACGCAAGCGGATAGTGCACAACTAAAATAGAGCGCTTCTAGTGGCTTGTCCGCCTCGGGGAAGTTCTGTAAGAACCCCGCCAACGAAGCTTGGAATCGACCCAGGTTTCGCCCATTTCTCGTAATGCGAAAGAAGAGATTATGGACGACAAGTCGGAAATTATCGAGATGACTGCGGATATCGTGTCCGCCTACGTTGGCAACAACTCGATTGCCACGGCCGATCTTCCGGCCCTGATCCAGAGCATCCACCGGGCCCTCACCGCCGTTTCCGGCGGCGTTGAGCCGGTCGAGGTGGCCCCCAAGGAGCCAGCCGTCCCCGTTCGTCGTTCGGTGACGCCTGAGTACCTGATCTGCCTGGAAGATGGCCGCAAGTTCAAGTCGCTGAAGCGCCACCTGCGCACCAAGTACAACATGAGCCCCGAAGAGTACCGGGCGAAGTGGGGCCTGGCCAAGGACTACCCGATGGTGGCCCCCAACTACGCCAAGGCCCGTTCGGAACTGGCCAAGCAGATGGGTCTGGGCCAAGGCGGTCGTCAGGCCGCCCGCAAGCGCCGCTAGACCGACCTTTTCCACGAATATCGACTGAGACGCCCGCCCTCGGCCACCGAGGGCGGGCGTTTTCGCGCCTGGGGATGGGGATGGGCCGGAGCGGCGCGGCCGGGATTCCACCTGCCCAGAAAGCGTCACAATTCAAAACCTTGCGGGTTCCGGACCGGTTTCGGCGCGGACGCCTCATCCCGGTTTTCGCCAAAAGGCGTCATCAGCGAAGTGCGTCATTCTTGACTCCCGCTACGATTTTCGTTCGCCGGACGCGATTTCCCCTTGCCCCCGATTCGTTCGTTAAGCGATAGTGAATCGTTGTGATTCCAAGGGGTTGTTGGGGAATCCGAAGATGAGTGTGCAATTGGGGGCGCCGGCTACGGCGATGCGAGCTCATGAGGAGCTATTCGGCTATTGGGCCGGCCTGCGCAACCGCGGCCGCCTGCCCCGGCGGTCGGACATTGATCCCGAGGGCTTCAAGCGCCTGCTGCCGACCGTCAGCCTGATCGATGTGGAAAGCGACCCGCACGACTACCGCCTGCGGCTGGCGGGCACTGGCCTGTATGGCGTGTACGGCGGCGAAATCACCGGCAAGCGCCTGAAGGACATCTACAATTCCGCCTCGGCCGAATACTGGCGCAAGGAGCTGGACAAGATCGTCGAGAGTGGTCGGCCCGGCGTCGGCCAGCACAACTTCGCCTGGCGCGGCGCGGCGCACATGACCATCCTATGGCTGCGCCTGCCCCTGGCCACCAATGGTCGGGACGTGGACATGATCCTGGGCTACGACGCCCCGGTGGGCATCTCCAGCGACCACTTCAGCGGCATCCGGGCGGCTTAGAGCTTGTCGGCCGCGTCGCGGCGAATGCGCTCAACCATCGAGAACAGGCCATTGGACCGCTGCGCCGACAGGGCGCCGGTGAGGCCTAGTTTCTCGAACGCCGCCTTGGCGTCGAAGCCGACGATCTCCTGCACGGGTCGGCCTGAATAGAGACGCAGCAGAATGGCGATCAGGCCGCGCACGATATGGGCGTCGGAATCGCCGCGGAAATTGAGGATCCGCCCCTCCCCCGGCTCGGTGACCAGCCAGACCTGGCTGGCGCAGCCGCGGACCTTGTTGGCGTCGCTGCGTTCCTCGGCGCTCAGGGGCGCGAGCTCACGACCCAAATCGATGACATAGCGATAGCGCTCCTCCCAATCACCCAGCAGATCGAATTCCGCCTCGAGGTCGTCGAGCGCCTGCTGGATGGTGTCGGTCATGGAAGAAGTCGGGTCCAACTTGAGGGCCCGCATTTAGGCGCCGGACCGCCGGCTGGCAACCATCGCCGCGAGCGCGGTTCAGCCCAGCGGCAGGGCGACGACGGCTTTCAGGCCATGACCAGGTTCGCTGGACAGCCGCAGGGTGCCGCGCATGGCGCTGCACAGCAGGTTGACGATCGGCAGGCCCAGGCCCGCGCCCTCGGTGGTGCGGGTGAGGGCGCTCTCCCCCTGCTCGAAGGGCCGCAGCAGGCGTGGCAGCTCCCTTTCGTCGACGCCCTCGCCGTCATCCTCGATCTGAATGTCCACGCGGCCGAGCCGGGCGGTGGCGGCCAGGCGCACCTCGCCGCCCTCCGGCGAGAAGGTGATGGCGTTCTGCAGCAGGTTGATCAGCACGGTGCGCAGGCCCCTGGGGTCGGCGACAACGCTGGGAAGCCGGCCCTGATCGGCCACGGTGACGGTGATCCGCCGCGAGACGATGTCTTCGCGCAGGGTGTCCAGGGCGTCATCGACGGCGTGATCCAGGGGCTCGGAGATCAGGTTGAGGTCGGTGACGTGGCCTTCCAGGCGGGCGATCTCCAGCACCTGGTTCACCAGGCGCAGGAGCTTGTGCCCGGACTGACGGACGTGCTCGGCATATTCCTTGTACTGCGGCGAGCCCAAGGGGCCGCACAGCTCGGTGGCGATGATTTCCGAGAAACCGATGATGGAATTGAGCGGGGTGCGAAGCTCGTGGCTGACCATGCGCAGGAACGAGCGCTTCTGATCGTCGAGGATCGCGGTGCGGCGCGTGGCCATCAAAATGGCTTGCTTGTCGGTCAGGTTTTGCATTGGGGCGGCTTGCGCCATGGGAGCGTCGACCCCGTTTGAGGTTGAAAGACAGGAGCATCCTAGGCCCGTGCGCTTACGATTCCGTTTCTGTCCACAGTCTCTCCACCGCGACCTAGTCGCCCGACACGTGCGCCACCTCGCCGCACGTCTCCGGACTGGGTAGTGTTCCGACCTTGATGCAGGGAATCGATCCGCCATTGGCCAAGGCCCGCAAGACACCGCTGTCGCCCCAGGATCGCGCCGCGCGTGACGCCGCCGCCTGGCATGGCGGCTGGCTGGCCGCCATGGGGCTGGCGGCATTGGCGGTCCCGGCGCCGTCCGATGGCACGCTGATGACCCTGGCCCTGGGCTTGGCGGCGCTGCCGGGCCTGGCGGGACTGCTGCTGGTGCGGTTTTCCGGCCGGGTGGAGTCGGCCCTGCTGGTTCTGTGGGCTCTGTGCGCCGGCGCGGCGGTGATGCTGGCCGGCGGGCTGACCGGGCCTTTCGCCCTGTGGTCGGTGACGCCCCTGGCCGCGGGCATCGTCCTGGGCGGACGGCGCAGGCTGCCGGCGGCGGCGACCCTTTCGGCCGGTATCGCCGCCCTGGTGGTGCTGGCCCAGACCGCCGGCTTCGCGCCGGTGGCCGACGTCCATCCCTGGCTTCAGCTCTTCGCCCTGACCAGCCTCTGCCTGGCCTTGGCCGCCGCCCTGCTGATCGTGCAGCGGCGCGATACCCCGCCGGTGCTTCAGACCGACCATGCGCGCCTGGCCGACCTGCTGCAGGATCACGGCCTGTTGCTGGTGTTCATGGACCCCCAGGGCGCCGTGCGCGGCCGCTTCGGCGCCCTGCCCGATACCCTGGGCGCCAACGACGCCAACGCCGGGCTGATCCAGTTGGCGACCGATCCGGCGCCGGTGAGCGAGGCCCTGTCCACCGCCCTGCGCCAAGGCCACGCCGAGTTCGGCTTCGCCCCGGCGGCAGCGCCCGATCGCTGGATCGCCGCCAGCCTGGCGCGCCGCCGCGACGGCATCACGGCGGTGCTGCGCGACGCCACCCTGGAGCGCGCCCGTGAAGCGGGGCTGCAGCAGGCGGCGGCCGACGCCGAGTCCCTGAACGCCGGCAAGTCACGCTTCCTGGCCAATATGAGCCACGAGCTGCGCACGCCGCTGAACGCCATCATCGGTTTTTCCGACATCATGCGCACCCGCATGTTCGGCCCCTTGAGCGACCGCTACGCCGAATACGCCGGCCTGGTGCACGAGAGCGGCGGCCACCTGCTGGACTTGATCAACGACGTGTTGGACATGTCCAAGATCGAGGCCCAGCGCTTTGATTTGGCGCGGGACGAATTCGACGCCCGCGACGCGATTTCCGCGGCCCTGCGCCTGGTCCGGGTGCAGGCGGACACCGCCGGCGTCCACCTGCGCGGCGCCCTGCCCCAGGTTCCGCTGGAGGTGGACGCCGACCGCCGGGCGATCAAGCAGATCGTGCTGAACCTGGTCTCCAACGCCCTGAAGTTTACCCAGACCGGTGGGCTGGTCACCGTCACCGCCCGCGCCCAGGGCGGCGATCTGGAGATCGTGGTCACCGACACCGGCGTCGGCATCGCCACCGACGACCTGGCGCGGCTGGGTCGGCCCTATGAACAGGCCGGCGGCAGTGACCAACGGGCGCAGGGCACCGGCCTTGGCCTGTCCCTGGTGCGCGCCTTCGCCGAACTGCATGGCGGCGGCATGTCCATTGAGAGCGTGCTGGGCGAAGGCACCTCGGTGAGCGTGCGCATGCCGGTGATGCTCCAGGCCCAGCCCGTGGATGAGCCGGCCGTCTTGCACGACCCGCTGGACGAACCCCTGAGCGCTCCTGGCAGCGCGCCTTTGGGCGCCAATGTCGTGGCCTTCAAGCCTCAGCGCTGAGGGACACTCAGGAAGGCCTGGCCGGCGGCGAAGTCGCCCACCTCCACATAGGCCGTGCGCACCTGGTCGCCGGCGCGGCCGGCGAAGACAAACTCCACCGCCGCCGATTCCCTAGGATCTAGGCCGGCCAGGGCCGCCGCGGCGGCGGCTGGAAAGCGAAACGCCCAGGCCTGGGTCGCGCCCGCCGGGGCCAGGTCGCGGCCCGACGGGCTGCGCGCCTCGGCGTTGAAGGCCAGGGTGGCGCCGGGCGGCGGCAGGCGGGCGGGCAAGGGGATCCGGCCGTGGGCGTCGACCGCCCTGGCGTCCAGGAACGGGCCGCTGGTGAGCGACGGATCGCGGACCACCAGGCGGGCGGCATAGGGCTGGGCCCCGTCGGCGAAGGACGCCACCCCCATCAAGCCCCAGGCGCCGCCCCGTTCCACCAGGCCAAAACCCATGCGGTCCCAGCCGAAGCGGGCGTCCTGGGTCAGCCTCCAGGCGGCGAGGTTTGGCGCGGCGGGGGTGCGGTCGGCGCGCCAGGGGGCGGTGTCGCCGGGAAAGTTCATGGCCGTGAGATGGGCGTAACCCTGGAAGGCGGACTTCACCCGCGCGGCCGCCACCGCCAGGTCGGGGGCGTTGCAGGCCACCGCCATGGCCTTGGCCTGGGCGCGGCCGGCCGTGGTGTCCAGCACCGGACCCAACATGCCCGCGCGCAGGGCCGCCCCGCGCGCCTGGGCCTGTGCCGAGGCCAGGGAGGCCAGCAGATCGGCGGAGAACAGGCCGCAGCGCCGTCCCGCGGCGACCATCACCGTGCGCTCGTAGTAGAGATCGCCCGGCCCCGCCGCCTTTGCCAGCGGCGGCAAGACCAGGGCGCCGCCCAGCACTAGGACGGCCGTCAGGATGGAGCGGGGGCGACTCATCTTCCCTAGCCTAGCGACAGCGGCTTTCCCGCGCGTTATCGGAGGGATCTTGATGACCATAGCCGCGCCTGTTTCCGACCTTCCCCAAGACACCGCCAAGCTCACGGCCAACGAAACCGTGGATCACATCCTGGCGCGCGCCGCCCAGACCCGCACCGGAATCAACGCCTGATGCTGCTGTCCTCCGACATCTGGGTCTATGCCCTGGTCCGCCGGGCCGAGCTTGGCGGCGCCTTCGCCACCATCGCCCGCAAGGGGGACGCCCGCGCCGGGGCCGTACTGGTGAAGTTGTACAACCCCCTCACCCGCGAGGCGCATCTCTATGCCGAAGCCACCCGCGGTGATGGCGAGCGGGTGTGGATGCAGCCCCTCGACAGCACCGCCGAGTCCGAGCTGGACGCCTATGTCACACGGGCGGCGCGGATCGATCCGGACCTGTGGGTGGTGGAGATCGAGGACAAGGATGGTCGGCACTTTTTAGTTGAGCCCGTGGAAAAGCGTTAACCCGTTTCCTAAACGGCCGGGAAAGCCAGTCGGGCCTAGGGTGCCCTCACCTTCCCAAGAACTGAGACGGACCGGCGCCCTGATGCTTTTTTTGATGAACGACGCCGTGTTGCACCTCGATGAGGTGTCGCCTTCGCCCCGCGCGACGGCCTGGCGCTATCGTCGGTTGACGCTGGAGTTCATCTCGGACCTGGGCGCGGAGCTGTTTTCCGAGCATCCCCTGATGCACGTCCACGCCCCCGAGCGCGCCGCGCGCTTGGCCGCCATGATCATGGCCAAGGAGCCGCAGGTGAACGCCGCCCTGTTCGTGGCCCCCTCGTTCAACTGCCCGCCCGAGCAAGTCAGCGTGCGGTTCACCACCATTAGCGTGGCGATCATGCAGCAGCTGTATCAGCGCCAGCAGACCGGCGCCCTGACCAACCTCGAGGCCGACCGGCACGTCTGGCGCCGCCTGGCGGCCTAGACCAGTCCGAGTTGAGGCCTTGCGCCCCCTCCACCATTCGGCTGCTAGCCGAATGGTCCCCCTCCCCCCGCCTCGTTGGGCGTGGGAGGAGAAGGCGGAGTGATCTTGCTCCTCCCATGCGAGCCTGAAGGGCGAAGCGGGGGAGGTGGCGCAGCTTGCGTAGCGAGACGTGACGGAGGGGGCGCAAGGCAGGCGCACGGCTCTGGCCAGCGCTCGCGCCGTATGGCTTCATTCCGTCAGCCCGGCGGAGACCAGCCATGGCCTATGAGCTGAAGACCAAGCCAACCGACACCACGGTCGCGGCCTTTTTGGAGGCTGTGCGGGACGAGGGCCGCCGCGAGGACGGCAAGGCCGTGGCCAGGCTGATCGGCGAGGTCACCGGCGAGCCGGCGGCCATGTGGGGGCCGTCCATCGTCGGCTTCGGGCGCTATAGTTACACTTACGCCAGCGGCCATTCGGGCGAGATGTGCCAGATCGGCTTTTCCCCGCGCAAGGCCCAGCTTGTGTTCTATGGCATGGCGGGGTTCGAGGGGCGTGAGGCGTTCCTGGAACGGCTGGGCAAGCACAAGACCGGCAAGGGCTGTCTCTATATCAACAAGCTGTCGGACGTGGACCTGGGCGTCTTGCGGCAGATCGTGGAGCAGGCCTGGGCGGCCAGGGGCGCCCCGCGTCAGCCGAGCCAGGATTAGGGTGTTGTTTGCGTCGCGGGCCGGCGTGGGCTAGCTGACGCGCCATGTCCTCCCATTCCCCCGCCGCCGAGGCCGCGCGCCGGCGCACCTTCGCCATCATCAGCCACCCGGACGCCGGCAAGACCACGCTGACGGAAAACCTGCTGCTGGCCGGGGGAGCGATCCGGGCCGCCGGGGCCGTGCGGGCGCGGGGCGAGCAGCGCCGCACGCGGTCCGACTGGATGAAGATCGAACGGGAGCGGGGCATCTCGGTCAGCGCCAGCGTCATGACCTTCGACCACGCCGGGCTGATGTTCAATCTGCTGGACACGCCGGGGCACGAAGACTTCAGCGAGGACACCTATCGCACCCTCACCGCCGCCGACGCCGCGGTGATGGTGCTGGACGCCGCCAAGGGCATCGAACCACAGACCCTGAAGCTGTTCGAGGTCTGCCGCCTGCGCGACATCCCCATCGTCACCTTCATCAACAAGATGGACCGCGAGGCGCTGGACCCCGTCGAGCTGCTGGACGAGATCGCCACCAAGCTGGCCCTGGACCCCGCCCCGCTCTACTGGCCCGCCGGTTCGGGCAGCCGGTTCAAGGGCATGGTCGACCTGCGCCGCAAACAATTCCTGCCCTTCCAGCGGCACAGCAGCGACCACCCCGCCGCCATCGCCGCCAACTCCAACGCCATCGTCACCTACCTTGACCCCGACGAGCAGGGGGAGATGGAGGAAGGCGCCATGCTGGTGACGGAAGCCTCCAAGCCCTTTGACCCGAAGTCATTCCTGGAAGGGCACATGACGCCGGTGTTCTTCGGCTCGGCCCTGCGCCATTTCGGGGTGGACCAACTGCTCGAGGGCCTGGGCGCCTATGCCCCGCCGCCCAAGGCCGTGGCCGCCACCCGCGGCGGCGAGCCGACCCATGTCGCCCCCGGCGATCCGGAGGTCAGCGGCTTCGTGTTCAAGATCCAGGCGAACATGGACCCCAACCACCGCGACCGCATCGCCTTCGTGCGCATGACCTCCGGCCGGTTCCAGCGCGGCATGAAGGTCAAGGTGCAGAACACCGGCCGGCAGATGAGCGTCAACGCCCCGATCATGTTCTTCGCCTCCGACCGCGAGTTGGCCGAGGAGGCCTTCGCCGGCGACGTCATCGGCATCCCCAACCATGGCGTCCTGCGGGTGGGCGACAGCCTGTCGGAGAGCGGGGCCTTACGCTTCGCCGGCCTGCCCAACTTCGCTCCGGAAATCCTGCGCCGGGTGCGGGTCAAGGACCCGTTGAAGGCCAAGCACCTGAAGAAGGCGCTGGAAGGCCTGGCCGAGGAAGGTGTCACCCAGCTGTTCCGCCCGGCGTTCGGGGCCGATTTCATCGTCGGCGCCGTGGGCCAACTGCAGTTCGAGGTGATGGCCGACCGGCTGGGGGGCGAATACGCCCTGGATGTGATTTTCGAGTCCGCCCCCTATGCCGAGGCCCGCTGGCTGAGCGGCGCCAAGGCGGACATCGAGGACTTTGCCGGCAAGCACCGCACGTCCATGGCCGCCGACATCGACGAACAGCCGGTCTACCTGGCCAAGTCAGCCTGGGACATCGGCTATGTCACCGAGCGCTTCCCGAAGGTCGGGTTCGAGCGGACCAAGGAACGGGCGTAGGGCCGAGCGGTGGCGGACGGCGATCGCTCCAGAGTCCACTTGGTTGAGGAATCAGGCGCGCTCGTGCTTCGCATCTCACCGGGTGTGGATGCGGTGATCGGCATCCTGGCGGCGATGTTCCTCGCTGTCGCGGCCGTCGCCGTCGCCACGGGCGGCCTGGACAGGCCACTCACGTTCGAGGCGTTCAGCATCCTTTTTGGGAGCATGTTCTGTGGCGGCGTCTTCGCTGGCTGGACCTGGAGGCGCTTCGATAGGCGTCCAGCGGCGCTGGCGGATGAAGGCGGCCTGCTGTTCCATCCAAGCCTTTGCCACCGGAAGGCAGCCTGGGATGAGGTTCGGCGCATACGCATCGTAGGCGGCGGACGTCCGTTCGCCAGCGGCGAGCTACTGTTCGATCTGACGTTCAGCCCCTTGGCGCCGTCCACGTTTCCACTGCGCCGGACCGTGTCCCTGCGCCTGGGTTCGTTGGGGCCGATGACCTGGCGTGAGGCTCGGGCGATACGTGGGCGCATGATGACCTTCAAACGGGCGGCGGTTAGCGATCGGGGCAAGCGGTCGTGGCCTAGCGGACGACATCAGCGCTGACGCCAAATCGTCGTGAACTGAACAGCCCGTCGACCTGGCCAAGTCGGCCTGGGACATCGGCTATGCCACCGAGCGCTTCCCGAAGGTCGGGTTCGAGCGGACCAAGGAACGGGCGTAGGGCCTTTCCCTCCTACCCGTCATCCTCGGCCGTCAGTGCCGAGGATCCATACGCGCCCTAGGGGTTGTCGCGCAGCGGCAGCGGAGCGGCGCAGGGCGGTAAGAGATGAGTCCACGAACCTCACGAACCACACGAACACGGCGCCAGACGCGGGAGGGGTGGCGCCCGGATGCAAGCGCGCTTCGCGCCTCTTGTTCGTGTGGTTCGTGAGGTTCGTGGACAAAAGACCTTGGCTGGCGTCGGCCCTCGGCTCGCCCTTCGGTACGAGCCGCTCGAGTCCATGTGATCATGGGTCCTCGGCACTGACGGCCGAGGATGAAGGGGGCTTTGATGGAGCTGGAGGTCGATCGGGCCTAGTGCCCGTGACGATGGTGCAGGTCGGGATAGTGGGCGTGGGCGTGGGTCATGGGTCGGTGCCGATGCCAGTGGGTGTGCGGCTCCGAGGCGGGGTCGTTCGGTCCGTGGTCATGCTGGTGGTGCGCGTCGTGGGTGTGGGCGTGCTCGTGGTCCAGGGCTTCGTGGGCGTGGTCGTGGCTGTGCTGTTCGGTGACATGCAGCCATACGCCCAGCGCCATCATGCCCGCCGCGATCGCCAGCCAGAGGGTGACCGGCTCATGCAGCAGACCCACGGCGATCAGGGCGCCGACGAACGGGGCGGTGGAGAAATAGGCGCCGGTGCGCGCCGCCCCCAGATGACGTAGGGCCAGGACGAAGCAGATCAGGCTGACCCCATAGCCGAGCAGACCGACCACGGCCGCGCCGGCCACGAGGCTGGGCGACGGGATGGCGGCGCCCTGGGCCAGGCCGATGGAGACGTTGATCACCCCGGCCACGAGGCCCTTGATGGCGGTGATCTGCATCGGGTCGGCGGCGCTGACCTTGCGGGTGAGGTTGTTGTCGACGCCCCAGGCCACGCACGCCCCGGCGATCAGCGCCGCGCCAAGTCCAAGACCGCCCAGATCGCCGCCATTCCACGTCAGGACCGCCCCGCCGCCCAGGATGGCCAGGGCGCCGAGCATAAGGCGCCGGTCGACGTTCTCGCGGAACACGATCCAGGCGATGGCCATGGTGGCCAGTCCTTCGCCGTTGAGCATCAAGGCGGCGCTGGACGCGGGGGTGCGGCTGAGTCCGGCCATCATCAGCACCGGACCGACCAACCCGCCAGCCAGGACCGCGCCAGCCAGCCATGGGGCGTCGGCGCGGGTTACCGAAGCCTCCGCCGCCGGGCGCCCCAGCATCCGCCGCGCGAGCATCACGGTCCCCAGCCCCACGCCTGAACCCAGGTAAAGCAGCCCCGCAAGCAGCCAGGGGCTGATGTCGCCCAGCAGCAGCTTGGCGGCGGGGGTGCTGGCGCCGAACAGCACGGCCGACAGCAGGGCCAGGCCGATCGCGGAGGTTTTGCTCATGGCAGTCATTCTAGGCGGGCGGGGGTTCGCGCGTCCATCGCGAGCGACCACCTGGCGGGGCGCCGCTGGGGGTCGCAAACTCCGTTAACCATATGTTAAGATTAATGACTTGTTAAAATCCGCGGCTCCGGCTTTGCTGTGTTCCTGGTGAAGCCACGAGGGTGTGTCCCGGCGTGGCGCAGAATTCGCCCAGGGAGCGGCCTTTTAGATGTTCGAATTCGGGCGGGAGTTGAAGCGGCTGTTCGGCGCGGATGGTGTCCCTGGATTGAAAAGAGACGGCCTGACCGGCGGCGACGCGGCCCTGCTGGAACTGTTGGACCTGAAGATGCTGATCGCCGAGGCCCGCGCCGCGGACGTGGCCTCCGGCCGCATCGGCGAGAAGGACAAGGCCGCGCGCGAGCTTCAGGCCGCCGGCGTCTGGCGCGAAGTGGCCCGCCGATCGGGCGATGTGGTGGCCCTGCGCAAGGCCGCCGCCACAGCCGAGAGCGCCGCCGCCAAGTTCGAGGCCGACCGCCGTGCGCAAGGCTGGGCCCGCGCCCGGGTGGAACAGGCCCGCTGCGCCATGCTGGGCGCCGAACTGTTCGGCGATGACGGCCTGGGCGCCGCCGCCGAAGTGACCTTGAAGGACGCGCGCCGTGGGCAGGGGTCCGCCGCGATCCTGGCCGCCGCCGGCCTAGTGACGCTGTCGGCGCGCAAGGTCCTGGCCCAGGGCCAGGCCGAAGATGTACGCGCCGCCGCCCGGACGTTCGACGAACCCCTCGCCGCGCTCGACGCCGCCGGCCGCCGGGAAAACGCCCTGAAGATCGCCGCCGCCGAGACCCGCGCCGCCCGCGCCGACATCCTGGCCGGCGCCGGCCAGAGGCTGAAGGACGCCAGCCTGATCCGCGCCGCCATCGCCGATCTGGACGCCGCCACAAGCCACTTGGACCCGACCTATGAGCCCATCGTCTGGAGCCGGATCGACGGCCAGAGGGCCGGCTGTCATGTGGCGCTGGGGGAAATGCTGGGCGACGTGGGCATGATCGCCGACGCCGTCAGCGCCCTGGCCGACGCCCTGGAAGGCCAACCCCGCGACCATAGCCCCCTGGATTGGGCGCGCAGCCAGACCGCCCTGGCGCTGGGCCTGCAGTCGCTGGGCGAGACCGGGATGAGCGAGCAGGCCTTCGAAAAGGCCGTCACCTGTTTCGACCGCGCCGCCCTGGCCCTGAAGCGCGCGCCGGGCCTGGCCCTGCGCGCCGTGGTGGCCAGCAACCGCGCCATCTGCCTGGCCCGCTGCGCCGAGTTGACCGGCGACCTGGCGGTGCTGGACGCCGCCGAAGTAGCCTTCAAGGGCGAGCTCTCCACCGGCCCGCACCACCGCGACCCAGTGGCCTGGGCCTTGATCCAGGTACACCTGGGCCGGGTCTATGAGACCCGCCTGGAGATCACCGGACGCGACAAGGGCGAGCGGGCCGCCGCCGCCGTGGCCTTTGACGCGGCGCTGGAGGTGTTCTCCGACGAGGGCCTGCGGTCGCTGGCGGACATCGCCGCGCAAGGCCTGGCGCGGATGCGGGCGCTTTCCCTGGCCTGAAACGCCTGAGGTCAAAACCGGCGCGCTAGCTTGACCAGCGCTTGCAACCGTCCGCCGACAGACGCAACCTGGGGTCGGGATCCTGGGGGGTGAGCATGCGTCGATTGATTGTGATGTTGACGGCCGTATCGGCCTTGCCCATGGCCGCCCCCGCGTTCGGCGCCGACACCGCCGCCGACTGGCGTCACATGCCCACCCGCGAGGAATTGCTTGCCGTTTGGCCTCAAGCCGCCATGGAGAAGGGTATCGGCGGCAAGGCGGTGATCTCCTGCAAGGTCTCCCTTCAGGGCGCGCTGTTTGACTGCGCGGTGGACAGTGAAAAGCCAACCGGCATGGGCTTTGGCGCAGCGGCGATCGCCCTGACACCGCAGTTCCTGATGAAGCCGGCGACCCACAACGGCCAGCCGGTGGCCGGCGGCAGTGTCCGAATTCCCGTCAACTTCGAGGGCGTTGGCACGAGTATCGGCACGCGCATTCCCGGCGGCGGCATGGGCGGCCGGATCGTGGCGAAAGTCCCCTGGATGGAGGCGCCGACCTAAGCCCAGGTCGTCGCCGCCTATCCGCCCAAGGCCCGGGACGCGAAGATCGGCGGCCATGCGGTCCTGGACTGCCATTTCAACGGCCAGGGCCGGCTCGCCGGCTGCTCGGTCATAGCCGAGCAACCCGCGGACCTTGGCTTCGGCAAGGCTGCCAAGGCCTTAGCCCAGGACTTCCTCGGACCCCGCACGATCGGCACGGGAACCTCCCTGAAAGATGTCTCGACCCAGATTCCCTTCACCTTCGCCCCCGAGATGCTCACCAACGCCTCTCCCCTGATCGGCAGGCCGAAATGGGTGCGGCTACCGGAGAGCGACGACATGGCGGCCGGGTTCCCAGCCGCCGCCACGGCGGCCCACGTCGCTGTCGGCCACGTGACGCTGGCCTGCGTCGTCGGTATCGCCGGACGACTGGCCGACTGTTCGGTGGCGCGCCAGGACCCAGCTGGAATGGGCTTCGACAAGGCGGCGATGGCCCTGGCGTCGGATTTTCAGGTTTCGGTCTGGACCGCCGAGGGATTGCCCACCATCGGCGGCAAGGTGAACGTGCCGCTGCGCTACGAAGCGGGTCCGCCGGACGATGAAGCAGCGCCGGTCAGCGCGCCGCCAAAACCCTAATCTGCCTAGGCCGCCAGGTCGCCCGTGGCGCGGCGCATGCGCCAGAAGCGCAGGGTGCGCTGGGCCGATTCCTTGGGAAGCTCGCTGTAGAGCTCGCCGTATTCGCGGGCGCGGCCCATGGCGTTGGCGTCCTTGTCCAGCACCAGCACCGCGAAGGTCAGGAACAGGGAGCGGTCGAAGTCCGCGGCCTTGCAGACGATGGCCAGGGCGTCCAGCTCGCGCCGGTCGAGGATGCGGCGGGCGGTGTGGAAATCGATGCCGGCCTGTTCGGCCAGGGCGATCATGAACTTGGTGGTCTCGCGGTTGCGCAGCATCCCGGCCAGCACCGGCGGCGTGATCGCCCGCTTGGCCATCATCTGGCGCACGAGGCGCTCGCACTCCTGGTAGTCGGCCGGCAGGGCGCCGTCGCGGGTGGCGACGCTCTTGCGGCTGGAGGTCAGGGCCGCCTCGAGCTGGGCCGGATCCATGGTGGCGTTGCGCTCGAGGATCTTGTTGCGCAGGCGCGCCTCGACCACGAAATACATCTCGTTCAGCAGGTCTGGCGGCAGGGACGAGCGGTCGAGCACCGCCTCGTGCAGGTCGACGTTGGCGACGGCGCGGTCGACCACGGTTTCATGCGCCTGGCGAGACAGGGCGGCGCCGTCGTTGCGCAGCAGGACCCCCAGGGTGGCGTCATCGCCCCGGGCCACGATCACCTCGCTCACCGCCTCGGGGACGGTGACGCGCTGGGAGATGGCCTGGAGGTGTTCTTGACCGCGGCTCTGGGCGACGTGGATCAGGTCGGCTTCGGTGAGGGCGGAGGAATTCTGCAGGATCGGGGCGGCCACGGCGATGGAGTCGGCGGCCAGGGTGCGCAGCAGGCGCTTGGGCGCCACCGGCTGGGGTGCGATCTGCTCGGCCAGTTCAACGCGGACCTGTTCCTCCATCTCGCCGGCGAGCTGGGTAAGGATGTCGTCGAAGATCGGCCCCTCGGGCTCGCCCTGGTTCTCGGCGCCCGAGAAGAACAGGTTGGTCACTTCGCGCAGCAGCTCCCGCCGCCGTTCGCTGGACGGTTCCTTCGCCAGGTCGATGAGGTCACGAAGTTTGGACATGGGCGCTAGTAAACGGCTCCCGACCGGGGCTTGGGTTTTTGGTCACCCGTGGTGGCGGTCGCTGTGGTGTCTTCGACGCCGTTCGAGGTCGATGGCGCGGTGGCGGCTTCGGCTGGACCCACCAGCACCGGCGGACGGGCCACCGGCAGGGGGATGGCGTCCGGCGCGTCGCCATAGTCGCGGTGCAGGGAATAGAAGCGGGCCCTCACCGGTGCGGCGGGCGGTTCAGGCGGCGGCGCGGCCATGGCTAGCTGGGTGGGGGCGAGCGGGGGCGGGGCGGGCTGGGGCGGGGTGGCGGCCAGACGGGTCTGGGCGGCGTGTGTCTGGGCGGCGATCGCTCTGGGCGCGGCTTGGGGAGCCGCCAACGGCGCGCGCGCGGGCTGCGGCGGCGTGGCGGCGGCAAACTGAGGCGCGCGGATGGTGGGCGCGGCGCGGGCGACGAGGGGGGCGGGCGCCGGTGCGGCCTTGGCCTGAATGACGGGGGCTGCACGATCCGGACGGGCGGGCGCCGTTGCCGGAGCGCGGTCGTAAATACCCATCTCGGTATGACGCGGCAGGGTCATCGCTGGGGCGGGCTGAGCGGCGGCCTGCCGGACGGGTCGCGGCGTCGGAACTGGCGCGGCCTGGGTCACGGGGCTAGGCGCCGGCGACGAATAGAGGCTTTGCGGCAGCGCACGGGGCGGCGGCGCGGGCGGGGCGGCCGGCGCGTATTGGGCTTCGTAGCGCGCAGCCGGGGCTTGAGCAGGCTGACCCTGAGGCTGGGCGGCGGGAACGGCGGCGCGGCGTGGCCCGCCGCGACTGGTCCAGCTAAGGTAAGGGCCGCGGTAGCTGGACGCCTCGGCGGCCACGACACTCTCTTCCCGGGCGGCGACGGCGGGGGTGGGATAGCTGACCGGAGCGGCCCGGTGGGCGGGCGGCGGGCCGTAGCGATCCTCAGCCTGATCCGACGCTCGCGCCGACAAGGGCGCAGCGATCGCGGGTAGTGCGGCAATGGCCAAGGCCAGGGCGATACGCATGCACGGTTCTCAGGTAGCGAGGCTCCGACTACACGCTAAGGTGCGCGGCTTAATCTGCCGCTAACGCCCACGCCACCAAACCAGGGCGCGGCGTTCCAGAAGCTGGAAAATCGTGTAGAGGGCGCCGCCCATGGCGGCCAGGACCAGCATGGCGGCCATGGCCTTGTCGGTCTGAAGGTGGTTTCCGGCCTCCAATATGCGCCAGGCGAGGCCTTGGGAGCCACCGGAACCGGCCGCGAACTCCGCCACCACCGCCCCCACCAGGGACAGGCCCACTGCGACCTTATGTCCCTCCAGGATGAACGGGACGGCGGAGGGAATCCGCAGGCGAACCAGGCGTTGCCACCGCGTGGCGCCGTAGAGGTCGAACAGACGCATCAGGTCCGGGTCGACAGCGCGCAGGCCGCTGACCGCACCGGAATAGATCGGGAAGAAGGCTACCACGGCGGTCAGAACGACCACCGCAAGCTGCGGATGATCGATGCCCGCCCAAATCTGGATAAGGGGGGCCAGGGCGATCACCGGCGTCACCTGCAGGGCGACGGCGATGGGCCGCACCGCCCGCTCGAAAACGCCGCTCAAGGTGGCGATCAGGGCGATGAGATTGGCGATCAGACTGGCCACGGCCAGGGAGATCAACGCCATGGTGAAGGTGTTCCAGGCTGACCTGGCCAGCAGCGGCAGGTTCCGGACCAGGGCGAGGACGACGGCGGACGGCGGCGGCAGGAAATAGACCGGGATGGCCCGCAGGCGACAGGTCGCTTCCCAGATCCCCAGCAACAGGCCGATCAGGCACAGCGGCGCCAGGATGTCGACGAGGCGCCTCACGCCGCCCCCCGCATGGCTTGGAACAGTTGTCCGGACACCGCCTCCGCGGCGGCCCGGAACGGCTCGGTGGCGCGGAAACCCGCTGGCCGCGGCGTTGGGGCGTCGATGGCGGTCTCACCGGCCAGGTGCCCCGGCCCCGGCGACATCACCAGCACGCGCGAGGCCACGTAGATGGCCTCCTCGACATTGTGGGTGACGAAGACGATCGCCGGCTTCAGTTCGGACCAGAGGGTCAACAGGTCGTCGGCCAGGGCGCGCCGGGTGATCTCGTCCAGGGCCGCGAAGGGCTCGTCCAGCAGCAGGACCTTGGGCTGGGTGACCAGGGCGCGGGCCAGGCTGACGCGCATGGCCATGCCGCCCGACAACTGCGCCGGCTTGGCGTCCGCGGCGGCGGCCAGGCCCACGGCGCCCAGCGCCTCCAGCGCCCTGGCCCGCGCTTCCGCCTTGGCGACGCCGGACAACTCCAGCGGCAGGGCGACATTGGCGAGGGCGGTGAGCCACGGCGCCAGGGTCGGAGACTGGAACACCACCGAGGTTTCACCCCGCCCAGCAGCGCGCTGGACGGCGCCCCGCGTCGGGCTTTCCAGGCCGGCCAGCAGGCGCAGGGCGGTGGACTTGCCGCAGCCGGAGGGACCGACGAGGGCGATGATCTCGCCCTCCCCCACCGAAAAATCGATCGGCCCCAGGGCGCGGCCACGGCCGGGATAGTCGACCTCGACCGATGTCAGGGATACGACCGCGGACACCATGCCTCAGGCGCTCGGCACGTCGCGAAGCCGGTGCAGTTTGCGCTGGCCTGGGCTCACGGGCTGCATGGCGTGGGCCAGCATGCTGGGGCCATAGCGGGTTTCGAGCTTCGCCAGCCTGCCTTTGTCCCAAGGGCGCAGCGTCCCTTCCAAGGGATCCGTCCATACGGCGCGGTCGGACCGGTCCACGACGAAGGCCGACGCGCGGCCGTTCAGGTCGTAGCGCAGGACGTAGGGCGCCAGCACGACGCTCATCCAGACGCCCCGCACGGGGATCGCCCAGCGAATGCCGCCAAGATGACGCAAGGCGCCCGGGGCGGCGGCGGTGAAACGGGGTCCCTTGAGCCGGCGCTTCGCCCGCTTGATGATCCCGTCGTCCGGGTCGACGTAGTGGTCGTGCTCGTCGAGCGGCCGGCCAGCGCCCCACCGATGACCGGCGCCGTAGACCAGGCCACACGGCGCGGTCCGGCTGGGCTCGACCTTCTCGACGTTGGTGGCCAGGTAGCCTTCGAGGTGCGTGAGGATATGTTCCTGGACGGTGTTGCCCGGCTTGATGTGCTCGCGCATCTCGCTGAACACCTTGTTCCAGGGCCGGCCTTCCTGGCGCTCGATGTAGCGCTTCAGCGGCGCGAGGTTTTCGCTGGACCATTTGCTGGCGCCCGCCTCGACGGCGATACGATTGCCGGTGAGCTTGGCGCGCAGCAGGTCGGGATCGCGCGGCGGACGGCCTCGCCCGCGCGTCTTGCCGCCCCCTCCGCGAGGGCGCTCGACAAGCACTTTCGACATGTCCGGGCGCATGGCCCACACCCCTTTCGAAGCAGGGCTATATGCGTCAGCGGGTCCGCGCGCGCCAGGGTCGGAGCGCGAGAAGGCGAACACTGTTACGGCTTCGCCACAGGCGTCGCCGGCTTGGACAGGTAGTCCAGGCTGTAGGCGGCCTTGAAGTCCAGGGTCTTGGGATAGACGCCTTGGGAGGAGGCGACCTGGAAGAACTGGGCCCAGCGGGCGTCGGTCATGACGCCGAGATTGCCGGTGGCGGCGTCGCCGGAATCGAAGATGCCGCTGGCCCGCATCTTGTCGCGGGCCTGGGCCAGGACGTCCTCGGACATCTCCGGATTGTCCTTCAGGATCAGGGTGTCGCCGGGCTTTGGGTCGCCATGCAGATAGGCTTTCCAGCCGGCGGCGGTGGCCTCGATGAAGGCCTTCACGGCGGCGGGGTTGGACTTCAGCAGGGCGTCGGGGGCCAGGACCATGCCGGCGTAGCCGGGGTAACCCTCGTCAGCGAGCAGGAACACCGCCGGCTTCAGATGGGCCTCTTTCTCGATCGTATAGGGCTCGGAGGTCAGATAGCCCTGCTGAACGATGCGCTTGTCGGCCAGGAAGGGGGCGTTGTTGAAGTTGTACTTGCGGATCTGGTCGTCGGTGAAGCCGTACTTGGACCGCAGCCAGACCCAGAAGGCGGTGACCGAGGCGTCGGCCAGCAGGATCGGGTGGCCCTTCATATCGGCCAGGGAATGGATGCCGGCGTCGGGGTGGGCGATCAGGACCTGGGGGTCCTTCTGCATGAAGGCGGCGACGGCCTTTACCGGCACATGCTCGTTGGCCAGGTTCATGACCACGAAGCTGTTGGAGCCCACGCCGAACTCGACGGCGCCGGAGGCCAATAGCTGGGGCACGTTCACGCCCGGGCCGCCGGGGATGATGGTGACGTTGAGGCCGCGCTTGGCGTATTCGCCGTTGGCCAAGGCTTCGTAGTAGCCGCCGTGCTCGGCCTCGGCGCGCCAGTCGGTGGCCAGGCGGATGGGGGTGGGGCCGGAAGCCTTGCCGGGCTGCGATGCGGGGCTGCAGGCGGCGAGCAGGACCGCCAGGGCCATGGCGGCGAACGTGACCACTCTCATTTCAAGCAAACCCCTCCCGGATAAGGGGTCGGACGTTAGGCCGCGCCGGCGGCGGCGCCAAGCGCGCGGCGGGTCGGGTCGGAGGTTTTTAGGGGGTCAGGCGACAGCGCGGGCGAGGTCTTCGGTGGACCGCGCGGCCGTCAAGGTGCGCAACAGGGCGCCGTAGAGCGCTTCCGGCCGGATCGGCTTGGCGACATGGTCGACCATCCCGGCCAGGCGGCAGCGCTCGACGTTCTCGGGCAGGACGTCGGCGGTCATGGCGATGATCGGCACCTCGCCGGCCGGGCCGTCCAGGGCCAGGATGGCGCGAGTGGCGGTCAGGCCATCCATCACCGGCATGTGCACGTCCATCAGGATGATGTCGAAGTCGCCGGTGCGGGCCGCCTCCACCGCCAGGGCGCCGTTCTCGGCCAGGGTGACCTCGCAGCCCAGCAGCCCCAGGATGGTGGAGCCGAGCTCACGGTTCATGGGGTGGTCGTCCACCAGCAGGACGCGGGCGCCGGTCAGGCCGTCCTCGTCGTCGTGCGGGGCGACCTCGACGGCGATGGCGGCGTCGGCGCGGGCCAGGGGGATTTCGAACCAGAAGCTGGAGCCGCGCCCTGGCGCGCTACGCACGCCGATGGAGCCGTCCATCAGGCCAACCAGGCCCTTGCAGATGGCCAGGCCCAGCCCGGTGCCGCCGTAGGTGCGGGCCACCGAGCTGTCGACCTGGGAGAAGCGCTCGAACAGGCGGTCGCGGCGATCCAACGGGATGCCGAGCCCGGTGTCGGTGATGGTGAAGCGGACGATGTCGATGGGGTCGCTCTCGGTGACCTCCACCGCCAGCTCGACGAAGCCGCGCTCAGTGAACTTCACCCCGTTGTTGAGCAGGTTCAGCATCACCTGACGGATGCGCATCTCGTCGGCCAGGTAGGTCTGGTCGCAGTCGCCCACCAGGCGCAGCCTCAGTTCCAGGCCCTTGCGCTGGGCGGGCTCGCCGGCGATGGCGATGGCGTCCTGGGCTAACTTGGTCAGGGTCACCCGCTCGAAGTGCAGCTGCACCTCGCCGGCCTCGACCTTGGAGAAGTCGAGGATGTCGTTGACCACGGCCAGCAGGCTCTGGCCGGCGCTGTCGATAAGGTCCAGGTGGCGACGGGCCGCGGGGGGCAGGTCCGTGGTCTGCTGCAGCACATGGGTGAAGCCCAGGATGCTGTTCATCGGGGTGCGGATCTCGTGGCTCATGCTGGCCAGGAATTCCGACTTGGCGGCGTTGGCCTGCTGGGCCCGGGCGCGGGCTTCGCGGGCCACGCGTACGCGGGCGATGAACAGCCCCTGGACGCGGGCCCTGCCGGCCACTGCGGTGGCGGTGACCAGGGCGGCGTAGAAGGCCATCGCCGCATAGAACTCCACATAGCTGAAGCGCGCCTCCTGCGGCACCTGCCCCGGCGCCAAGCCCTGGACGGTGGCGGCGTTGTAGAGGGTGGCCACCAAGGCGGAGATAAGGGAGGCGATCACCGCGCCGCGCGGCCCAAGGCGGAACGCGGCAACGGTCAGTATGGCATAGACCAGGAACGGCACCTGGACCACCGACTGGCCGTAGACCGTGGCCGTGGCGGCGGCCGCCCCGGCCATGATCAGGGCCTGTTCCCACAACGGCCGGCGGAAGATGGGCAGCTGGCGGCCGTGCATCAGGATTAGCAGCGCCGGCAGGCCGATGGCCGTGCCCAGGGCGTCGCCGACGAACCAGGCGCGCCAGGTCGCAAGGAACGGCTGGCTGTGGGCCAGGGCCAGGTAGCCCGCGGCCATAGCGGCGCCGACGGCGATGGCCGGCATGATGGCGAGGGCGGCCAGGCGGAATAGACGGCGCAGGTCATCGACGCGGACAGCGGAGCCGACCACCCGCCGCGCGGCCTGGGCGACAGCGAACGACTCGATGAAATTGATCAACGGCAGGACCACGGCGGTGACCAGGTCGTCGCCGACGATCAGGTTCGCGGCCGTCCCAGCGACGGCGCAGCCAGCGGTGGCGGCCAGGGCCAGACGAGGCGGCAGGGTAATCAGGGCAGCGATGAGGAAGGCGTTGGCGATCCACAGGGCTGAGAGGCCCACCTCCCGCGTGAGGATGCAGCTGACCAGGGCGCTGACGGCATAGCCCAGCACATAGCCGCAGGCCGAGAGCCTGCGCCGATCCGCAGTCGTCAATCTTGCCCCCAGCCCCACCCGGCGCCCCTCGCACAACCTCATGGTCAAGCGGGACCATAGACGGCGGCTTGCGACTGATTGGTTAAGGCCTGTCGGAATGGCGACGTAGGGAGGGTTGGGGGAGGGCTTGGGGGGTTGGGTGCCGATGGCGTGCCCCAAAAACGAGCGAAGGGGGCGGTGATTCAGGTTGCCCCGCGCCACCGTCCCCTCACCCAAACCCTTGCGGGTTTGCGTCTCTAGATCCAGATCCCGGCTCTATAGCTCCAGGTTACCCCTCGGCCGCCTTCCGGGTTCCTGCCTTCTGGCCCAAGTTCCCAAGTTGCCCTGGGAGGCTGCGGGTTTCGAAGGCTTCCGGCGTCCTGACTTCCTGGTTTCCCGGGAGGTCCGAGCCGCCGGCTCCGTTGACAAATGGAGAGTGCTACCAGGCCGGCGGACCCGCAAGCGGTCTGAAAGGCGAGGCTGTGCACGGTTGGGCGAACAGCGGTGCGTGGACGGTGGATAAGCGGGGACTCGTTGCCGAAAGTGGAGCTAAATCCGTGAGTTAATCTTTCCCCAGGTTCGTGAGGGTGAGATGTTTTGGGCTGGTGAGCGCGCCCTTACCCCCGCGCGTTGGCCAGCGCCTCGCGCCGCTCTTCCAGGGCCAGCCATTCGTCCTCCGCGGCGGCGAGGTCGGCCCTGGCCTTATCCAGGGTTTGCGACAGGCGGTCGAAGGCCTTGGGGTCGCGGGCGTAGAGGTCGGGGTCGTGCAGGGCGGCGTCGGTCTTGGCGATCTGGTCGGCCAGCCGGGGCATCAGGGTGTCGAGTTCCTTCAGGCGGTGCTGGTCCTTGAAGGAGAGCTTGGCCGGTTCGGTGGCGGGTTTGCGCGGGGCGGGCGCGGCCTTGCGAACGGTCGGCTGGGCGATGGTGGCGGCCACGGAGGCGAAGAAGCCGGGGTTTTGTCCCAGGAAGTCGGACCAGCCGCCGGGGGTTTCCACAACCCTGCCCGCCCCGTCCAGGGCGATGGTGGAGGTGGCCAGGCGGTCAATGAAGTCGCGGTCGTGGCTGACCAGGATCAGGGTGCCGTCGTAGTCGGCCAGGATGTCTTCCAGCAGGTCGAGGGTTTCCATGTCCAGGTCGTTGGTGGGCTCGTCCAGCACCAGGACGTTGGAGGGCATGGCCAGGGCGCGGGCCAACAGCAGGCGGTTGCGCTCGCCCCCCGACAGGCTGGTCACCGGCTGGCGCAGCTGGTCGTCGCGGAACAGGAAGTCGCGGGCGTAGGCGGCCACATGGCGGGGGCGGCCCTGGGCCATGATCTGGTCGCCGCCGTCCGGGGCCAGGGCCTGGGTCAGGGTCATGCCGGCGATCAGGTCGGCGCGGGCCTGGTCGACGTAGGAGATCTGCAGGTTGGCCCCCAGCTTGACGCTGCCGGCGTCCGGCTTTTCCTGACCCAGCAGGATCTTGACCAGGGTAGTCTTGCCCGCGCCGTTGGGGCCGACCACTGCCACGCGCTCGCCGGCCATGATGCGGGTAGAGAAGTCCTTCAGCAGGGTGCGGGCGCCAAAGGCCTTGTCCAGGTGCTCGGCTTCCACCACCCGGCGCCCGGAGGGTTCGGCGACCTTTACCGACATGGCCATCTCGCCGCGGTTCAGACGCAGGCGCTCAGCCTTTTCCTGGCGCAGCGCGATCAGGCGCCGGCGGCGGCCCTCGTTGCGGGCGCGGCGGGCGGTGACGCCGCGCAGCATCCAGTGGTTCTCGCGCTCCAGGGACTTGTCCAGGCGGCGGGCCTCCTCCGCCTCCTGGGCCGTGATCTTGGCGGCCCAGTCGTCGAACTTGGCGAAGCCCTGGTCCAGGCGGCGCACCTTGCGGTCCTCCAGCCAGAAGCACTGGCTGGTGACCCTTTCGAGGAAGGCGCGGTCGTGGCTGACGATGATCACTGCGCCGCGGGCGGCGGCGATGCGGCCCTCCAGGGTGGCGATGGCCAGGATGTCCAGGTGGTTGGTGGGCTCGTCCAGCAGCAGGACGTCCGGCTGTTCGGCGAAGGCGCGGGCCAGGGCGGCGCGGCGGATCTCGCCGCCGGACAGGCCCGCGGTTGCCTTGGCCGGGTCGAGATCGAAGGCCTGCAGCGCGGCGTCAGCCTCGTGCGGGGCGGCGCCGCCGGCGCTGGCGTAGGCGCCCAGCGTTTCGCCTTCGATGGGGGGCTCCTGCAGCACGAAGCCGATACGCGCGCCGGGGGTGACGAAGCGGTCGCCGTCGTCGCTCTGGATCAGGCCGGCCAGCATCCGCAGGATGGTGGACTTGCCCGCCCCGTTGCGCCCCACCAGGCAGGCCCGGGCGCGGGGTTCCAGCGCCAGGTCGACCCCGTCGAACATCTGGCGCGGCCCGTCGGCGAGGCGCACGCCGCGCAGGGCTAGGAGGGGTGCGGCCATGGAGAGGGGTGCGGCTTCTGGGGCTGGGTGGAACGCGGGAGGGGCGGATGTAGTCTTTCTGCGGGCCGGGGTGAAGGCGCTTAGGAAGAGAAGAATTTTCGACCACGAACCTCACGAACCACACGAACGGGTGAGTTGGGGTGGCCACGCCTTGAAAACCAGGAGGCGCGCGACGCGCGCAATCCAAAGCAATCCCGCTCTTATCTTGTTCGTGTGGTTCGTGAGGTTCGTGGTCAAATACCTTTCTGGAGCCCTCTGCGCCCCGCCGCCGACCCGTTAGGGAAATGGGTAAATTGGGTTTAGGAACCGCCCATGCCGACCAAGCCCTTCTGGGAAACCAAGCGCCTCGAACAGATGACCGTGCCCGAATGGGAGAGCCTGTGCGACGGCTGCGGCCTGTGCTGCCTGGTGCGGTTCGAGGACGAGGACACCGGCGAGGTGATCCCCACCCGCGTCGCCTGCCGTCTGTTCGACGATGGCGCCTGCCGGTGCAGCGACTATGCCAACCGCCGCAAGACCGTCCCCGACTGCATCAAGCTGACGCCCTACAATATTGAGGCGCTGGAGTGGATGCCGCTGAGCTGCGCCTACCGGCGGCTCTACGAGGGCAAGACCCTGCCGGTCTGGCACCCCTTGATCACCGGCGACCCGGAGAGCGTGCACGACGCGGGGGTGAGCGTACGCGGCCAGACGATCAGCGAAGCGACGCTGAAGGACCCCGATGACGCGCTGGATTTCGAGGCGCCGGATTTGATGCGGGATCGGAGTGAGGGGTAGGGGATAGCCGTTTTTCAACGGTGCCGGCGCGCGATTCGTAGTTAACTCTTCCTTTCCCGTTTCCGTCGACCGTTCAATCATGAAAACGTCAACGCCACGCCTGATGACCATTGGTTACGAAGGCGCGGCACTGCCTGCGTTCATAGAAACACTACACGCGGCAAAGGTCGTTAGATTGATCGACGTACGGGAATTGCCTCTTTCTCGGAAGCGGGGTTTTTCGAAGAACGCACTTTCCCAAGCCCTCGTGGCCGCAGGGATTGAGTATCTCCACTTTAGAGCACTTGGGGACCCCAAGCCTGGGCGTGAAGCTGCTCGGCGAGGTGACAAAGATAAATTTGTCCGTATTTTCAACCAGCACCTTAGAAGTCCTAGTGCCGTTGCTGCGCTGGAGGTTGCTTCAACCTTTGTGGCAGATGCGCCGTCGTGCCTGATGTGTTATGAACGTGAATATACTGACTGCCACCGAAGCATCGTTGCAGACGCGTTGGCGAAGCGAAACAGAATGGCAGTCCGACACTTGACCGTGCAACCGTTGCGGGCAATCCTCCCGGTGGATGATCGGCAATACGCTCCCGCAACGATCGGGTGAAACCGAGGCAATAGTTCTCATTAAGGCCGCACCTCAAGTCGGGCAGCGGCACGGTGAGACCGTGTGCTGCGCAGCAATCGACCTTCACGGCAATTGGCTGAGGCTCTATCCCGTCGCGTTCCGGACGCTAGAGGACGGGCAGAAGTTTGGGCGCTGGGATCGGATTAAGTTCGGCTGGCGGTTGCCAGACGACGACAAAAGGGTTGAGAGCCGCCGCGTTGATCAAGAAACGCTGGCAGTCGTTGGATCACTCAAAAGGTCAGAAAGGCAGCGGTTTCTAGCCAAACGGGTTGTAGCGAGCTTGAACCGAGAGCGCTCTGAAGGTCGCAGCCTAGCCCTTCTCAGGCCGGAGATAATAGCCTTCACGATTGATCGAAAGTCGACAGATGACTTAGCGCAAGAGCGGGGCAAGTTTGCTGCGCTCCGTGCTCAGACCGACCTATTCAACACTAGGCCAATGATCCCGTACCAACCCTGTCCTTATCGTTTTCGCTATCGCTACCGCACTGACGATGGCGACCGAGAGGGCACGTGCCAAGACTGGGAGATGGAGGCTACGTATTTTCGTTTGAGTAGATCCCAAGGTGAGGCTGCTAGTCTCGACCAGATCCAGAAGATCTTCGGGGAGGACTATCCGCGCAAAGGGATGCTATTGGCGATGGGCACCCACTCCCAATACCCAGACACATGGCTAATCAACGGTGTCGTTCGCCTCGACGAACTTGAGCAGTTGTCGCTCCTCTAGCCGTTCCCTACCGCGACATCCACGGCTTCGACTTGTTTGACGCCTTCGCCGCCGCCGCGCGCTCCAGCTTGCGCTGGCCGGCGTTGGGGGTCTTGGCCTTGGCGTGGTAGGCGGCTTGCTTCAGGCGCAGGGCGCGCTGAAGGGGCGTTTCGTCGGCGGGGGGCTCGGCGGCCGGCGGTTTTTCGCGCGGGGCGAAGGGGTCTTGGGGCGAGTTGGCCATGGGTGGTTCCTGTGGCGATGGAATCTCGCACAGCCGCTCTTAGCACAGAGCAGGGGCTTGTAAGGGTGCGGCGCGCGACCGCCCTGCCCCCTCAGCCGTATTTGAACTCTGGCCCGTCGAGATCGAGCGCCGGGAATTCGTCCTTCTCAGCCCAATAGTCCTGGGTGTGCTGCCACTCGGCCTTGTCGCCGCGCTTGGGCAGCAGGTGCATGCCGCGCATCAGATAGCCCGGGTTGAAGTTCTCCGGGTCGATCCAGGTGGAAAGCGGCATGTCGGCGTCTTCGTCGCGCAGGGCGACGGTGACGCGGTGGGCCTGTTTGGCGTCCATGTGGTTGAGCAGGCGGCAGACGAAGTCGCCGATCAGGTCGCTGCGCAGGGTCCAGGAGGCGCGGAAATAGCCGAACACCCAGACCATGTTGGGCACGCCGGTGAACATCATGCCGCGATAGGTCACCGTGTCGGCGAAGTTCAAGGGCTGGCCGTCGATGACCATCTCGATGTCGCCCAGGACATTGAGGTTGAAGCCGGTGGCGGTGACGATGATGTCCGCCTCCAGGGTCTCGCCGGACTTCAGCAGGATGCCGTTTTCGGTAAAGCGCTCGATCTCGTCGGTGACCACCGAGGCCTTGCCCGAGGCGATGCCCTGGAAGATGTCGCCGTCGGGAACGAAGGCGATACGCTGGCGCCAGGGGCGGTAGGTGGGGGTGAAGTGCTTGTCCACCTGGTCCTGGGGCAGGAACATGCCCACGGCGGCCAGCAGCTCGGCGCGGACGGCGTCCGGCTCCTCGAAGGCGCGCTTGGTGAACAGGTCGCCGTTGCGCAGGATCTGGCGGCGGACGATCTCGTGAATCCAGTTTTCGTCCACCTGCAGGTCGCGCAGGGTGTCGGCCAGGTCGTTGGCGTTGCGGCCGGGGATGAAATAGGTGGGCGAACGCTGCAGCATCGTCGTGTGCGCGGCGTCCGGGGCGATGGCCGGGGCCAGGGTGGCGGCCGTGGCGCCCGAACCGATGATCACCACCTTCTTGCCCTGGTAGGCCAGGTCCTGGGGCCAGGTCTGGGGATGGACGATCTGGCCCTTGAAGTCGGCCATGCCCGGCCAGTCGGGGGTATAGCCCTCGGAATGGCGGAAGTAGCCCTGGGCCATCCACAGGAAGCCGGCGGTGTAGCGGACAGCTTCGCCGGTGGCGGTCTTCACCGCATCGATGGTCCAGAGGTTGTCGGCGCTGGACCAGGCGGCGTTGGTGATCTTGTGGCCGTAGCGGATGTGGTCGTCGATGCCGTTCTCATCGATCACCTCGCCCATGTACTTGAGGATTTCATCGGCGCTGGCGATGGGGGCGCTGGTCCAGGGCTTGAAGCGGTAGCCGAAGGTGTAGAGGTCGCTGTCCGAGCGGATGCCGGGGTACTTGTGGGTGTGCCAGGTGCCACCGAAGCTGGCCTGGGTCTCCAGCACCACGAAGCTCTTGTCCGGGCACTGGGTCTTCAGGTGATAGGCGCCGCCGACGCCGGAGATGCCGGCCCCCACGATCAGGACATCGACGTGCGTCGTCTGGGTGTCGGACGCGGGGCGTTGCAGGGCGCCGGTGTCAGGCATGGGATGTGAGCCGCCTTCAATTTGAGTTAACAGTGATCACATATTTCGAGCCGGCGCGGGTAGCAAGAGGCTTGGAGAGTCAGGGCGGCGACTGGAACACCAGGCGACGAAGCTCGGCGCGGCGGGTCTTCTTCAACCCGGTATCGGTGCGCGGGAACTCGCGCAGCACCACCACACGCACCCGCTCCCAGATCTTCGAGCCGCCCAGCGCGCGCTGGAAGTCCTCCGGCGGAATCATCCGCTTGGTCTGCACCGCGATCACCACCTCCTCGACGCCGTCCTCGGCCAGGCCCGAGAACATGCAGACCTCCTCTACATCCAGGGCCTGTTGCAGCTGCAGCTCCATGGGGGCGACGGCATGTTTGCGGCCCTGGACGTTGAGCACGTCGGCGACGCGGCCCAGGACCCGAATGCGGCCGTCCTGGCGGCTCACCGCCAGGTCGCCGGGATAGAAGAAGCCGTCGCGGAAGTAGCGGGCGCTGGCGACCGGGTCGTCGAGGTAGGTGTCGCTGTCCAAGTCCTGGAGCTGGAAGCGCAGCTCGCCCTCGACGCCCGGCGGGCAGACGGCGCCGGCCTCGTCGACCACCTGGACGACACGGCCCGACTGGGCGTGCATCCAGATCAGGTCGTCGGGGCCTTCGAAGCGGGCGTACATCAGGGCGGTGGCCAGCTCGGTGGACGAGAAGCCGAAGATGAAGTTGGGCGACAGATGGGTGATGGCCAGCCGCGCCAGGTTCAGCGGCACGAAGCCGCCGCCGCAGCGCAGGGTCAGGCTCTTCATCGGCGGGGCGGCGAGGTCCCGCGCCTCGAGGATGGCGCGCAGGGTCTCTGGCGTGGTCTGGGCGTAGGTGACGGGGTAGCGCAGGAAGTTGGCGTAGCGCTCGGCGGTCTGGTCAATGATCACGCAGCCGCCGCGCAGCCACACCGCCGAGGGGCTTTTGAAGCCGATGCCCGAGGCCAGGCCATATTCCAGGTCGTGGAAGACGGTTTGGCGAGAGAAGCCGGAAAGCTCGGCGCGGGCGGCGTTGCGGCGGTCTTCCAGGGCGCCGTCCACCAGGATCTTCTTGTTGCCGCCCGTTGTGCCGGAGGTGAACAGGATGTGGTCGCCCATGGCCTGGCGCGGGGACTGGGGCGGCGGAAGCGGCCCCGCGTTGACGCCGTCGAAGACCGCGTTGGGAACCACTATCAGCGGCGCCTCGGCCAGGGCCGTGCCGGCGACGGAATGGCGGCCCTGCTCGGATTGCGGCAACAGGATACAGGCGACCGATCCGAGCCCGAGGCTGACCGCCTGCTCCACGGACTGCACCGCCACCGTGGTGCGGCCGATGGCCCGCGCGGCCATCACCAGCAGCCAGCCCTCCCACAGGCTGGCGGCGATCACCACCACCACCCCGGCGGGGGATAGGCTCAGGCCCGACAGGTGCGCCCGGCCCGCCTCGATGGCGCGCGCAAAGTTGGCGTAGCTGATCGGGATGTCATTGACGACCAGGGCGGTCTTGTCCGGCGCGGCGCGGGCCCACTGGTTGATGCGGTTGATGATCATCGACGCGGGACTCCGGCGGCAGGCGAACGGGGCCTGTGGCCGGGGCAGTCATATAGACCCCGGCAAGCGGAGCAATGGGCGAGCGCCCAGCCGAACCGGCGCCGGTTTCGCCTCCATAGGCCAGGGCCTGGCCATCGCCGGAGACGCGATGGACCAGGCCCTTCAGATCAGTTGGTCTTCGAAAATTCCGCGTCGATGACCAGCTGGATCGGCGTGCTGAACAGCGGGCTCATGCCGAAGTCCCTGGCCTTGATCTTGCCCACGGCTTCGATGCCCAGACGCGGGTGGCCCATGAAGCCCTTGCCCGCGCCCATCAGCTCGACATCGAACGTCAGGGGCGTGGTCTTGCCCAGGAAGGTGAATTGGCCGTCCACCTTGCCATGGCTGGCGTCGATCTGGCGGAAGGCGGTGGACACGAAGGTAGCCTTGGGAAAGGCGGTGGACTTCAGATAGGCGTCGCCGGCCAGCTCAGCCGCGAAACCGGCCACGGGAGTCGAGATCGAGGCGGTCTCCACCGTGACATTCAACGTCGATTTGGCCGGCCGCGCCGGGTCCCAAGTCAGGGTCCCCTCCACCTTGTCGAAGCGGAAGACGCTGAGCGAATAGCCAATGTGCGAGACCTTGGCGATCACCGCGGTGTGCTGCGGATCGACGGCATAGGCGCCGGCGGCGGCCTGTTTGTAGTCATGCTCGCCGGCGAAGACGCCGGGGGGCAGCTGGGCGGTCGCGGGGGCGGCGGCGCTGAGCATCAGGGCCAGGGCGGCGGCGCCGGCCAGGATCGGTTTCGACATCTTGGGCTTCCTCTTTGGACTTCTTGGGTTGGGCCGAAACGGCCCTGATGCGCGAGCCAGGTCAAGGCTGCTGCGGCGCGCGGGCCTAATCAGGTCTCTTGATCAGGCCTTCTTGACCGGGGCGTTCATGGCCCAGTTGACGCCGAAAGGGTCGCTGAGGGCGCCGAAGCGATCGCCCCAGAACATCACCTGGACGGGCGTCACCACCGAGCAGCCGGCATCCACCGCCCGCTGCCACCAGGCGTCGATGTCGTCGACCACCAGCTGCAGGGTCAGGCCGCCGGGCGCGGTCCCGGTCCAGCCGTGTTCGGGGAAGTTGTCGGCCATCATCAGCGTACCGCCGTTGAGCTCCAGGGCGATGTGCATGAAGCGCTTGCCGTCTTCGGCGGGAATCCGGGCGGTTTCCTTGGCCCCGAAGGCCTTCTGGTAGAACTCGGACGCCGCCCCGGCGCCCTCGACGTTGATGTAGGGGATGACCCCGGCCACGACAGTGTTGCTCTGGATTTCGGTTCCCATGGGGTTTCTCCGGGTCGTGTGTTGTTGACGATGGCCCGAGGACGGCCCAGCCAGACGCATTCCGACAGGGCCGGAAAAAGATCGTTCAGGTCGGGTAGTTCAGGCTGGGATACCAGTCGCCGCCCCGCCCCTCGGGGGTGGAGTCCAGCACGTTCCACATCGGGCCAAGGTCCGGCGCGCCGCGGGGGTCCTGGCCTGGATCGGCGGTGGAGCTGGTCATCTCGCCGGTCCAGAAGTGGCGGATCGTCCCGTCGCGGCGGGTGAAGACGTTGTCGGCCGGAATGTCGGAGCCGTCCGGGGCGATGGCGAAATAGTCGCGCGAATAGTCGCCATTGAGGTCGGTGTAGAGGCGCAGGTTCTTCCAGCCGCGCTCTTCCTTCCAGGCCATCAGGCGCGCGATGGGGGAGCGGGCGATCACCACCAGCGAGACGCGCTGATCGAGGTCGAGGGCGTTACCCTCCCAGGCGTTCAGCAGGTTGGTGCACATCGGGCACGGACGGGCGCGTTCGGGGCCGAACATGAAGCTGTAGGCCACCAGGGTCTGCTTGTCGCCGAACAGGCCGGCCAGGTCGGTGGGGCCGCCCTCCCCCTCGAAGCGGTAGTCGCCCTTGACCTCGCCGCCGGGCGGCAGGGCGCGGCGTTGGGCGGCGACGCGCTCGATATGGCGGCGCAGCTCGATTTCCTCGGCCAGAAGGGCGGTGCGGGCGGCGCGGTATTCCGCGCTCTCTCCCAGCACCCGCACGGAGTTTTCTCGCGCCAGCTTGGCGGCCGGGATCAGGGGGTCGGTCTTGGCGTCCATGGGGCAGTTCTCCGCGTTCTTGGAAGGTAAACGTTGAGCTGGACCCAGCGTTGCGAGCCCATCCTAGGACGATCCTCCCGCCAGCAATCCGACAGCAGTGGAAAACTTTTCCGCCGGACGGCTCGGACGGGCTTGCCGCGGGCTGCAGCCTACGCCCGCGCGGCGCGCACACAAAGCTGACAGCCGCCAGCCGGCCACGGGTTAGGGTGAGCGCCCCGTGTCCCCTCCGCGAGAGCCGTCATGCCTGAGCCCACCGCCGCGACGGTAAAGCGCCAGTCCAAGTCCAAGTCCAAGCCCAAGTCCAAGCCCAAGTCCTCTGGCGAACAGGCGCAGGGCCGGTGCGTCTGCGGCGCCGTGCGGTTCGAGATCGACGTGCCGGCGGTGTGGGCCTGGCACGACCACTCCACCGCCAGCGGACGCGCGCAGGGCTGCGCCTACGCCACCTATGTGGGCAGCTGGCGCAGCCGGTTCCGCCTGCTGGAGGGGGCCGAGGCGATCAGTCGGTTCGAGGACCCCGCGGCGGGGACGGCCCGCAGCTTCTGCGCCCGCTGCGGCACCCCGCTGTTCTATGAACGCGCCCGCGCGCCGAAGATGGTCAACATCCCCCGCGCCCTGTTCGACAGCCGCACGGGCCGCGAGCCGCGCTACCACCTGAACCTGCCGCAGACGCCTGACTGGACCTGGGCCGGCGCGCCCCTGGCGCCGCTGAAGGGCTATCCTGGGGTGATGTGGGAGCGGCCCCGGCGCAAGCCGCGGCAGGTGTTCGCCGACCTGATCTGAGCGTGGCTGGCCGGCGGGGTGAGTGGACTTTACCCCGCCTTCACGGCCCCGCCCTCGGCCTGTAGTCGGTCGAGGTGGCCGCGGATGTGGGCGGCTTCGGCGGGGGTGTTGGCCAGGGCGATGGCCCGGTGAAAGGCTTCGCGGGCCTGGGCGGGATGATCCAGTTGCAGCAGCAACGCCCCCTTGAGGCCCCAGAAGTAGAAATAGTTGGCCAGCCGGTCGGCCAGGGGCTCGATCATCTCCAACGCCACCGCCGGCCCTTCCACCTTCGAGACCGCCACGGCGCGGTTGAGGGTGATCACCGGCGAGGGCTGCTGGCGTTCCAGGGCGCTGTAGAGGGCGGCGATACCTGCCCAGTCCGTGTCTTGCGGACGAGCCGCGCGGGCGTGGGTGGCGGCGATGGCGGCCTGGATCTGATAGGGGCCGGGGCGACGGTGGCGCATGGCCTTGTCCACCAGGGCCAGGCCTTCGGCGATCATCGAACGGTTCCACAAGGCGCGATCCTGATCGTCCATCAGGACGATGGCGCCGTCGGCGTCGAGGCGGGCGGTAGAGCGGGCGTGTTGCAGCAGCATCAGGGCGTTCAGCCCCATGATCTCCGGGTGGGTCTGAAACAGGCGCAGCAGCAGGCGGCCCAAACGGATGGCTTCTTCGCAGAGGGGCGTGCGGACGTGGGCCTCGCCGCCGCTGGCCGAATAGCCCTCGTTGAAGATCAGATAGACCATGGCCGCCACCGCCTCGAGGCGCTCGGCGCGCTCGGCGGCGGCGGGCGCTCCGAAGGGCACATCGGCCTTGGCGATGCGGCTCTTGGCCCGGGTGATGCGCTGTTCCATGGCCGCTTCGGTGACCAGGAAGGCCTTGGCGATCTCCCGCACGCTCAGGCCGCAGACGATGCGCAGGGCCAGGGCCACCTGCTGGCTGGGCGGCAGGTCTGGGTGACAGCAGATGAACAGCAGACGCAGCACGTCGTCGCGGTAGTCGGCCCCATCCAGCCGTTCGGCCAGGTCGGTTTCGGCGTCCTCCAGGTCGGAGATCTGGTCTTCCGGCGGCAGGGGCGCCTGCTTGCTGCGTTTGCGGGTCCCGTCGATGCCGGCGTTGCGGCCCACCAGGATCAGCCAGGCGGTGGGGTCGCGGGGCGGGCCGTTCACCGGCCAGGATTTCAAGGCCCGCAGGCAGGCGTCCTGGAACGCCTCCTCGGCCGTGTCGAGGTCGCGGAAGTAGCGCAGCAGGGCGCCGACGGCCTGGGGTCGGGCGGCCGTGATGGCTGCGTCGATCCACGCCAGTTCCGTCATCCCAATTTCGCCTCCGCCACGTCGGCGCCGGAGAGGTCGCCGCCAGGCAAAAACAGGCGGATGGGGCGGATCTCATAGGCGCCGCCGGGGTTCGCCTGGCCGAGGTCACGGGCGATCTGCAGGGCCTCGTCCAGGGACTCGCAATCAAAGACATAGAACCCCAGCAACTGCTCCTTGGTCTCGGCGAAGGGGCCATCGATAACCAGCGGCGGATCGCTCTTGCGCAGGGTGGTGGCCGAGGTGGTGGGCAGCAGGCGCAGGGACGGGCCCATCTTGGCCTGGTGCTTCTCGTGCACCTTGTGGAGGCGAGCCATGACGGCGTCGTCCTCTTCCTGGGACCACGAATAGACCACGTCTTCGGCGTTGTAGCAGAGCATGGCGTAAAGCATCGGAGCCTCCGTCTGTTTCCTAGGACGCCAGGGTAGGGCGCGATCCGACAGGGGGAAGAGAAATTAAGCCACCTGCCCCGCGCTCCACCCACTGGCCCAGGCCCATTGGAAGTTATAGCCGCCCAACCAGCCGGTGACGTCCACCACCTCGCCAATGAAGTAGAGGCCGGGCACGGCCTTGGTTTCCAGGGTGCGGCTGTCCAGGGCGCGGGTGTCGACGCCGCCCAGAGTGACCTCGGCGGTGCGATAGCCCTCGGAGCCGACGGGCTTGACGGTCCAGGCGTTGATGGCGGCGGCCAGGCGCTTCAGCACCGCGTCGGCGCAGTCGGCGAGGTTGCGGGTGGCGACGCCCTCCGCCTCGGCCAGGAACAGGGCCAGGCTGCGGGGCACGAAGGCGGCCATGGCGGTCTGGGGCGCCTGTTTGGGCTGGCCCTGGCGCGCCTGGCGCAGGGCGGCGAAGACATCGGTTCCGGGGGCCATGTCCACGGTGATGGCCTCGCCCTCGCGCCAGTAGGACGAGGCCTGCAGGATGGCCGGGCCGGACAGGCCGCGGTGGGTGAACAGCATGGCCTCGTCGAAGGTGGTCTTGCCGGCGGTGACGCGGGCCTCCAGCGCCACGCCGATCAGCGGCCGCAGGCGGTCCAGCAGGCCGACCTCGAAGGTCAGGGGAACCAGGGCCGGACGAGTGGGAACGACCGGGACGCCGAACTGGGCGGCGATGTCGTAGCCAAAGCCGGTGGCGCCCATCTTCGGGATCGATTTGCCGCCGGTGGCGATGACCACCGAGGTGGCGGCCAAGGTCTCTCCGGTGTCGAGCGCCAGGCGGTATCCGTCGGGCGTTTTTTCGAGGGTTTTCACTGCCGTCTGCAGCTTCATCCGCGCGCCGGCGCGGCGCATCTCGGTGACCAGCAGGTCCACCACCAGGCGGGCGGAGTCGTCGCAGAACAACTGGCCCAGGGTCTTCTCGTGCCAGGCTATGCCGTGGCTTTCGATGAGGCCGATGACGTCCTTGGGGGTGTAGCGGCTGAGCGCCGAGATGCAGAAGCGCGGGTTCTGCGACAGGAACGCCTTGGGCTGCGTGTGGATATTGGTGAAGTTGCAACGGCCGCCGCCGGAGATACGGATCTTCTCGCCCGGCGCCTTGGCGTGGTCGATGACGACCACCTTGCGCCCGCGCTTGGCCGCCTCGATGGCGCACATCATGCCCGCCGCGCCAGCGCCGATGACGATGACGTCCAGGGGTTCGGTGGTCTTCTGGGGGTTCATGGCCCGCTTCTAGCGGGTGATGGCCAATCGCGCATTGTGCTTTAGACAGGGCTCCCTGCCCTTCACCCCTTCGAGACGCATCCTTTGGCCTGGACCCGCACCTATGACGAAGCCGAGCCGCAGCGGGTGAACCGCTGGCTGGCGCAGAGCGGGGTGTGCTCGCGGCGGGAGGCGGAGGGGCTGATCGGTCAGGGGCTGGTGAGCATCGACGGTCAGGTGGTCACCGACGTGGGGCGCAAGATCGAGCCCGGCCAGACCCTGGTGCTGGCGGACGTGGCCACGGCTCAGTTGGGCGGGGTGGCCAGCGTGTTGATCCACAAACCGGTGGGGGTGGTCTCTGCCCAGCCGGAGGGCCAGCAGGTTCCGGCGGCGCGGCTGCTGACCCGCGAGCGGCTGTGGGGCCGGCCGGCCCCGATCCCCGGGGCGCACGACAGCCTGCCGCCGCTGGGGCGGTTGGACATGGACTCCCGCGGCTTGCTGATCCTGTCGCAGGACGGGGTGCTGGCCAAGGCGTTGATCGGGCCGGAGTCGGCTCTGGACAAGGAGTATTGGGTCACGGTCCGCGGGGAGCTGACCGAGGCCAAAATGGACCTGCTGCGCCATGGCCTGGAGCTGGACGGGCGAAAACTGCGGCCCGCCGAGGTGTCCGTGGTGGCGGACATGCGGCTGAAGATCGTGCTGGTCGAGGGCCGCAACCGGCAGATCCGACGCATGTGCGACCTGGTGGAGCTGAAGGTCGTGGACCTGTTCCGCGTGCGCATCGGCAACCTGACCCTTGGCGACATGCCCGAGGGCCGCTGGCGGCCGATCAGCCCGGACGAACGGGAAATGCTGATCGGGCTCAGCGTCGGAGGGTAGGGGCGTAACTTCTCTTCCCCCGAACGAAGTGATGGGGGAAGTACCCGCGAAGCGGGGGATGGGGGTTCCAGCCAACGCGATCGCTGGTTCTCCGCTGGAACCCCCTTCGTCTCGCGCCCCCGACGTTTGAGATTCTTTGATTAAGGGGGTCGCGGCGCGATCCACTTCCCCCACCGCTTCGCTCGGGGGGAAGAGAGCGCCCTTGACGGTCACTACCGGCCATGACACTTAAGTAATCACTTCAGTGTTTCACCTGGACGCGCCACCATGACCCTGACCCTCTACGCGCACCCCCTGTCGTCCTATTGCTGGAAGGTGCTGAGCGCCCTCTATGAGAACGGCACGGACTTCGAGATGCGGCTGCTCAGCCAGGACGATCCAGCCACCGGGGCTGAGTTCGTGGCGCTGTGGCCGGTGGGCAAGTTCCCGCTGTTGCGGGACACAGCGCGGGACCAGGTCGTGCCGGAAAGCAGCATCATCATCGACTATCTGGATCAGCACTATCCCGGGCCCAGCCGCCTGATCCCGGCAGACCCAGACCTGGCGCGGCGGGTGCGGCTGGCGGACCGGTTTTATGATCTGCACGTGCACGATCCCATGCAGAGGATCGTCAGCAACCTGCTGCGGCCAGAAGACGCCAAGGATCCGTTCGGGACCCGACAGGCCAAGGACAGGCTGAACGTGGCCTACGATATGATCGAGGCGGACATGGCGACAAAGACCTGGGCCGTGGGGGAGACCTTCAGCCTGGCGGACTGCGCCGCGGGGCCGGCGCTGTTCTACGGCGACTACCAGCACCCCATCGGCGAGGGGCGGCCCAACACCCAGGCCTATCTCGAACGGCTCAAGGCCCGGCCCAGCCTGACGCGGGTGATGAAAGAGGCCGAGCCTTACATGGCCATGGTCCCCAGGTGACCGGTCTGCAGCACGCCGCCCCGGCGCCCCTGGACCTGATGTTCCAAGCCCTGGCCGACCCCGCCCGCCGGGGAATGGTCGAGCGCCTGACCCAGGGTCCCGCCTCGGTGAGCGAACTGGCCGCCCCCTATGCCATGTCCCTGTCGGCGGTGGTTCAGCACCTGCGGGTGCTTGAGGACAGCGGCCTGGTGAGATCGCAGAAGCTCGGCCGCGTGCGGACCTGCCAGATTCAGCCGGGCGGGCTGAGCCTGGCCGAACAATGGATCAACGATCGCCGCACCACCTGGGAGCGGCGCCTCGACCGCCTGTCTCAATACCTGGCCGACACAGCGCAAGACGACGGAGAAACACCATGACCGAGACCCTGATCAAACGGACCGCCGTACACGCCACCTTCTGCATCGAGCGGACCTTGGACGCCTCGCCGGCGCGGGTGTTCAAGGCCTTCGCCGACCCAAAGGCGAAGGCGCTGTGGTTCGGCGGCGATGAGACCTGGGCCCGAGGCGATGCGCAGATGGATTTCCGCGTCGGCGGGCGCGAACGAAACACCGGCCAACACGGCCAGGTCACTCACACCTTCGACGCCCTTTACTGGGACATCATCCCGGACGAGCGGATCATCTACAGCTACGAGATGCATCTGGACGGCAGGAAGATCTCGGTCTCGCAGACCACCGTCGAACTTCGGCCGGCGGGAAGCGGAACCAAGCTGACCTTCACCGAACAAGGGGTGTTCCTGGACGGCTTCGACGACCCAAAGGTGCGCGAGGACGGGACAAGGGAGCTGATGGACGCATTGCAAGCGTCGCTGAAGGTAGCGGCTTAGAGGAACTGCCCTCTCTTCCCCCGTGGGGGAAGTGGATCGGCGCTAGCGGCGCCGAGACGATAGGGGCTCCAGCGGAGTGCCGGCGCCTACGTCAGGCTGGAGCCCCTATCCCCCGCTGCGCGGGTACTTCCCCCGCCACTTCGTTCGGGGGAAGAGAATGCTACCCCCGCCCCACCTCCAGGCCTGCCATCTGCCCGCTCTCACGCCATTCCTCGAGGATTTTCACAAACGCGATCGGCCCCCCGCCGTAGGGACCGTTGCGAGCGGCCAGGGCTGAGGGTTTGCCTTCGTTGTTGTAGTAGCCGGGGGTGCAGTCTTCCTGGAACTTCTGGCGCAGGATCGCCGAGGAGACAATGGTCTGAACCCAGGCGTCCTCGGCTTCCCGCGTCGCTTCCACGGTGGCGGCCTGGCGGGCGGTAGCCTCGGCGATGATGTAGGCTAGGTGCTTGGACTGTTCGTTGAGCATGTGCGGATAGTTGGCGGTGAAGCCCGACTGGCTGTTGCTCATGATGAAGCAGTTGGGGAAACCGCGGGCGTGCATGCCGTGCAGGGTGGAGACGCCGTCGGCCCACTTGCCGGTGAGGGTCAGGCCGCCGCGGCCATAGACCTCGTACCCGGCGCGGCGGGTATAGCTGGTGCCGACCTCGAAGCCGGTGGCGTAGATCAGGCAGTCCACCTCATAGGTGCGGCCGTTGGCGACCACGGCGTTCGCGGTGATGCGCTCGACACCGCGCCCCTGGGTGTCCACCAGGCTCACGGTCGGCCGGTTGAAGGCGTCCAGGTATTCGTCGTGGAAACAGGGACGCTTGCAGAACTGGTTGTACCAGGGCTTCAGCGCCTCGGCCGTGCCGGGATCCTTGACGACGCTGTCCACCCGGGCGCGGACCTGTTCCATCTTCTGGAAGTCGGCCATCTGCATCATCTCGCCCAGGGCCTGGGGGGACATACCGCTGGAGGCCTGTTTGCGGGCCATGGTCAGGAGGTTGCCGATGATATCGGTCCAGCCGTCGTTGACCAGGTCCTGGTCGGCGAAGCCGCCGGAGACCAGGGTGTTGAAATTGTCCATCCGATGCTGCTGCCAGCCGGGCTCGAGGCTCTGAGCCCAGTTTGGATCGGTGGGCGTGTTGTTGCGCACGTCGATCGAAGATGGCGTGCGTTGGAAGACATAGAGTTGCTTGGCGCCGGCCCCCAGGTGCGGGACGCACTGCACCGCGGTGGCGCCAGTGCCGATGACACCGACCACCTTGTCCTTCAGGTTTGTCAGACCGCCCTTGGCGTCACCGCCCGTGTAGTCGTAGTCCCAGCGGCTGGTGTGGAAGGAATGGCCCTCGAAGGTCTCGACGCCCGGGATGCCCGGCAGCTTGGGCCGGTGCAGCGGGCCGTTGGCCATCACCACATAGCGGGCCTTCATGGCGTCGCCGCGATTGGTGGCGATGATCCAGCGCGAGGCGGCCTCGTCCCAGCGCATTTCCGTGACCTCGGTCTGGAAACAGGCGTTGCGATAGAGATCGAAGTGTTCGCCAACGGCGCGGCTGTGCTTCAGGATTTCCGGCGCGCGGGAATACTTCTCCACCGGCAGGTAGCCGATCTCCTCCAGCAGCGGCAGGTAGACATAGCTTTCAATGTCGCAGGCAGCGCCGGGATAGCGATTCCAGTACCAGGTGCCGCCGAAGTCGCCGCCCTTCTCGATCAGGCGCAGGTCCTGGACCCCGGCCTGGCGCAGGCGGGCGCCGGCCAGCAGTCCGCCGAAGCCCCCGCCGATGACCACCACCTCGACCTCGTCGGTGAGCGGGGCGCGGGTGAAGCCCGGCTGGACATAGGGGTCTTCCAGGTAGTGGGCGAACTCGCCCGCGATCTCCTGATATTGCTCATTGCCGTCGACGCGGACGCGCTTGTCGCGCTCGGCGCGGTACTTCTCACGCAGGGTGGCGGGGTCGAAGCCCAGTTCAGCGGTGTCCGTGGCGCCCGTCATAATAGTCTCCCCGCGTGTTGACCGCTCGCCCGCTTCCGTACCGGGCCTTCGAAAGCTAGGCGAGAGCGGTTCAGCGCGCCAGGGCGAAAATCATGACGCGTTCCAGATTTGTTTGAGATACGCGCCTGTGGCATATATGCAACAAGCCCTCTTGCGCCTTGCGCGTTTTGGCCTAACTGAGGGACTTTCAGCCGTTGTCTCTAAAGGGGCCTTTGATTGGCGCAGGATCCGTATGTGGAACTGGGGGTCTCGCGCAGCGCCAGCGCGCCTGAGATTCGCAAGGCCTTCCACAAGCTCGCCAAGGCCAACCATCCGGACACCAACCCGGACAACAAGGCCGCGGAAGAGAAGTTCAAGCGCGTCAGCGCCGCCTTCGACATCGTCGGCGACGTGGAAAAGCGCAAGAAGTTCGACGCCGGCGAGATCGACGCCGACGGGCGCGAGACCATGCGCGGCTATGGCGGCGGCGGCGATCCGTTCGGCCGCGGCGGCGGCAATCCCTTTGGCCAGGGCGCTGGAGGCTTCAGAAACCAGAACTTCGAGGGGGCCGACTTCAGCGACATCCTGGGCGAGATGTTCGGCAATCGCGGCGGCGCCGGGATGGGCGCCGGCATGGGCGGGCGCGGCGGCTTCCAGTCCCGCGGTTCGGACGTGAAGGCCAAGCTGGAAATCGACCTGGAAGAATCCATCGCCGGCGGCAAGAAGCGCATCGCCTTCTCCGATGGCCGGACCCTGGACGTGACCATCCCCAAGGGCGCGGCGGACGGCCAGGTGATGCGACTGAAGGGACAGGGCGCACCTGGGCGTGGCGGGGCGGGCGACGCCATGATCGAACTGGTCATCCGCCCCCACCCGATCTTTCGGCGCGAGGGCGACATCCTGGTGATGGATCTGCCGATCTCGGTCCCGGATGCGGTGCTGGGCGGCAAGGTGACGGCGCCGACCCCGGACGGGCCGGTGACACTGAGCGTGCCCAAGGGGTCCAATTCCGGCCAATCCCTGCGCCTGAAGGGGCGCGGCCTGGCCGACGGCCAGGGTGGGCGCGGGGTGCTGCTGGCGCGGCTGGTGGTGACCCTGCCCGAGCAATCGGACGCGGAACTTGAGGCGTTCGCCGAGACCTGGCGCAAGGATCGGGACTATGCGCCGAAGCGCAAAACCTGATGGCGCCAACGGTGACGGGACGGTCACCCAATGCCCCCGGATGAAGCAAGACCAGGCGTGACAGGAGGTCGCGGCGCCCTATGCTGCGTTCAGGCGCTATTCAGCCAACGCCATCTAAGACCTTGGGCATGACTCGTATCGCCGCCGCCTTGATCGGGATTTGCCTTGCCGCCTGCGCCCTGCCCATGGGCGCGAGCGCACAGAGCCATGGACCCGATTCCTTGGGGGCGGACTGGCGGCAACAACAGGACGAAGCGAGGGCCGGGGTGCAGCAGCGCAGGCTGATCCCCCTGAACCAAGTCATTGAACAGCTCAAGCGCGGCCATCCCGGACGCGCCCTGGACGCGGGCGCCGAGAGCATGGGAGACCGCCCGGTCTACCGCGTGCGCTGGATTACCACCGACGGCCGCCGTATCGACTTCATCATCGACGCCACCAGTGGCGCGATCCTCAGCGGAGGCTAACCACACCGTGCGTATCCTGCTTGTCGAGGATGATCCGGACCTGACGCGCCAGCTCAAGGCCGCCCTGGCCGACGCCGACTACGCCGTCGATCACGCACCGGACGGCGAGGAAGCCCTCTATCTGGGGGAAAACGAGCCCTATGACGCCGTGGTCCTGGACCTGGGCCTGCCGAAGATGGACGGGGTAACGGTGCTGGAACGCTGGCGGCGGGCGAATGTCGCCACCCCCGTACTGATCCTCACCGCCCGCGGCGCCTGGAGCGAAAAGGTGGCCGGCTTCGACGCCGGGGCCGACGACTACCTGACCAAGCCCTTCCACACCGAGGAGCTGCTGGCGCGGCTGCGGGCCCTGCTGCGGCGCTCGGCCGGCCATGCCTCGCCCAACCTCAGCCTCGGCGCCCTGTGGCTGGATCCACGGGCAAAGCGGGCGTCGGTGGACGGCGAGCCCCTGCGACTGACCTCGCTGGAGTATCGGCTGCTGCATTATCTGATGATGCACCAGGGCCGGGTGATCAGCCGCACCGAACTGGTGGAGCATCTGTACGACCAGGACTTTGACCGCGATTCAAACACCATCGAGGTGTTCGTCGGTCGGCTGCGCAAGAAGATCGGTCCCGACCGAATCGAGACGGTGCGCGGGCTGGGCTATCGCCTGGTCGCCCTGGAGGGCGAGGCGACCGAGGCGTGAAGATCGGCGGCAGGACGGGCGTTACCCCGGCCAGGGCGCCGCGCCATCCTTCCCTGGTCCGCCGCCTAGTGCTCCTGGCCTCGATCTGGAGCCTGGCCGTGGTGATCGTCACCGGTCTTGCCCTGATCGTGTTCTTCGCCCGGGCCAGCACGGCTCGGTTTGACGATGGCCTGTCAGAGCTGGTGGACAATCTGGTGGCGGGAACCTCGCTGGATGACTCCGGCCAGGTGGCGGCGCCACCCCTCACCGACCAGAGGGCGCTGCGAGTCTATTCCGGCAAATATTGGGAGATCGCCCAGGCCACGCCGCTGGGTGGCTTCAAGGCCATCGTACGCTCGCGCTCGCTGTGGGACGCCGAGCTGACGCCGCCGCCGGAGGGTTCCGGCGTCTTCGCCAAGTCGCCCGGCAAGGCGATCTTCTACAACAGCCCCGGGCCGCAGAAGGGCGAGCCCCTGCGCGTGGCGGCCATGCAGGCCCTGCTGCCGGATATGAAGACGCCGCTGATCTTCATGGCCGCCGAGGACCGCTCGCCTATCGACCGGGACATCCGCAACTTCGCCGCCTCCGCCGCCCTGGCGCTGCTGCTGCTGGGCGCCGGCCTGGTGACGGCGGTGGTGATCCAGGTGCGGTTCGGCCTGGCCCCGCTGTTCGCCCTGCGTCGGGAGGTGGCGGCGGTGCGAACCGGCAAGGCCGAACGCGTGGCCGGCGACTATCCCACCGAACTGGAGCCCCTGGCGGACGAGCTGAACGCCTTGGTCGCCCATAACCAGGAGGTGGTGGAGCGCCAGCGCACCCATGTGGGCAACCTGGCCCACGCCCTGAAGACCCCCCTGTCGGTGATGCTGGCCGAGGCCGCCAGCCAGCCGGGCGACCTGGCCGAGGTGGTCACCCGCCAGTCCGAGACCATGCGCCAGCAGGTGGACCACCACCTGCGCCGGGCCCGGGCCGCCGCCCGCTCCCAGGGGCCGGGAGAACGGACCGCCGTGGGACCGGTCCTGGAGGAGCTGAGCCTGACGCTCGACACCGTGTTCCAGGACGACGGCGGCGACGTTGACTGGCTGGCCCCCGATGATCTGTTCTTCCACGGCGAGCGCCAGGACCTGCTGGAGATCGCCGGTAACGTCATGGAGAACGCCTGCAAATGGCGCACCCGCCGGGTGTGGGCCAGGGCCGAGGCGCTGTCGCCGAACCAATTGCGGCTCACCGTCGAGGATGACGGGCCGGGCCTGCCCGAGGAACGACGGGACGAGGTGATGAAGCGCGGCGCCCGACTGGACGAGGCCGCGCCGGGCTCCGGCCTTGGCCTTTCCATCGTCGACGAACTGGTCAAGGCCTACGGCGGGTCGGTGACCCTGTCGCGCTCCAGCCTGGGCGGGCTGAAGGTGGAGCTATTGCTGCCCAGAGCCGAGGCATAGGGTCGCGCCCTGCCCTGTCCCGCGCCGAAAACCCGTGGTTTCGCAGACCGTTAACAGGTGCTTCAGCATGATGTTAACTGGAGCGGACAGCCGTTCCACGGAATCCGATGAGCGCCCTACCCGAAGCCAAGTTGAAGATTGTGCGGAGCCTGGTTGAACAGGCGCCGGACAAGGCGGTCGCGACCCTGCTGGCCGCCCTGTCGGCTGACGGCGGCCTGGACCCCGGTCTTGCGGCGGTCCGGGTGATTGTCGAGATCGAAGCCCGCGACCGGCGCGCGCGCAATGGCGTGCTGTCGCCCATCGTTCCCTTCTGCGCGGCCGGCCGGACCGGGCGGGTGAGCTTCCCGCCCCGCGCCCTGGCCAAACTCTGGCGGGCGTTGCGGGTGAGCGAGCCGGCGCGAACCGCCGCCGCCAACGCCCTGATCTACGAGTGGGAGCCTGAATCGCGGTCCGACACGCTGGACGAGCTTTGCGCGATCGCGGCCGCGGGTTTGCGCGCCGGCGAGACGGCCGCATTCAAGGCAGCCATCGCCGCCGCCGACGAAGGCTCGGGCGCCGCCGCCCTGGCCGCCTGCCTGGATCTGGCCGCTATCACCCGTCGCTCCATCGGCCGGCTTCCCGAATGGCTGGGGCGGATCACCGAGGAGAAGGCGGCGCTGCTGCGCCTGGCGTTCAAGGACGTAAGCAATATCGCCGCGGACAGCGAGCCGCTGTTCTTCGAGATGCTGGCCGCTCACATGGCCGAGCCCTGGCAGATCCTGCGCATCATCGCCATGGCCATGGCCCGGCCGTCGGACACCTACCTGGCCTCCACGGAACTGGGGGTCTTCGGCGAGGATCTGCTGAGCGAGATCGACAGGCGGCTGGAGTTGGTCAGCCAGTTCAACCGCGACGCGGGCCCTGGCGGCGGCAAGATCGCCGCCGAGGCCATCCAGAACGCGGTGCAGGAAATTGTCGAGTTCGAACAGTCGCTGAACCTATCGCCCGAAGGGGTGTGGGCGCGGCGGCTGATTAAGCAAAGGCGCACCCTGGCCGCAGCGGTGGAGTCCCACCTGCGCGCCGTGGACGACGCCATGGGCCACGCCCTGCCCCTGCAGACCGTGCGCCAGGGCAGGACGCTGAAGGGCGTGCCCAGGCTGACCCAGGATCCGGACCCCAGGATGAACGAGCGGGCGGTCTGCCTGTTGACCTTCCTGCACCAGACGCGGGCCAGCGCCAGCGCCGGCGGCTTCGCCTCCGCCCGATCCAAGGCCCAGGAGATCGCCGAGGCGCGGCTGGACGAATATGTCGACGACCTGCTGGCGGACCTGCGCAACGGTGATTCCAGCCAGCCTGAACGGGCGCGGGCCTTTCTGGAGGTCGCCGCGCAACTGTCGGCGATCGTCCGCGACGACAAGGCCGCCCAGCTGGTGCGAAGGCGCGCGGCGGCGGCCTAGAGCCTTTCCGGTTCAAGTGGAATCACTTGAGCCGGATAAAAGGCTCTACCTTCTTACATTTAGAGCATGACGGGCGCTTCAACCGGTATCCACTTGAAGCTGTCATGCTCTAGGACTCTTCTTCCGCACGGGCAAATTGGACACTTCAGCCGCCTGCCCACTCATGACAATCTCCGCGCCGCGAAGGGGGAACGTCATGAAGTCTCTGATACTGGCCGTCCTGGCGCTCGGCCTGACCGGCGCCGCCCAAGCCGCTGATCCTCCCATGCCGCCGATGCCGGGGATGGGGCCGATGCGGATGGGCATGCCGATGGCGCCCATGCCCGCCGCCTATGCCGGCGAGGCCGACAAGCCCGGCGCGCCGGTGTTCACCGGCCTGGGCGTCCACACGCACCCGATCTCGACGCAGAACCCCGACACCCAGAAGTTCTTCGACCAAGGGGTCAACCTGTTGTTCGGCTTCAACCACGCCGAGGCGATCCGCTCGTTCCGCGAAGGGGCGCGGCTGGATCCGGACTGCGCCATGTGCTGGTGGGGGGTCGCCTTCGCCCTTGGCCCCAACATCAACATGACCATGCCCGACGACGCCGCGGCGCCCGCCTGGCAGGCCCTGGGCAGGGCGGTGGCGCTGGAGACCAAGGCTTCGCCCGAAGAACGCCAGTGGATCGAGGCCCTGCGCGCCCGCTATGCCGAGGCGCCGCCGCATGATCGCCACGCCCTGGACGAAGCCTTCGCCGCGGCCATGGGCGCCCTGTGGAGGGCGCATCCGCAAGACCTGGATGCGGGGACCTTCTACGCCGAGGCGATGATGGACACCCAGCCCTGGGACTATTGGCGCCAGGATGGGGTGACGCCCAAGGGGCACGCCCTGGAGATCGTCGCCACCCTGGAATCGATCATCAAGCAGGCGCCCAACCATCCCGGCGCCCTGCACCTCTACCTGCACGCCGTGGAGGCGACGACGACGCCGGAGCGGGCCGAGTCCGCCGCGGACCGCCTGTTGGTGCTGATGCCCCAGGCCGGGCACATCGTGCACATGCCCTCGCACATCTATTACCGGGTGGGCCGCTATGCCGACGCGGCGCGGGTGAATGAGCAGGCGGCTCTGGTGGACGAAGCCTATATCGCCGCGTGCAAGGCGCAGGGTTATTACCCGTCCGGCTACTACGGTCACAACATCCACTTCCTGTGGACGTCGTCAGAGATGGAGGGGCGCTACAACAGCGCCATCGGCGCGGCGCGGCGGCTGGTCAAGGCGATGGACAGCCTGTCGTCGGCCAAGACCAATCCCAGCCTCGAACTCTATGACTTCACTCCGGTGGTCACCCTGCTGCGGTTCGGCAAGTGGGACGAGATCCTGGCCGAGCCCATGCCCGACCCCGCCCTGAAGCTAGACACCGCCGTTTCGCTTTACGCCCGCGGCTTTGCCCACGCCAACAAGGGGGACCTGGCGGCGGCGCGAGCCGACCGCGAAGCCCTGGGCGACATCGCCACCAAGGCCGACCTGTCGGCCTATGCCACGGCCAATATCCCGGCGCATCAGATGGCGGACATCGCCCTGGCCCTGCTGGACGGCGAGATCGCCCGAACATCAGGCAATCTGGGCGACGCCATTGGCCGGTTCCACCTGGCATGGACCCTGGAACAGAACCTGCCCTACACCGAGCCGCCCTACTGGCATCAACCCACCAGCCACCTGCTGGGGGCGGCCCTGCTGCAGGCGCATCGGCCGGCGGAGGCCGAGGCGGTGTATCGCGAAAGCCTGAGGACCTACCGCGGCGACGGCTGGACCCTGCACGGACTGGCCATCGCCCTCGACGCCGAGGGCAAGACCAAGGAGGCGGCCGAGGCCCGCAAGGCCTTCACCACCGCCTGGCAGCTGGCGGACGTGACCCCGGAGACGTCCCGGTTCTGAAGCGGAGATGCGGCGCGCGAGCCCTCGCGTCGGGCGGGGGATTGGGCTAACAGCGCGGCATGATCATGCTTTGGATCGCCGCGGCGCTTTTGGCGGCCGGATCGGCCGCCCTGGTGATGCAGCGGGCGGCCCAGGCGGCGCGCGCGGCGGGCGGGCCCGATCCCGCCCTGGCGGTCTACCGGCGACAGCTTTCGGAGATCGACGACCTGGCCGATCGCGGCCTGATGGGCGACGAAGAACGGCGCGCGGCGCGGGCCGAGACCGGCCGGCGCCTGCTGGCCCAGGCCGACGCCGGCGCGGCGGCGCGCCCCGCCAAGCCGGTGAAACCGGTGACCGTGATGCTGATGGCCGGGGCGCCGGCGATCCTGGCGGTGCTGATCTACGCCATGATCGGCCAGCCGGCCTTGCCCGACCTGCCGTTCAAGGCGCGGATGGCGCAGTGGCGGGCGCATCCGGAGGAGGCCTCGCCCCAAGCCCTAGGCGCGCTTCTGGCGGAACTGGCGCGGCAGCGGCCGACGGACCCGGAACCGCTGATGAAACTGGCCTCGCTGGACATGGAGACCGGTGACGCCGTGGGCGCGGCCCACGCGCTGCGGCGGGCCAGCCTGGCGGCGCCAAACAGGCCGGAGATCTGGGCGGCTCTGGGCGAGGTGCAGATCATCCAGGCCGGCGGCCAGGTGGACGCCCAGTCCGAGGCCAGCTTCCGCCACGTGCTGGCTCTGGACCCTGGCAACGCCATCGCCCGCTATTCCGTCGGCCGGGCCAAGATCATCCGCGGCGACGCCCCCGGCGGACTGACTGACTGGCGCGCGGTGATGGGCAGCCTGGCCGCCAATGATCCGCGCCGGGAAGGCCTGGCCGCCGACATCGCCTCAGTGGAAAAGACTGGCAAGCCCGCGCCCCTGCAGGCGCCGCCACCGCCCGCGCCAGCCCAGCAGGCTGACGCCTCGGCCATGATCCACCAGATGGTGGACGGCCTGGCCAGCCGGCTGAAGACTAATCCGGACGACCCGGAAGGTTGGGTGCGCCTGGTGCGCGCCTATACGGTGCTGGGCGAGACCGGCAAGCGCGATGCCGCCCTGGTGCAAGCCCGCCAGCGCTATGCCGCCCGGCCCGACGTGCTGCGCCAGCTCGACGCCGCCCTGACCTCACCGCCAGCGAACTAGAAACCGACATGGCCCTGCTTCCCCGATCCAAGACCGCGCGACGTCGACTGATGGTGGTGGCCGTGGTGGCGCCGGTGCTGGCGGCGGCGGCGGGCCTGACTCTCTATGGCCTGCGCGGCTCGATCTCCTATTTCTACACCCCCTCTCAAGCGGTCCAGGCGCACGTGCCAGCCGGCCGCTCGATCCAGCTGGGCGGGCTGGTGGCCGTGGGCAGCGTGGTCAAGCGCGACGGCGGCGAGGTGGACTTCACCGTCGCCGACCACACGGCCGCCACCACCCGGGTGGTCTACCGCGGTGACCTGCCGGACCTGTTCCGCGAGGGCCAGGGGGTGGTGGCGATCGGGGCGTTCAACGAGGCGGGCCTGTTCCTGGCCAAGCAGGTGCTGGCCAAGCACGACGAGAAGTACATGCCGCCCGAACTGACCAAGGCCCTGAAGAAACAGGGCGAGTGGCGCGGTGACGGGGCCAGCCCCACCGCCTATGCCGCCCCCGCCTCGGGACCGGCCGCGCAATGATCAATGAACTGGGCCAGTTCGCCCTGATCCTGGGGCTGTGCCTGTGCCTGACGCAGGTGGCGCTGTCCTTCGCCGGCCGCTACCGCAACGACGCCACCCTGGCCGGCGCTGGCGAGGGCGCGGCGCTCGGCGCCTTCCTGGCCATGACGGTGAGCTTCGCCGCCCTGATCCACGCCTTCGTGGTCTCCGACTTTTCGGTGCTGAACGTGGCGGCCAACTCGCACACGGAAAAGCCGCTGCTCTACAAGGTGGCCGGCGCCTGGGGCAGCCACGAGGGCTCGATGCTGCTGTGGTGCTTCGCCCTCACCGGCTATGGCGCGGCGGTGGTGCTGTCGCGGGGCCTGCCGTTCGGGCTAAAGGCGGTGACGGTGGGGGTGCAGGGCGCCCTGGGCTCGCTGTTCGTCGGCTATATGGTCTTTGCCTCCAACCCGTTGTTGCGCATCGCCCTGCCGCCGGTGGAGGGGCGTTCGCTGAACCCCCTGCTGCAGGACCCCGCCCTGGCGGCCCACCCGCCCTTCCTCTACGCCGGCTATGTCGGCTTCTCGGTGGTCTTTTCCCTGGCCGCGGCGGCCCTGATCGAGGGCCGGGTCGACGCCGCCTGGGCGCGGTGGGTGCGGCCATGGGCGCTGGCGGCCTGGAGCCTGCTCACCGTCGGCATCACCCTCGGCTCCTTCTGGGCCTACTACGAGCTGGGCTGGGGCGGCTGGTGGTTCTGGGACCCGGTGGAGAACGCCAGCTTCATGCCCTGGCTGCTGGGCACGGCATTGCTCCATTCGGCCATGGTCACGGAAAAGCGCGGCGGCTTCCCCGCCTGGACGGCGTTCCTGGGGATGGGCTGTTTCACCCTGTCGATGCTGGGGGCCTTCCTGGTGCGCTCCGGCGTGCTGACCAGCGTCCACGCGTTCGCCGTGGACCCTAAGCGGGGGATCCTGCTGCTGGGCATTCTGGGCATCGCGGCGGGCAGCGGCTTCGCCCTGTTCGCCTGGCGCGCGCCCAGGCTGAAGGACCCTTCCGCCTTCGCCCCGATCAGCCGCGAGAGCGCCTTGTTCGTGAACAACATCATCCTGGCGGCGGTGACGGTGACGGTGCTGCTGGGCACCCTCTATCCCCTGCTCAAGGAGGCGGTGACGGGCGAGGCGGTGTCGGTGGGCCCACCCTTCTTCAACCTGACCTTCGTGCCGCTGATGGTGGCGGCCTTCATCATTCTGCCGGCTGGGCCGCTGCTGGCCTGGAAGCGCGGCGACGCCGTGGGCGTCCTGCAACGCCTCGTCCCGGCCGCCGTGGTCGCCGTCGCGGCGGTGTTGCTGACCCTGGCGCTGGTGAGCCCGCGCAAGGCCGTTGCCGCCTGCGGCATCGGCATCGGCGCCTGGCTGATCGCCGGCGCCGTGGTGGAAATCGGCGAACGCCTCAGGCTGTTTCGCGCGCCGATGATCGAAGTGGGCCGACGGCTTTCGGGCCTGCCACGCGGGGCCTGGGGCATGACCCTGGCCCACATCGGACTGGGTGTTTTCGTCCTGGGCGCGTCGTTCGAGACCGCCTGGAAGGTGGAGGCGGCGGAGGTGCGGCCGATCGGCGGCGTCGTGGCGCTCGGCGACTACCGTCTGACCCTGCAGGACGTCAGCCAGGCCCCCGGCCCCAACTACGACGCCGAGCGGGCGCGGATCGACGTCACAGACGCGGCCGGTCGGCTGGCCTGCACCGCCGCCCCGGAACGGCGCACCTATGACAGCGGCGGCCAGACCACTTCGGAAGTGGCGATCTGCGCCAAGGGGGCCGACGACATCTATGTGGTGCTGGGCGAGCGGCGAGTGGCGGCCAGCGGCACGCCCGGGTGGCTGGTGCGAGCCTATTGGAATCCCTGGGCGCGGTTCCTGTTCCTGGGTCCGATCCTGATGGCGCTGGGCGGAGCGATCTCGCTGTCGGACCGCCGCCTGCGGTTCGCGGTGGGGCGCAGATCCGCCACGGCTCCGAAGCTGGCGACGGAACCGGCGGAATGAAGACCCTTCCCAAGGTCTTCGCCATCGCCAGCGCCGTGCTCTGTCTGGCGGCGGCGTCGGACCCGTCGGAGCGGCTGGGCGACCCAGCCAAGGAGGCCCGGGCGCGGGCCATCTTCCGCGACGTGCGCTGCCTGGTGTGCCAAAACGAGTCGATCGACGATTCCGAGGCGCCCCTGGCCGCCGATCTGCGTAAGCTGGTGCGCGAGGAAGTGGCTCAGGGACTGACCGACGCCCAGGTGAAGGCCTTCCTGCAGTCGCGATATGGCGAATTCGTGCTGCTGAAACCGCCCTTTTCCTGGGGCAACGCCGCCCTTTGGAGCGCCCCGTTCGCGGTGGCGGCGATCGGTCTGGTGCTGTTGATCCTTAGACGGTCGTCTGGCGTAAAACTGGAAGTGTTGACGCCCGAAGAAGAGGCCCGACTTGAGGTTCTGACGGCAGATGAAACATTGTGACAACTTCGCGCCTGAAATCCGCTGCAGGAAAGCCGCGGGAATGACGGAAAGGTAACTTGAGGACCCTCGCGCATTTTGGCATCGGGGCCTAGGTTAAGGGTTCCCGGGCCCCCACCAATTCCGGGAATGAGGAAGCTGACGATGGCCGTTAAGAAGTATCAGTTCTTTGTGGGCGCTCTGGCGGGGGTCGGCGTGGCCGTCGCCGCGGCGGCCGGGGTGGGTATGCGACTGCCCACCGCGGCGGCGAACCCGCATGACGGCCGCCTGCTGATGGCGTCCACCTCTCCGGTGTTCGCCCCTGCGCCCGGCGCGCCGCAGTCCTTCGCCGACATCTTCGAGAAGGTCTCCCCGGCGGTGGTGTCGATCAATGTCACCTCGCACGTGCCGGTCTCCCAGACGCCGCCAGGCCTCAAGGGCTTCCCGTTCAACCTCGTGCCCCCCGGTGGCGGCGACGGCGACGAGGACGGAACCGGCGGCGGGGCTGCGCCCAAGGGCCAGCGGGCGCTATCGGCGGGCTCGGGCTTCTTCATCTCCGCAGACGGCTACATCGTCACCAACAACCACGTCGTCGAGAACGCCGAGGACATCAAGGTCGTCATGAAGGACGGCAAGGAGCTGAAGGCCACCATCGTCGGCCGCGACGAGGGAACCGACCTGGCGGTGATCAAGGTCGAGGGGCACAACTTCACCTTCGTCGATTTCGAGAACAACGCCCGTCCCCGGGTCGGCGACTGGGTGCTGGCGGTGGGCAACCCGTTCAGCCTGGGCAGCACGGCCACGGCCGGCATCGTCTCGGCCTATGGCCGCGACATCGGCGAGACTTTCGTCGACTACATTCAGATCGACGCCCCCATCAACCGCGGCAACTCCGGCGGCCCGACCTTCGACACCTATGGCCGGGTGATCGGGGTCAATACGGCGATCTTCTCGCCTTCGGGCGGTTCGGTTGGCATCGGCTTCGCCATCCCGGCGGACGTCGCCGACAACATCACCAAGCAGCTGATGGGCGGTGGCAAGATCACCCGCGGCTACATCGGCGCCACGATCCAGAACCTGTCGGACGAGATGGCCGACAGCTGGGGCCTGTCTGGCCGCAAGGGCGCGGTGGTCGCCGACCTGGTGCCGGGCGGTCCGGCCTCCAAGGGCGGCCTGGCCCAGGGCGACGTGGTGGTGGGCGTGAACGGCCACCCGGTCAGCACCTCCTCCGAAATGACCCGCGAGGTGGCCAAGGCCAAGGCCGGCGACGTGCTGCACCTGGACGTCTATCGCGACGGCAAGGAGCGGACCGTGGACATCAAGTCCGGCACCCGCCCCTCCGAGACGCAGCTGGCCCAGAACGGCGGCGCCGGCGGCGGTGACGACGAGGCCTCCGGCCCCTCGGCCAGCGGCCCCAAGGTGGCGCCCAAGGCCCAGCTGCTGGGGATGTCCCTCAGCCCCCTCGATCCCCTGTCGCGGCGCCAGTACAGCATCGATGAAGCGGTGCGCGGCGTGCTGGTGGACGGGGTCAAGACATCCTCCGACGCCGGGGAAAAGGGCCTGCGCCGCGGCGACGTGATCGTCCGCGCCGGCGGCCATGAGGTGGCCACCGCCACCGACGTGGCCGCCGCTGTAACCGAGTGGCGCAAGAGCGGCCGCACCAGCATCCCGCTGGGCATCAGCCGCGCCGGCCGCACCCTGTTCCTGGCCGTCAAGATCGACGGCTAGGGGCAGCGACGGGAGGGGGACGGGCATGCGACTGCTGATCGTCGAGGACGACACCGTGGCGGCGGAGGTGATGCTGAAGGGCCTCACCGACGCCGGCCACGAGTGCATTGCCGCGCCGGACGGCGAGGCGGGGTTGCTGGCCGCCAAGGGCGCCAAGTTCGACGTCATGATCGTCGACCGGATGATGCCCAAGCTGGATGGGGTCAGCATGGTCTCGGCCCTGCGGCGGGAAGGCGACCAGACGCCGGTGCTGTTCCTGTCGGCCCTGGGTGAGGTCACCGACCGGGTCGCCGGGCTGCAGGCCGGTGGCGACGACTACCTGGTCAAACCCTATGCCTTCGCCGAACTGAGCGCCCGGGTGGAAGCCCTGGCCCGGCGCCGCGAGACCGGCTCGGTGCAGACCCTGCTGCGGGTTGGCGACCTGGAGATGGACTTGATCGGCCGCGAGGTGCACCGCCAGGGCAAGGAGATCGACCTGCAGCCGCGCGAATTCCAGCTGCTGGAATATCTAATGCGCAATGCCGGTCAGTCGGTGACCCGCACGATGTTGCTGGAGAAGGTGTGGGAGTATCACTTCGATCCCCAGACCAATGTCATCGACGTGCATATCTCGCGGTTGAGGTCGAAGATCGACAAGGGCTTCGACCGCCCGATGCTGCAGACCGTCAGGGGCGCGGGCTACCGCCTGGAACCCTGATCGGGGCCTGACCCGTGCGCCTGCCGCGCCTTTTCCGCACCACGCCGTTCCGGCTGACGCTGCTGTTCCTGGTGGTGTTCGCCGCCGCGGCCAGCGCCTTCCTGGCCTATATCTACCTGGCCACGGCTGGCGAGGTGAACCGGCACGCCGACGCGGCCATCACCCGCGAGATGCAGTCGCTGGAGGCGATCTATCGCCGCGCCGGCTTCGCCACCCTGAACCAGACCGTGATCGACCGCGCCTCCAGCGATCACGGCTTCCTCTACCTGCTGATGAACAAGAACGGCCAGCCGGTGAGCGGTTCCCTGGCGGTCTCGCCGGTGGAGAAGCAGAACGGCGACCGGCAATGGGCCAGTTTCCGCCTCAACGAAACCGATCCCGACGGCATGGTGATCAAGCGCCCAGCCCGGGGGCTGCAGGAACGTCTGGCCGGGGGCGAGCTGCTGTTCGTCGGCTCCGACGTGGGCGAAGCCGAGGGCTATGTGGTCAAGATCGCCCGGGCCCTCTGGGGCGCCGCGGCCCTGGTGATCCTGCTGGGCCTGGCCGGCGGGGTGGTGGTCAGCCGCGACGTGAACCGCAATATCTCGGGCCTGACCGGGGTTATCGGCGCGGTGCGCGGCGGCGATCTGCGCGCCCGCGCCGAGGTGCGCAACACCGGCGACGAATATGACGAGCTGGCCAGCGGGCTGAACGACATGCTGGACAGGCTCGAGCGCTCCATTGGCGGGCTGCGCCACGCCGGCGACGCCATCGCCCACGACCTGCGTTCCCCCCTAACGCGCCTGCGGGCCCGCCTGGAGGCGGCGGCCATGGAGGCCGACAGCGGCAAGGGCGACCCGGTGCATGCCCTGCACACCGCCCTGGAAGACGCCGACAATGTCCTGAAGACCTTCACCACCGTGCTCTCCATCGCCCGCCTGGAGGCGGCGGTCGAGCCCCCCAACCCGGCCGTGTTCGACCCCGGCGAGATGGCCGCCAGCGTCGCCGAGCTCTACGAGCCGCTCTGCGAGGACAAGGGGCTGGATTTCCGGGCCGAGCTGACCCCGGCTCTGCAGCTGCGCGGCAACCGCGAGTTCATCGCCCAGGCCCTGGCCAACATCCTCGACAATGCGGTGAAATACACCCCCGAGGGCGGCGCGGTGATGCTGCGCGTGCGCCGCCGTTCGTCCGGCGACCTGGAGATGTCGGTGACCGACACCGGCCCAGGCGTGCCCGAGGCCGAACGCTCGCGGGTGGTGCAGCGGTTCGTGCGCCTGGAGAACAGCCGCAATGAACCGGGCGCGGGCCTGGGCCTGTCCCTGGTCAGCGCCGTGGCCCAGGCGCACAAGGGCCACCTGGAACTGGACGAGGGGCCAGGCTCCGTGGACGGCTCCGGACCGGGGCTGCGCGTGGCTCTAGTGTTGCCGAAGATCGGCTGAGCGCGAGAGTACGATGCAATTTGTCGGAATCGACAAAGCGCTGAATCGTGCTCGCTAACTAAAGAACCGAGCCTCTTTTCCCCGCTTTGATGGTTCCATCAAAACGCGACAGGCTCTGGCGACATCCGCGCCGCCCGGCCATGATGCCCCGGTGACGCCCCTCTTCCAACGCCTCCAGCCCTGCGGCCCCATCGTCGACGTCAAGGCAGCGGATCGCCTGCGCGCCACGTTGGTCGAGGCCGCCGCCGAGGGCGGCTGGCAGGAGATGCTCGCGGACGCCTGGCCGGCCCTGGCGCCGGTGTTCGGGGCATCGCCCTACTTGGCCGCCCTGGCGCGCCGGGATCCGGAGCGGTTGCGGAGGGTCCTGGCGGACGATCCAGACGCTCGCCTGGAGGCGCTGCTGCAGGCCGGGCGCCGGGCCGGATCGGACCTGGGCGCCGGCGAGGCCTCGCTGCGAGAGCTGAAGAGCAACCTGCACCTGCTCACCGCCCTGGCCGACCTGGGCAAGGTCTGGGACCTGAATGCGGTCACCGGCGCCCTGACCCGGTTCGCCGATGTGGCCGTGGAAGCCGCCGTCGAGCTGGCGGCTCGCGAGGCCCTGGCTGGCGGGCGGATCACGCGGCTAGGAGAACGCGATGAAGGCCCCCTGCCCGGTTATTTCGGCATCGCCATGGGCAAGCACGGCGCTTTCGAGCTGAACTATTCCAGCGATATCGACATCTCGATTTTCTACGAGCCAGACGCCCTGCCCTTGGCGCAGGGCCAGGAACCCGCCCGGTTCGCGGCCCGGTTCACCGAGCGACTGTCCAACATCCTGCAGAGCCGCACCGTGGACGGCTATGTGTTCCGGGTTGATATGCGCCTGCGCCCCGACCCCTCGTCCACGCCCCTGGCCGCGCCGGTGGACGCGGCGTTCGAATACTATGAGACCGTCGGCCAAAACTGGGAGCGGGCGGCCTTCATCAAGGCCCGCGCCGTGGGCGGCGATGTGAACCGCGGCCGCGCCTTCCTGGAGGAGCTGAAACCTTTCATCTGGCGGCGAAATCTCGACTTCGCCGCCATCGCCGACATCCATTCCATCAAGCGCCAGATCCACGCCCACAAGGTGGACGACCGGCTGACCGCGAAGGGAGCCGACCTGAAGCTGGGCCGTGGCGGCATCCGCGAGGTGGAATTCTACGTCCAGACCCAGCAGCTGATCCTGGGCGGGCGCCACGCGGAACTGCGCTCGCCACGCACCCTGGACGCCCTGGCGGCGCTAGAGGCGGCGGGGCACGTCACCCCAGACGCGGCGCGGGAGATGGCTCAGGCCTATGACGTGCTGCGCGGCCTGGAGCACCGGGCCCAGATGATCGCCGACGATCAGACCCATCGCCTGCCGGAAGCCGACGCCGACCGCCGTCGCATCGCCGCCCTGGCCGGCCATGACAGTCTGCGCGGCTTCGACGCCTTCGTAGAGGGGGTGTTGCGGCGGGTGAACGGCCGCTATGGCGAGCTGTTCGCCGGCGAGGAGCCGCTGTCGTCCCGCTTTGGCAGCCTGATCTTCACGGGCGTCGATGACGATCCCGAGACCCTGGCGACCCTCAAGCGCATGGGCTTCACCCACCCGCAGCAGGTATCCCAGACCATCCGCGGGTGGCACCACGGCCATATCGCCGCCACCCGAACCGAGCGGGGTCGCGAGCTTTTCACCCGACTGGCCCCGCGCCTGCTGGAGGCGGTGAACGCCACCGGAGCGCCCGACGCAGCTTTTCTGAGGTTCGGCGACTTTTTCGGCGGCATGTCGTCGGGGGTGCAGGTGCAGTCGCTGTTCCTGGCCCAGCCCAGGCTCTTGGAGCTCGTGGTGCGGGTGATGGCCTTCGCCCCGCAATTCGCCCGCACCTTGGCCCGCCAGCCCGCCGCCCTGGACGCCTTGCTGGACCCTTCCTTCTTCGAGGGCGTGGAGGCGCCAGGCGACCTAGCCGACGCCATCGCCGCCACCGACGGCTTCGAGGCGGCCATGGACCTGGCGCGGCGCCGGCATCGGGAAGTGGCCTTTCGCATCGGGGTCCAGGTGATGGGCGGGGTGGCCAGCGCCGAGGCGGCGGGGGCGGCTTTCGCGGATCTGGCCGAGGCCCTGATCCAGGGACTGTCGGCGGCGGCCCTGGATGAGGTGGGCAGGTCGGCCGGCGCCTTCCCCGGGCAGGTGGCGGTGGTGGCGCTGGGCAAGTGCGGCTCGCGGGAGATGACGGCCCGCTCGGATCTCGACCTGATGACCCTTTACCGGCCAGACGACCGCGAAAGCGCCTCGGTGATCAAGGGCTGGAGCGCGGAGACCTTCTACAGCCGGTTCACCCAACGCCTTGTGGCGGCGCTGTCGGCGCCCACCGGCGAAGGCCTGCTCTACGACGTGGACCTGCAGCTTCGGCCCTCCGGCACCCAGGGGCCGGTGGCGGTCAGCTTCGGCGCCTTTTCCAGCTATTACCAAGGCGAGGCGGAGACCTGGGAATTCCTGGCCATGACCCGCGCTCGGGTGGTCTGGGCCACCTCACCCGCCTTTCAGCTTGAGGCCGAGGCGGCCATCGAAGCGGCCCTGCGCCAGCCCCGCGACCCCGTCGGCCAAGCCAGGGATGTCCGCGACATGCGCGCCCTGATGGCCAAGGAGCGACCGCCCAAGGGGTTCTGGGACATGAAGCTGGGGGAAGGCGGGCTGGTGGACATCGAGTTCGCGGCCCAACACCTGCAACTGGCCGCCGCCCCGCGCGGCGGGCCGTTGCGGCAGAACACCTTCGAGGCCCTGGAGGCTCTGCGCGCGGCGGGGCTGGCAGCGCCGAACCGGGTGCAGGCCCTGGCCGACGCCGGCCGGTTGCAGCAGAACCTGTCGCAGTTGCTGAAGGTGGCGCTAGAGGACGACGCCGACCCTTCACAAGAACCGGCGGCCCTGAAAACCCTGCTGGCCCAGGCCGGCGGAACACGGGATTTCAAGGCCCTGCATCGCCGTATAGAAGCCGTGCGCAAGGCGGCGCACCAGGCGTTCCTCCTGAGCGTCGCCGGGGACTAGCTCGCCGACCTGGCCCCTGCGACAAATTGGCGGCGGCCACCCATTTCAAGTTTCCATTCAGCTTTCCCGTCACAATGGGCGTCGGGAGCGAACAGTCATGAAACACTCCGGCGCCCCCAAGGCGACACCGGCATTCGAGCTCGGCGCGGAGTTAGGCGCGGAGGCGCAGACCGCGCTCTGGTTCTTCCAGAACGCGGCCGATCTGTTCATGGTGGTCACGCCCGACGGCCGGATCATCGAGATCAATCCCGCGTGGCGCAAGGTGACCGGATGGTCGCGTGAGAGCCTGGTCGGCTCACTCATCTTCGACATCATCCACCCGGACAATCGCCGCGACACCCTCGATGACGTCCAGCAGTTGCTGCGGGAAGGCCACTCGGTGCTGGAGATGCGGGTGGCGCACCGCGACGGCGACTGGGTCTGGCTGCGCGGCTATGCCCGGCTGGGGCCTGGCGGCGAGATCATGGCCACGCTGCATGACGTAACCCTGGAACAGCGCAACGCCCGCGCCCTGGAAGAGAGCCTTCGTGTCCATGGCCACCTGTCGCAGGCGGCGCGGGTGGGGCTGTGGTGGTTCGATCCCAGAACCGAGCGGATCGAATGGTCCGAGGAATGCCGCGCCATGCTGGCCGAGGCCGGCGTGAGCATAGCCAATGAGGAGGAGTTCAGCCGCCACTGTCATCCCGACGATCTGCCCGGCGTGATCGAGGCGATGGACGCCGCCATCGAGCGGGGCGAGGCGGGCGCCTTCGAGCTTCGCCTGCGCACGGAATCCGGCGGTTGGATGCAGGTGCATGTCCATCTACGGGCCGAGCGCCTGGCCGAGGGCGGGCATAGGGTGCACGGCATCTCACAGGACGTCACCGCCCTGGCGCAGGCCCGCGACGCCGCCCTAAGCAGCGAGTATCGCAACCGCCAGCTCATCGAGGAGGCGCCCTACGCCCTGGCGATCTTCGACCTGAAGCTGCGTTACCTGATGGTCAGCCCCCGCTGGGTGGAGCTTTTCCACCTGAAGACGCGACCCCACATCGGCTACAGCCTGGGAGGCCTGGGCCACGCGCCCTATGCCGAGGTCATCGCCGCGCAGAAGCGGGCGTTGCAGGGCCACACCACCCGGTGCGACGAAGACTCCCTCACCGACACCCAGGGCAACGCCTACGCCCTGCGCTGGGAGGTACGGCCTTGGCGCAACGGATCCGAGGCCATCGAAGGGGTGGTGATGTACGTCGACGATATCTCCGCCATCGTCGAAGCTCGCCGCCAGGCCGAGGCTCAGGCTCGGGATCTGAATGTGGCGCTGGAACAGGCGCGGGCGGCTACCGAGGCCAAGTCGCGCTTCCTGGCCAATATCAGCCACGAGATCCGCACGCCGATGAACGGGGTGTTGGGGGTGCTGCATCTGTTGAAGGCGCAAAAGTTCTGCATCGATGGCGAGGCCCTGATCGACGAGGCGATGGCTTGCGGCGGCATGCTGCAGGACCTGCTGGACGACGTCGTGGACTTTTCCAAGATCGAGGCGGGCCGGTTGGAGCTGAACCCGGAGACGGCGGACCCGGTGCAGTTGGTCGGCGGCGTCGTCAAGCTGCTCACCCCCCAGGCCCGGGACAAGGGCCTGACCCTGACCGTGGTGGCCCCGGCGACGTTGGGTCTGGCCAAGGTCGATCCAGGCCGCCTGCGGCAGTGCCTGTTCAACCTGATCGGCAACGCGGTGAAGTTCACCCCGACCGGGTCAGTCACCGTGCGCGCCAGCCTGGCGGAGCGCGAAGGGCGACGTTGCCTGCGGTTTGAGGTGGCGGACACCGGCATTGGCATCGCCCAGGACGTTCAGGACCGGATCTTCGAGCGCTTTCAGCAGGCGGACAGCTCCACCACGCGGCGGTTTGGCGGTTCGGGCCTTGGCCTGGCGATCACGCGCAAACTGGCCCAGATGATGGGCGGCGAGATCGGGCTGATCTCGGCGCCGGGCGAAGGCTCGACGTTCTGGCTGGAAGTCGACGCGCCCCAGGCCCAGGTCGCCGCGGCGCCTCAAGCCGAGGCCGATACAGATCTGGCCGAGGTCAGCATCCTGCTGGTGGAGGACAACGCCACCAACCGTATGATCGCCGGCCGGATGCTTGAAGCCCTGGGCGCCCAGGTGCAGTGCGCCGAGGACGGCGAGCGCGGTGTCGAGGCCGCCCGAACCGGCCAGTTCGACCTGATCCTGATGGATATCCAGATGCCGGGGATCGACGGGCTGGAAGCCACCCGCCAGATCCGCGCCCTGCCCTCGGCGGTTTCGAAGACCCCGATTATCGCCCTCACCGCCAACGTCATGCGCCATCAGCGGGAAGCCTACCGGGCCGCCGGCGTCGACGGCGTGGTGGCCAAGCCCATCTCTCCCAAATCCCTGCTGGCCGAGATCGGGCGGGTCGCCGCGGCGGCCGCCTAGATCTTGCCTCTGCTCCACCGCGACGGAACAGCCTGCATGACGCGTTGAAGCCCACTGGGGCGGCGTCTTTGGGGGGCGTCACCGGTGTTCTCGTCGTATGGGATCATCAGGCGTCGCTCCTCGGCGTGGGCTCCTGCCCACGGCTTTGCCGGCATGGAGCGCTGGACGTGGACGAGGTGAGGTTTGAGCACGGGGGCGGCGGACAGCGACGACGATCTGGTGCTGCGCGCCGGGCGCGGCGACCCGGCGGCGATCCGCGCCCTGGTAGCCCGCAAGCTGCCCCGCATCCTGGCCCTGGCGCAGCGCATGCTGTTCGACGCCGCCGAGGCCGAGGACGTGGCCCAGGAGACCTTCATCCGGGTCTGGAAGAACGCCGTGAACTGGCGGCCGGGCGAGGCCAAGTTCGACACCTGGCTGCACCGAGTGGCCCTGAACCTCTGCTACGACCGGCTACGGCGGCGGCGCGAGCGGCCGACGGCGGACATGCCCGAACAGGTGGACACCGGACCGGCGCCCGACCGCAACTTGCACGCCCTGGACGTCGGCAAGCGGGTGGAGGCCTCCCTGGCGGCCCTGCCGCCCCGCCAGCGCGAGGCGATCGTCCTGTGCCACTATCAGGAACTGGGAAATATCGAGGCCGCGGCCTTGATGGCGGTGAGCGTCGAGGCGCTGGAAAGCCTCCTGTCGCGGGGGCGGCGGGCGCTGCGGGCGTCGCTAGCCGATCTGGCGGACGGCGGTTGACGGCGTCATGCAGGATGAGAGGTCGATCCATGGGGTTTGGGACAATGGGGCGGGGGGCATGACGCAGGAACGGTTCGCGGAACTGGCCATGGCCTACGGCGCCGATATCGGCCGCTGGCCCGAGGGCGAGCGCGAGGCGGCGCGGCGCCTCGCCGGGGCGGAGGCGGCTCCTGGGACCGCCAGCGTCGCGCTTGAGGCCGAGTCGGTGCTGGACCATCTGCTGTGGCGGGCCACGGCCGCCTCACCCAGCCTGGCCTTGAGCGACCGGGTGATCGCCCTGGCCCCGCCGGCGCGCGCGGCGCCGGGTTGGCTGGCGCGGTGGCTGACCGGGGTGGGCGTCGCGACAGGCCTGGCGGGCGCCTGCGCGGCCGGGGTGGCCATGGGCGTCGTCTTCGCCCCCCACGCCCTGATCAACGTCGTCACCCCGATCCACGCCCCGCCCCAGGGCGAGGAAGCCGCGGCCGGCGACGCGTTCGGCGTCGACGGCGCCGGTGTGGGCGACGTCGGATGACCTCACGCCGACTTCTGATAGGCCTGCTGATATCGCTGGCGCTGAACTTCTTCCTGCTGGGCGCGGGGGCCACCGTGGTGGTGATCGGCGCCCAAGCCGCCAAGATGCGGGCGATGAACGCTGCCGGCCAAGGCGCGCTGCAGCCGGCCCGCCGCGCGGCCATGGCCCTGCCGCCGGGGCCTCGCCAGGATTTCGCGGCCGCCGTAAAGGCGGTGACCGTAGCCGAACGCCCCAACGCCCAGGCGATCCGGCAGCTTCGCCTCGAAGCCTGGACCGCCCTCAGCGCCGACAAGGTCGACGCCCCAGCCATCAAGGCCAGGCTGGACCAGGCGCGCACGCTGGAGATGGGTCTGCGGTCCACGATCGACGGGGCGGTGATCGACTTCACAGCCACCCTGCCCCAGGCGCAGCGGGCGGCCGTCGCCCAGGAAATGCGCCCACAGCCGCAGCTTCAGCAGCAGCCTGACTCCGCCAAGCCGGCCGGCGCCACGCCAGCGCCATAACGGGCAGCCTGGAACAACCTGTTGGCGGCGGCTAAGCCACCGCCTGCGCCTCCACCGCGGCCAGGCCCGGCTGCCGGGCGGGCAGGACGAAGCTGGCGGTGGTGCCTTCGCCGGGCTGGCTTTGCAGCTCCATGACGCCGCTGTGCATTTCCACCAGGGACTTGCTGAGCGCCAAGCCAAGGCCCGTGCCCTGTTGGGTCTTGGCGTGTTGGCTTTCCACCTGCTCGAAGGGCTTGGCCAGGCGGGAGAGGTCTTCCTTGGAGATGCCGATGCCGGTGTCGGTGACGCTGACCTGGACTTTCTGGCCGAAGGAATCCATGCGCATCTCGGCCCGGACCGTGATCTTGCCGCCCTTGGGGGTGAACTTCAGGGCGTTGGACAGCAGGTTCAGCAGCACCTGCTTGATGGCGCGATAGTCGGCGTCGATCTCGGGGAGGGGCGGCAGGGCGACATCGATGTAGAGGCCGGCGTTCTCGGCTCGATTGCGCACCAGGCGCACGGCGTCTTCCACCAGGATGTCGAGGGAGACCGGCTCGAAGCGCAGGTTCATTTTTCCCGCCTCGATCTTCGACATGTCGAGGATGTCGTTGATCAGGGCCAGCAGGTGCTCGCCGGAGGTGTGGATGTCCTTGACGTACTCCTGGTAGCGGCGATCGCCCAGGGGGCCGAACATCTCGCCGACCATGATCTCGGAGAAGCCGTTGATGGCGTTCAGCGGCGTGCGCAGCTCGTGACTCATATTGGCCAGGAACTCGCTTTTGGCCTTGTTTGCGCCCTCGGCCTTGACCTTTTCGTTGGCGTATTTCTGCGCCAGTTCCGCGGTCTGCTCCTGGGCGCGCTCGAGGTTCTGAACCATGAGCTGGAGCTGTTCCTCGTTGAGGCGCCTGGCCTCCTCCTGGGTCTTGATGGCGGTGATGTCCGTGGCGGTGACCACCATGCCGCCATCGAAGGTGCGGCGCTCGGCGATCTGCATCCAGCGGCCGTCGTTCAGCTCGGCCTCGCGCACCCCCTGAACCCTGGTGGCCACCTCCTGTTTGATGGCCAGCCTCACGAACCGCACCACCTGATCGCGCTGGGCGCCGGGTTTGAGCACCTTGGGCTCAATGCCGAAGAAGTCGCGGTAATTGCGGTTGCACATCAACAGCCGGCCGGAGCGGTCCCACAGCACAAAGGCGGAGGGCACGCTTTCGATGGCGTCGCGCAGGCGGTTCTCCGCGGCCTGGGCGCGGATCTGGGCCAGGCGCTCCTCGGTGACATCCAGGGCCACGCCGATGATGCGGGGGAAGCCCTCGGCCACGGCGTCGCCGAAGCCCTGACCGCGGGCGTCGATCCAGGTGGGGGCGCCGCCGGCGGGGTCTGGGACGCGGAAGGAGACGTCGAAGGCGCTGGAGGAGCGGGCGTTGGACAGGGCCTGGCGCACGCGCACGCGGTGATCGGGGGAGATGCGGTCGAGCACCTGGTCGGTGGTGGCCACCCCGCTGCCGCCCCACCCCAGCATGGCGCCCATGACGTCGGACATGAACAGCTCGCCCGAGACCAGGTCCCATTCCCAGATACCGCAGCGCGCCGCTTCCACCGCCAGGCGAAAGCGGGCCTGGCTCTCGGCGAAGGCGGCCTGGGCGGCCTCGGCCTTGCGGCTCTGGAACACCAGCAGCAGGCACAGGGCGGTGGCGATGGAGAGCGGCGCCAGCAGCGAGACCAGATTGTCGCGCAGATTGTCTTCCAGCGCGCCTTTGGTCGGCGCGGCGCTCAACGCCAGCAGCGCGCCGTCGGAGGCCGAGCGCACGGCCAGATCGACGGAGCGGCCGTCCGGGCGATGCCCATGAGCCAGGGCGCCGGGCTTTACGTCGCCGGGGGCGATGGCGAAGGCCTCGGCCACCGTGCTGGCCGCATCCACGCCGCCGTCGCCGGCCGAGGCCAGAATGCGCCCGTCTGGCAGGGCCACGGCGGCGCCGGCGCCGCCATCCATGACCCCCACCAGGGCGGCGCGGTTGGCGTGCAAGACAATGACGCGCTTGGCCTTGCCGATGTCGGAGACCCAGGCGGCGTACAGCGATGCGCCCTGACCGGGGCCGGCCGGGGCGCCCAGCCAGAAGGTACCGCCGGCCGCCAGGGCAGCCCTCGCAGCGCCCTTCCAATTGGAGCCCTGAACCTGGCCGGACTCGGCCACCACCTCGCCGCCTAGCACCACCGCCGCGCCGTCGGCCCGGTCACCGGCTGACTTGGCGGCCATTTCGGCGGCCTCGATAGGGCTGTCCGGGAAGCGCTGCTGCAGGCCGTCGGCGGCGATCAGGGCCGAGCGCATCACCGCGCTCACCCCATCCAGTCGCTCACCGAGGCCCCCCGCCTGTGCGGCCAAAGTTGCCCCGCCTGGCACGACGGATTCCGAATGCTGCAGGCGGATGGCGGCGAAGGCGGTGTAGATGGCGGCGCTCAGCATCACCGCCAGCACGGCCAGGCGCACCAGGGCGGGCTGAGTGCGCGCCGGCGCGCCGGGGACAGCCGGGCGCACTAACGCTTCGGCGCCCACGCGCGCGCGTCGCCGGTCCCACCGACCGCCCGAGGCGTCCTTCGCCAAAACCCCGCCGCTCCTCGATCACTTGCAAGACGCACTACCCGTGATTCGATTCTTACGCGCCGTCAGCGGTTCCGTCACGGGCGCGGCAATCTGTCCGAGATTCAAGCGTACATTTTGTCGCGGCGAAGACGCGGTATCCAGGGCCTAGGCCAAGGCCTTGCTGGCCAGTTCCAGGACGTTCTTCGACAGGTTCGGCGCCTGGGTGATGCGTTCCAGCTCAGCCCGCATCAGGGCGCCCAGGTGCGGGGCGTAACGGCTCCAGCTGCCGAGGGGCTCCACCAGGCGCGCGGCCACGTTCGGATTGAACGTGTCGACGATCAGGATCTGGTCGGCCAGGAAACGATAGCCCGCCCCGCTGGGATCGTGGAACCGGGCCGGGTTGAAACTGGCGAAGTTCTGCACCAGGGCCCGCAGACGATTGGGCGTCTTGGCGTCGAAAGCCGGATGGGCGGTCAACCCCAGCACCCGCCCCAGAGCCCCCTCGGAGGGATCTCGCGCCTGAACCTGGAACCACTTGTCCATCACCAGGGGTTCGTCCTTCCACCGCTCGAAGAAGTCGGTCAGGGCGTCGTCGATGTCGTCGCCCCCCAGCAGCATCAGGGCCGTGAGGCCGCCGATGGCGTCCGTCATATTGCCGGCGGCCTCGAAGTGGCCGCGGGCGCGGGCGCGGTTGTCGGCGTGAGGATCAGCGGCCAGCAGTTCGAGGGCCGCATTACGCAGGGCGCGTCGCCCGGCGGCCTCGGCGGAGGGCGAGAACTCGCCGCCGTCCTGCAAGCCCCCGTGCAGCCGGCTCAGGGTCTCGCCGAGGTGCACCGCCATGCGGCCACGCAGGGCTTCGCGCGCTTCGTGGATGGCCGCTGGGTCGGCGGGGGCGGCGATCACGGCCAGGTCGGACTCCGACGGCAGGGCCAGCAACAGGGCCTTGAAGGCCGGCTCGGCGGACTGATCGTCAAGGGCCCGGCCCATGGCCTCGGCGAAGCGCTCCTCGCCGACCTCGTCCGGATGGCCGGAGGCGCGGGCCAGGATCAGGTTGCGGGCCAGGGTCTGACCAGCCTCCCAGCGGTTGAACAGGTCTGGGTCCGAGGACAGCAGCACATAGCCGTCCTTGGCCGGGGCGTCGGACGAGAAATTCACCGGGGCGGAGAAGCCGCGCAGGCCCGACAGCACCGGCGTGCGCGCCACGCCCTCGATGCGGACGCTCTTGGTCGCCTCGTCCAGCACCACCACCTCGGTCTCGCGCAGCACCCGCCCGTCCTCGTCGATAAGGCCGAAGGCGAAGGGGATGGGCAGAGCCACCTTGTCAGCCTGGCCGGGGGTGGGGGCGGTGGTCTGGGTCAGCTTCAGGTCCAGGGCCTTGGCCGCCTCGTCATAGAGGGCCTCGACCTCCACCCGCGGCGTGCCGGCCTGTTCGTACCAGGCGAAGAACGGCCCCAGGTCACGGCCGGTGACGTCGGCAAAGCACTGGATAAAGGCCTCCACCGTGGTGGCGTGGCCGTCCCACTTGTCGAAATACAGGTCCATGCCCTTGCGGAAATCGGCGTCGCCGATCAGCAGCTTCAGCATGCGGATAACCTCCGCGCCCTTCTCGTAGATGGTCGCGGTGTAGAAGTTGTCGATCTTCATGTAGGTCGACGGACGAACCGGATGCGATAGCGGTCCGGCGTCCTCCGAGAACTGGCGGGCGCGCAGGGCCTTCACGTCCTTGATCCGCTGCACCACGTGGCCGCGCTGGTCACCGGAGAAACTCTGGTCGCGGAAGACCGTCAGCCCTTCCTTCAGGCACAGCTGGAACCAGTCGCGGCAGGTGATCCGATCGCCGGTCCAGTTGTGGAAATACTCGTGCGCCACCACGCCCTCGATACGCTCATAGTCCAGGTCGGTGGCGGTGGCGCTGTCGGCCAGCAGCAGGGAGGAGTTGAAGATGTTCAGCCCCTTGTTCTCCATCGCCCCGAAATTGAAGTCGCGCACGGCGACGATCATGAACAGGTCCAGATCGTATTCGCGGCCAAACACCTCCTCGTCCCACTTCATCGAGCGCTTGAGGCTGTCCATGGCGTATTCGGCCCGGGCCGCCATGCCCGGATCGACGAAGATACGCAGGGCAACGGTGCGCCCGCTCATGGTGACCAGGCTGTCCTCCAACACGTCCAGCTCGCCGGCCACCAGGGCGAACAGGTAGCAGGGCTTGGGGAAGGGGTCGTTCCAAACCGCGAAGTGGCGGCCGTTCGGCGCCTCGCCGCTGTCGATCAGGTTGCCGTTGGACAGCAGGTGCTGGAACGCCTTGGCCCCCTCCACCCGCACAGTGAAGCGCGACAGCACGTCGGGCCGGTCGGCGAACCAGGTGATCTTGCGGAAGCCCTCGGCCTCGCACTGGGTGCAGAAGCGGCCGGCGGACATGTAGAGCCCCTCCAGCGCCTTGTTGCCCTCCGGATCGATCTCGACCTCGGTTTCCAGGGTGAAGCTGTCCGGCACGCCAGGCACCGTCAGCCACTCGGCGTCGATCCCGCGTTCGGTTTCGGTGAGCAGACGGCCGTCCAGGGTTACGGACACCGGCTTCAGCCGCTCACCATGCAGCTTCAGGGGCCGATCGTGGTCGCCGCTGCGCCGGATCGTCAGCTTCGCCTTCACGCGCGTGGCTTTGGGCTGAAGGTCGAAGTCCAGATGGGCCTCCTCGATCAGGAAATCGGGGGGCGTGTACTCGTCGAGGCGGATCGGCTGGGGGGTCTCTGTGCGCATCCCCAGGATTTAGCCGTGGACTGCGACGGGCGCCACTGTCGGCGCGGCGGGAAATGGGTTTTGTCGGCGAGGGCGTAACCGCCGCCCAGCCCTACTCCGCCGCCTGCGCCGTGTTCGCCGCGCGGCCGGAAGCCACTTCCCCGCCGGGGATTTCCTGCAGATAGCGCTCGATGGCGATGGCGCGGCGGGCCAGATCCTGGATCACCGGCGGCGCGTCTTCGGGGTTCTCCGCCACCATGGTCAGCAGGTCGCGCGCCAGGTTGCGCAGGGTCGGGGCCGAGGTGATCAGCCGGGCCTGGAATTCGATCAGACGCGGGTCGCGGTCGTATTCCGCCCCCGGCACCCGCCAGCCGCCCCAGTCGCCCATGTCGGTGACCACCACCGGGAAGGTGCCAGGATAGGGGTGATGCGTGCAGTCGTCAGCCGACTGCCACTTGTTGCGAGCGCGCAGCAGGCGCCAGGACCCTGCGTCCGCGGCCCCCTCCGCGTCGCGCTCCTCGGGCCGAAGCTCGGCGGCCAGGAACGGCCGGCCAAGGCCCACCTCATAGGTGACCCGCACCGGCTCATCGAAGCCCTTGGCCCAGATGGGGACGATCTTTTCGATCACCGCCCAAGCGCCGACGCTTTCCACCCAGACCTTCTGGTTCCGTTGAAAGACTGCCTTGGCCATGTGCGCCGTCCAAATTCCGCTAATCCGCAGCCGACATAAAAACCGTAAATCCTTGACGCACAGTCAATCTTTCCCTGCGGCGAAAGGCAGTTATCCTGGGCGGCGACGAAAAAGAGGGGCCGACACGGTCCCCAGGGCGGCGACGGATTGGACCAGCGGGCATGAATTTCGACTTTTCCGATGACCAGAAGTTCCTGAAAAACGAGGCGCGCAAGTTCCTGAGCGCCCATTGCTCCATGGCCACCGTGCGCGGCGTGCTGGACCACGCCGACCGCTCGTATGACCAGCCCCTGTGGACGGCGGTGGCCGGCCAGGGCTGGCTGGGCGCGGCGATCCCCGAGGAACATGGCGGCCTGGGCCTGGGCCGCATGGAGCTGTGCGTCATCGCCGAGGAACTGGGCCGTTCCCTGGCGCCGATCCCCTTCGCCTCCACGGTCTATTTCCTGGCCGAAGCCCTGCTGATCGCCGGCAGCGACGCCCAGAAGACCGCCGTCCTGCCCAGGATCGCCGCCGGCGAGATCATCGGCGCCCTGGCGACGGTGGAGGGTCCGGGCGTGGTCAGCGCCGCCTCGGTGAAGGCCACGGTCTCCGATGGCAAGCTCACGGGCGAGAAACTTCCGGTCACCGACGGCGATGTCGCTGACCTGGCGGTGGTGCTGGCCAAGGAAGCGGGGCAGTTGAACGCCTATCTGGTGGACTTGAAGGGCGCCGGCGTCAGCCGCGAAACCCTCACGACCCTGGATCCCACGCGCGGCGCCGCCAAGCTCATCTTCAAGGGCGCGGCCGCCGAACGTCTCGGCGGCCCCGGCGAAGGGCTGGATATTGTCGAACAGGTGAACAACCGCGCCGCGGTGTTGCTGGCCTTCGAACAGGTGGGCGGCGCGGACCGGGCGCTGGAGATGGCCAAGGACTATGCCCTGAACCGCTACGCCTTCGGCCGGCCTATCGGCAGCTACCAGGCGATCAAGCACAAGTTGGCCGACATGTACGTCAAGAACGAGTTGGCCCGCTCCAACGCCTACTATGGCGCCTGGGCGCTGGACACCGACGCGCCGGAACTGCCCCTGGCCGCCGCCGCCGCCAGGGTCAGCGCCTGCGAAGCCTCGTGGTACGCCGCCAAGGAAAACCTGCAGACCCACGGCGGCATCGGCTTCACCTGGGAGATGGACTGCCACCTGTTCTATCGCCGCGCGCAGCAGCTGGGCCTGGTGGCCGGCGGCGCCAAGCAGTGGAAGGAACGCCTGGTGACCCAGCTCGAGCGGAGGAACGCGGCTTAAGCCCGCGCGGAGATCGGATCATGGATTTCAACGACACCCCCGAAGAAGCCGAATACCGCGCCGAGGCCCGCGCCTGGCTGGAAGCCAACGCCCCCAAACGCGAGGACTACAAGCGCGGTGAAGAGCCGACCATGGCCGAGTCCAAGGCCTGGCAGGCCAAGAAGGCGGCCGCCGGCTATTCCTGCATCACCTGGCCCAAGGAATGGGGCGGCCCCGGCGGCGCCTCCTGGCAGTCCCAGGTCTTCAACCAGGAAGAGGCCAAGTACCCGGTGCCGGGCAACCCCTTCACCATCGGCCTGGGCATGTGCGTCCCCACCGTGATGACGGCGGGCAATGAGGCCGACAAGATGCGCTTCGTCGGCCCGGCCATGCGCGGCGAGGAGATCTGGTGCCAGCTGTTCTCCGAACCCTCCGGCGGCTCGGACGCGGCGGCGGCCCGCACCCGGGCGGTGCTCGCCCCCGACGGTTCGGGCGACTGGATCATCAACGGCCAAAAGGTCTGGACCAGCGGCGCGCAATACTCCGACTTCGGCATACTGCTGGTCCGCACCGATCCGGACGTGCCCAAGCACAAGGGCCTGACCATGTTCTGGGTGGACATGAAGGACCCAGCCATCGACGTGCGGCCGATCCACCAGATGTCCGGCGGCTCGGGCTTCAACGAGGTCTATTTCACCGATCTGCGGGTCAAGGACGCCCAGCGCATCGGCCCGGTGGGCGACGGTTGGAAGGCGTCCATCGTCACCCTGATGAACGAGCGCAACGCCATCGGCGGCGGCTCCAGCTATCACCGCCAGGTCATGCAGCTGGCAGACGGCATCGCTACCCTGGCCGGCTTGGGGATCAAGGACGCGGCCCTGCGCGAGAAGATCGCCGACTGGTACGTCCAGGCCGAGGGGCTGAAATACACCCGCCTGCGCACCCAGACCGCCCTGTCCCGCGGTCAGACCCCCGGACCGGAAACCTCGATCGGCAAGGTGGTCACCGCGCCGCTGATGCAGGATGTGGCCGCCACGGCGTTGGAGCTGGAGGATCAGTTCGGGATCATCTCCGATCCCAAGTACGCCCCCCTCCAGGCCATGTTCCAAGCCACCCTGATGAGCGCGCCGGGTATGCGCATCGCCGGCGGCACCGACGAGATCCTGCGCAACATCATCGCCGAGCGGGTGCTGGGCTTGCCCCAGGACGTGCGCCTGGACAAGGACGTGGCCTTCAAGGACATCCCCAGCGGGCGGTAACCGGCGCACGGCCTCACGCCTGGCTGGCTAGCCACCGGCAGCGCCACTCCCGGTAGGCATTCCCCCGCGAGAATCAAGCCTCGCATCATTTGGGCGCCGGTGCAGGAAACGCGCCTTTATTTCAATCTCGACATGATCTGAAACACGATTCGAGCAGCGGCATTTTGACATCATCGACCGAAAACCATGCAATCCTTGGCGTTCAAGGGTTCCGCGCTTTGCAAAAAGTGCGGCGCCGGCGCTACAGATTTCACGGAAGCGTTAGTGAACGCTGATAAGTTAGACCCCTTGAGTTGACATATTTACCCCTCCTGTCGGATGTCGGCCCCTGACTTGCCGCGGCGCGCGTGCGGCAAGTGCAACTGGCGCGCACAACGCGACGGCCTGCACAAAGAAGAAGCAGGCCGTTTGGGAGGGATTTTTGAATGACGAATTACCCGAGTCTGCGGCGATGGCTCGTGCTGGGCGCTTCGGCGATGGCCATCGGCGCGATGGCCGCGCCGGCCATGGCGGCTGAAGCCGCCGCCGGAGCCGACACCACGGCCCAGGACAACTCCACCACCATCGACACCCTGGTGGTGACCGCTGAAAAGCGCGAACAGAGCCTGCAGGATGTGCCGATCGCGATTTCGGCCTTTGGCTCGAAGCAACGCGACCTGAAGGGCATCAACACCGTTCAGGACATGACCAACTTCACCCCGGGCCTGGTCTACTCCAGCTCCAACGACCGGGCGTCCGTCCGCGGCGTCGGCCGCCTGACCAATGTGCACGCGGTTGACGCGGCCGTGGCCATCTACATCGACGGCGTCTACACCACCTCCACGGTGCTGGCCGGCGGCCCGCCCTTGATGGTGGACCGCGTCGAAGTGCTGCGGGGCCCGCAAGGCACCCTGTACGGCCGTAACTCCATCGGCGGCACGATCAACATCCTCTCGCCCCACCCGACCAACCACTGGTACGGCGAAGTCCGCGCCATCGGCGAAAACTACGGCTACTCGGACTTCCAGGGCGTGATCAGCGGCCCGATCACCGACAACCTCAAGTTCCGCCTGTCCGGCTATAAAAAGGACCAGCGCCAAGGCTACTTCCACAACGTCGTTCCGGGCATGCCTTCGGAAGGTCAGAAGCGTAACGAATACGCCGTGGAACTGCAGGGCGAAGCCAACCTCGGCGATCACCTGACTGTCTGGGGCAAGGTCGGCACCCTGCATTGGGATAATCGCGGCGGCCCCGGCGCCCGCGCCGGTATCGGCCCGGTCGGCGGCCCTCCCTATGAAGAAGCCCTACTCGATCCGAACTATGTGGTTATCTACAATCCCGCCTTCGGCTACAGCAACGGCATCGTCCCGGGCAGCCTGAGCAATCTGGGCACCACCACCGTCAACCCGGCCGCTACGGACCCGCGCGCCTTCAACACCAACACGCCGCTGAGCGTGAAGCTGCAAGGCGTGTTTATCTCGTCCTGGAACGTGAAGTATTCCTTCCCGACCTTCGACCTGAAGTACATCGGCGGCTATCAGAAGTACCACTACTCGCTGCATGGCGACCTGGACGGCACCGCGGTGCAATCCTACCAAATCCCCACCGCCGCCGGCTCAATCTGTAACCAGATCCACGGCGCGTTCCTGACCCCAGGCTCTGGCGTCACCACGGACTGTGCGCCACTAACAGTCACCGGCACGACGGCTTACGACTACCAAGAGTCCCCGACCTGGTGGAGCCACGAGATCAACCTGACCTCGACCACCGATGGTCCGCTACAGTGGATCTTGGGTGCCTACTACTATCACGAGCAATACACCAATCCCTACAACTTCTACCAACCTAACCAGGTCCAACTGCAGCATCCCGTGCTCGGCGCGGCGGCCAATCCGGGCGGCGACTTCGCTGACTCGAACTACAACATGGTCACCAAGAGCACCGCCATCTTCGGCCAGGTGGACTACAAGGTCACCGACACCCTGAAGGTTACGGTCGGCCTGCGCTATACGCGGGACACCAAGTACGGCACGGAAACCAAGCGGGTCGTCTGCTTCTCCGACGCCTGCATGCCCGGCCTCTACGCGGCCGTTGGCTTGAACGCCGCGGGGGCTGGCACCGCCGCCCAATGGGGCAGCTTGCTCGGCAACCTCAACGCCGCCGCTACCGCCCTGCCGCAGCTTGGCGCCTACTATCATGCGCTTGACGTGGCCGTTCCAAACACCATCCCGGGCTTCAACGGCGGCAACCTTTTCGCCCCGTTCGCGGGCTTGGCGGGCCTGGGCAATGGCGCCTTCGACCTGACCAAAGTGCTGGCCCCCAACACGACGGCTGCCGGCACCAAGGGTGTCTGCTCCCCCGTCGTCGCCACTCCAAATGGCGCGGGCGGCTTCAACTACACCCAGTATGCGATCGACCCGGTCACGGGGCAGTTCACCCGCAAGCTCTGCGACTCCTCGAGCGCCACGACCGGCACCCTGGGTGTCGAATGGACGCCGTCTTCGGATACCTTGGTCTACGCCCGCTACAGCCGCGGCTATAAGGCCTTCGGTCTGTCGGCCGGTGGCGGCCTAGCGAACCCTGAAGCCGCGCCGGAGCACGTCGACTCCTACGAGGTCGGGATCAAGAAGGACTTTGGCCACACCCTCCAAGTGAACGCGGCCGTGTTCTACTACAACTACACCGATCTCCAGGCTCCCGTGAGCGTGAAGGTGGGCGGCACCAACGTCACCCAGTTCGTGAACATCGCCCAATCCCGGTCCTACGGCCTGGAACTGGACGCGATCTGGGCGCCGATCGATCACCTGCAGTTCTCGCTGGATTACTCCTACAACCCGACCCGGATCATGAAGGCAGGCACCTTCGTCGACCTTAACGACAACGTTAACACCGGCGCGGTCAGCATCGTTGGCAACAATCTGCCGCAAGCCCCGCGGAACAAGATTGCCATCAACGGCAACTACACCTTCATCCTCGACCAGGGTAAGCTGAACGTCGGCGCCAACTTCCTGTGGCGCGACAAGTCCTACTCCAACATCTTCACTCAACGTTGGAACATGGCGCCGTCTTGGAGCCAGGTGGATCTGCGGGCTTCCTTCACCCCCACCGACGGCCGCTACCAGGTCATCGTCTATGTGAAGAACGTCGCCAACACGCTCGGCTACGACTCGGCCGTCACGGCCTCCAACCGCGATCCGGCGAACTTCCCGGTCAACACTGGCTACAACACCAGCTTCACCCCGCCCCGGACCTACGGGATCGAGGTGCACTACAAGTTCTTCTAGGCGCCATTGCCTTAGAAGCGACCTGAACGGGGGCGCGCCGGTTTCGACCGGCGCGCCCTTTTCACGTCCGGCTCCCGCCCTTGATGGACCCGTGCGCGCACGCCTCGCCCCTGGGGTGTGCGTGGAATTGCACACAACGTTCGCCGGCTTAACGTCTTCGCAAGCGCCTTGGGCCATGGTGATCGCCTGATTAGGTATCTCCGGCGCCCCATGGACACCCTTGCCCATCTGATTGATCGCCGCGAACCGGTCGCCGCCGACTGCGCCTGTGAAGCGATCCTGGAGCGGCTGATCCGCGATCCGGCGATCCTGGTGCTGGGTGTCGTCGATCACGGCATGCCGGTGGGCGTGATCTCTCGCGACACCTTCCTGGCCCGCATGGAAGTACCCGGCGCGGGCGACCTGACCGCCCGGGCGGTGATGTCCGCCCCGCCCACGGTGGTGCCCGAAACCGCCGTCGCCGCCGAGATCGCCGCCGACTTGCTCCGCACCTCTCCCGAAACCCTGCTGGGCGGCTTCATCGCCGTGGACGAGACCGGCGCCTACGCCGGCGTCTGCAGCGCCGTCACCTTGCTGGCGCCCGCCCGCCCCGGGGTCGCCCAGGCCGCGCCGGTGATGGCTGGCCTGATCGAGCGGATCACGGCCGACACCCGCGAGCCGATGATGAACACCCTGGCCGCGGTCGAGCGCATGCGCCGCTTCCGACTGCCCGACGACGCCGCCGCCTGCCTCGACACCATCGTCGAAGCCAGCCATGGCATGCTCGACCTGCTGGAAACCGCCGCCCAGCTACAGCGCGCCCAGGCTTCGGTGCTGCAACTCCAGCCGGAACCGCGCCGTCTGCAGGACCTGATGGACGAGGTCGAAGGCCGCTGGGGCCATCGTGCCGAGGCCGCGGGGCTGACCTTGCTGGTATCCTACGACGGCGACCCCGACTGCGCCGCCATGGCCGACAGCCCGCGCCTGGTGCAGATCTTCGACGCCCTGATCGGCCACGCCATGGCCAACGCCCGCCACGGCGTCATCGAGGCCAGCCTGAAGACCGAGATCGGCGAACGGGGCGTATTCGTGCACGGCCGCGTGCGCGACAACGGCGCCCTCTACGAGCCCGGCTATCTGGCGCGCCTGTTCGACGACACCGCCCTGCCCGCGCCCCGCGCCGCCCTCAGCGTCGCCCTGGGCCTGGCCCTCGCCGGTCACGCGGTCAGCGCAATGGACGGACGCCTGTCGGCCGAAGCCAATACCGGAGCCGGCGCCACCATCAGTTTCGACATGACCCTGGCCGCGGCAAAGGCCATCGTCGAGGAGCGGGCCGAACCGGAGCCCTCCAGCGGCCGTTCGGCTCACGTCCTGGTCGTCGACGACAACGCCACCAATCGGATGGTGGTCGAGGCCCTGTGCGAAATGTTCGACTGCTCGACCGAGTCGGTGGTGGACGGCATCGAGGCCGTCGAGGCCGCCCGCACCGGCCGCTTCGACGTCATCCTGATGGACATCAAGATGCCGCGTATGGACGGCGTCGCCGCCACCCGCGAAATCCGCAAGTTCAAAGGCCCCGCCGGCCGCGCGCCCATCATCGCCCTGACGGCCAACGCCGATCCCGACGAGGTGCGCGAATACACCGCCGCCGGCATGCTCTGCGTGGTGGAAAAGCCGATCAAGCCCGAACGTCTGCTGGAAGCCCTCGACCTGGCCCTGGCCGCCAAGGACGAGAGCGACAAGGCTGCAGCGGCTTAAGCCGGTCCCGCCGGAAAAACGTGCTGCCTCGTCGCGAGCGCGTGGAATTTCCTACCCTTCCCCACGCCTTCGTGAAGCCCATCGCGCCCCGCCCGCGTTAGTCTCGCCTTCATGACTTCCACGACTCAGAGCGGCGCGCCCGCCGCGGTCGGCTCGGCCCTGGACCTGATCGGGCGAACGCCGATGCTGGAGCTGACGCGGCTGGACACCGGCCCCTGTCGGCTCTTCCTCAAGCTGGAAAACCAGAACCCCGGAGGCTCGATCAAGGACCGCGTCGCCCTGTCGATGATCGAGGCGGCTGAGGCAGACGGCCGGCTCAAGCCGGGCGGGACGATCGTCGAGGCCACGGCCGGCAACACAGGCCTGGGCCTGGCCCAGGTGGCGACCCTGAAGGGCTATCGCCTGATCCTGATCGTGCCGGACAAGATGGCGCGGGAAAAGATCCTGCACCTGCGGGCCATGGGCGTGGACGTGCGCCTCACCCGCTCCGACGTCGGCAAGGGCCATTCCGAGTACTATCAGGACATGGCCCAGGCCGTGGCCGACGAAACCGGGGCCTTCTACGCCAACCAGTTCGAAAACCCGGCCAATCCAGCCGCCCACGAACGCGGCACGGGTCCGGAAATCCTGGCCCAGATGGACGGCGACCTGGATGCGGTGGTGGTGGGGGTGGGCTCGGGCGGCACCCTGACCGGCATCGGCCGGTTCCTCAGGGCCCACTCGCCTAAATCCCGCATGATCCTGGCCGATCCCGTGGGCTCGATCCTGTGCCACTACGTCGCCACCGGCCAGCTCATCGAAGCCGGCTCCTGGGTGGTGGAGGGTATCGGCGAAGACTTCATCCCCGCCAACGCCCAGATGGACCTGGTCGCAAAGGCCTATTCCATCAGCGATCGCGAAAGCGTGGAGACCGCCCGCGCCCTGCTCAAGGCCGAGGGCATATTGGCCGGGTCCTCCACCGGCACCCTGCTGGCCGCCGCCTTGCGCTATTGCCGCGAACAGACCACGCCCCAGCGCGTGGTCACCCTGGCCTGCGACACCGGCGCCAAGTACCTGACCAAGGCGTTCAACGACTTCTGGGTCGCCGCCCAGGGCTTCACCGACCGCCAGGTGCACGGTGACCTGCGCGACCTGATCGCCAAGCGCTGGTCCGAGGGCGGGGTGGTGACCATCGGGACCCAGGACACCCTATTGACCGCCTACAACCGCATGCGCGCCTCCGACATCAGCCAGCTGCCCGTGGTGGAGGGCGGCAAGCTGGTGGGCCTGCTGGACGAGAGCGACCTGCTGGCCGCGGTGGAAGGGGCCGACGCCCACCGCGACCAGGCCTTCAAGTCCCTGGTGGGCCGCGCCATGACCCACAGGGTCAAGACCCTGCAGGTGGGTCAGCCCATCGACAGCCTGCTGCGCGTCTTCGACCGTGACGAGGTGGCGGTGGTGCTGGACGGCGAGGAATTCGTCGGCGTCATCACCCGCGTCGACCTGATCAACTACCTGCGCCTGAAAAGCTGAGACCGACCATGACCACGCCGCCCCATGGGCAAAACCGTCTCGCTTTTTCCACCCGCACCGTCCACGGCGGCCAGGAGCACGATCCCACCACCGGGGCGGTGATGACACCGATCTACGCGACCTCCACCTTCGCCCAGAACAGCCCCGGGGTGCACAAGGGCTATGAATACGCCCGCAGCCAGAACCCCACCCGCTTCGCCTTCGAGCGCTGTATCGCCGACCTGGAAAGCGGAACGGCGGCTTTCGCCTTCGCCTCCGGGTTGGCGGCCGGGGCTACTGTTCTGGAACTGCTGGACAGCGGCGATCATGTCATCGCCAGCGACGACCTCTATGGCGGCAGCTACCGCCTGTTCGAGCGGGTTCGCCGCCGCACGGCGGGCCTGGATTTCAGCTTCGTCGACCTAGCCGACCTAGCCGCGCTCGAAGCGGCGATCACGCCGAAGACCAGAATGCTGTGGGTGGAGACCCCCACCAACCCCACCCTGAGGCTGGCCGATCTGGCGGCCATCGCCCAGATCGCTCGCCGCCGCGGGATCATCTGCGTCGCCGACAACACCTTCGCCACCCCGTATATCCAGCGCCCGCTGGAACTGGGCTTTCACATCGTCACCCATTCCACCACCAAGTACCTGAACGGCCATTCGGACATGGTGGGCGGGGTGGCTGTGGTGGGCGACGACGCCGAGATCGCCGCTCAGCTGAAGTTCCTGCAGAACGCCGTGGGCGCCATCTCCGGGCCGTTTGACAGCTTCCTGGCCCTGCGCGGCCTTAAGACCCTGGCCCTGCGCATGGAGCGCCACTGCGCCAGCGCCATGAAGATCGCCGCCTGGCTCGAGGCGCGTCCGGACGTGGCCCAGACCATCTATCCGGGCCTGCCCAGCCATCCGCAGCACGCCCTGGCCCGCCGCCAGATGACCGGCGGCTTCGGCGGCATGGTCTCGGTCACCTTGAAACGCGATCTGGACGCCACCCGCCGCGTGCTGGAACGCACGCGCCTGTTCACCCTGGCGGAGAGCCTGGGCGGCGTCGAAAGCCTGATCGAACATCCGGCGATCATGACCCATGCCTCGATCCCGCCCGCCCAGCGCGCGGCCATGGGCATTGCCGACGGGTTCATCCGCCTGTCGGTTGGGATTGAGGACGCCGACGATCTGATCGCCGATCTCGACGAGGCGATGCGAGGCTGAAGCGTCGGCGCCTAGAGCCCCGGCCTCACCGCACGGGATATCGAAACCGGCCCCAAGCTGAGGTAGGGAGCCCCCCGGGGGCGCTGCTGGCCCCTTGATCTGACGCCGCCCCGAGCGGCCGCCGCAAGACGGGGATATGGAACTGTGGGCGCTTTTCCGGACGACATCTTCACCGAACAGGAAGACGTGGACCCCGACACCCTGGCCAACCTCGGCCCGCTGCGGCGGCTGGCGGGGATCTGGGAGGGCCGCAAGGGAGCGGACGTGGCCCCCAAGTCCGAAGGGCCAGAGCGGCGCCAGTTCTTCGAGCGGATCGAGATGTGCCCCATCGATCCTCAGGCCAACGGCCCGCAGCTATTCTATGGCCTGCGTTACCACATCCACATCAACACCCCCGAAGAGGCGATCACCTTCCATGACCAGGTGGGCTACTGGCTGTATGAGAAGCAAACCGGGTTGATCCTGCAGACCCTGACCATCCCTCGCGGCCAGGTGGCCATCGCCTCCGGCCATGCGACGCCGGGCGACCACCGGCTGCTGGTCAAGGCCACGCGCGGCGAGACCGAATACGGCATCTGCTCCACCGCCTTCCTGGAGCACGCCTTCCGCACGGACTCCTATCAGCTCGAAGTCATCTTCAATCTGGACGGCTCATGGAGCTATGTTTCGGACACCACCCTGACCGTGCATGGCCAGGACAAGCCCTTCCTGCACCGCGACCGCAACACCCTGACCAAGGTCGCCGAGCCTACGCCAAATCCGTTGGCGTTGCTGGCGGCGCGGGGCAAGGTCTGGGACTCGGTCCGCTCCGCCGATAGCTATTTCGGCGCCATGACCTCGCTCCAGGCGATGGGCGCGGCGCCCATCTCGGCCCGGCCAACGCACCGGACGACAGGTAACCGTCGGTGGCCGGAGCAGTGGGCATCAAACCGAATTGGGCGTAGAGGGCGGTGCGCCTCGCCATGGGTCATCAGACTGACACCGGCGCCCGGCTCTCTAGTAGGAACAATCCCTGATGGCCGGCAGCCCGACCTTCGCAAGGCTGGCAATGGTGTATGTGGGGTCCACAACGTAGCGCTGCTGGGAGCGCTTGAGATTTGATGTCAATGTGCGTTGCCGGCTCGACGGATGAGCGGCGCTCACCGAGGGAACGGCTTGCCGACCGATCTGCGCCAGGGCGCCAACGAAGACAGGGCGACGGCTTTTCTCTCGCAGGTTGGTGAGATGGCGGATCGAATCCGCGCTCACCCCTGGGCGTTGTCCGCCCTAGGCGATCCCGCCGACTGGCCGCAAACACTGCGGGTTCTGACCGGGCTGATCCTGGCCGCCGACCAGCCGATGTTCCTGATCTGGGGACCGGGGAAGATCTGGCTCTACAACGACGCCGTCATTCCCATTCTCGGCCGAAAGCATCCGGACGCCCTGGGCCGCCATGCCCTCACTGACGTCTGGCCCGAGGCGCGGGACATCCTCGGCCCCCTGTTCGACGCGGTCTTCGACGGGCACGCCGTGCAGATGGATGACCTGGCGCTCAACCTCGACAGACACGGCAAGTCTCAGGAAGCCCACTTTTCATTCTCCTACACCCCGGCGCGTGATGCCGCCGGCGACGTGGTCGGACTGTTCGGCGTCTGCACCGAGACCACCGAGCTTTTCGAGCACCGCCGCCAACATGAAGCCAGCGAGCGGGCGCTCCTGGCCGCCACGGCGGCAAGCCGAGCCGTCGCGGAGCGGATCGAACTAGCCTTGAGCGCCGGCGCCATCCTCGGGACCTGGGTTTGGGACGTACCGGCCGACCGCATCATCGCCGACGAGCAGTTCGCCCGGTCCTTCGGCATCGATCCCGCCCTGTGCCGTCTGGGACTGCCCCCGCAGCGGGTGATGGACTCCGTTCATCCCGAGGATCGCGATCTGGTGTCTGGCGAGGTTGCCGCCGCCGTGGCTCGGGGCGGCGCCTACCGCTGCGAATATCGCGTGCTGAGGAGCGACGGTGTCTATCGCTGGATCGAGGCCAGCGGCAGGGTCGAGTTAGGCCCTGACGGCGCCGCCTTGCGGTTCCCCGGTGTCCTGGTCGACATCGAGGAGCGACGGCGCACGGACGAGGCGCTGCGTCAGTCTAACGCCCTGCTGCGCACCTTTATGGCGGCGGTGCCGGGTGTGATCTACGCCAAGGACCTGCAGGGTCGCCTGCTGGTCGGCAATGACGGCACGGCGCGCCTGCTGGGCCGCGCGTTCGGCGACTTCGTCGGCCGAACCGACATGGAGCTGCTGGAGGACAAGAGCGAGGCCGCCGCGTTGATGACCAACGACAGGCGCATCATGGCCAGCGGCGTCGCCGAACAGGTCGAGGAGCAGGTCACCTTCCCGGATGGCTCCACCGCCTGGTGGCACTCCACCAAAGCGCCCCTGCGCGATCCCGCCGGTGAAATCATTGGCCTGGTCGGCGCCTCCGTGGACATCACCGAACGGCGGCGGGCGGAAGAGCACCGGATGCTGCTGGTTAACGAGTTGAACCACCGGGTGAAAAACACCCTGGCGGTGGTCCAGGGCTTGGCGCGCCAGACCTTCCGCAACGTTGGCGACGTCGCCACGGCGGTGGAGAGCTTCGAGGACCGGCTCGCGGCGTTGTCGCGGGCGCATAACCTGCTGACTGACGAAAACTGGGCGTGGGCCAATCTGCGCGAGATGATCCGCGACCAGCTTGGCGGCAACCGCTGGGGTGAGCGCCTTACCCTCGAAGGTCCTGAAATCCTGCTCTCGCCCCAGGTCGCCGTCAGCCTGGCGCTGGTGGTGCACGAGCTATCGACCAATGCGACCAAGTACGGCGCCCTGTCCAACGACGAAGGACGGGTACGGGTGAGTTGGACCAGGCACGCCCAAAACCCCCAGATGTTTCTGCGCTGGGCGGAATCGGACGGACCGCCGGTGGCGCCCCCCAAACGCCGCGGCTTTGGCTCCCGGATGATCGAGCGCGCCCTGGCGGCCGAGGTGGGTGGCCTGGTCAGCCTTCAATTCCAACCGACCGGCGTTGTCTGCGAGATCGAGGCGCCGATCGCGGGCTGAAACGCAATACGCCGGCGACCTGTCGGACCTCGATGAGGTCCAGTCGCCGGCGTATCGTGTCGTTCAGAAGGTGCTTAGGCGGCAACCGCCGCTTGCGACTTGCGTCCCGCGCGCAGCGCGACACCCAGGCCGCCGAAGCCCAGCAACATCAGGGCCCACGTCGCCGGCTCAGGCACCGCAGAAATCGAGAAGTTGTCCACCGCCACGTTGTAGTCGTGCAACGCGTTGGAGCCGGCGTCGTTACCTTGCAACGTAGTGCCGCCGATCGTGAGGTCGTGGTGTGAGCCGTCATAGACGAACGTGAAGCTGTTCACGGCGTTGAACGCCGTCGATGCCGGCGTCCCCGTGTAAATTGTATTGCCGTTGTAGCTCACCGTCACGCCGTCAACCCCGTAGCCGCTCCGCGCCGCATCCATGAACGACACCGTGTAGGTCTTGCCCAGGATCAAGCTGCCGAAGGTCTCCGTGAAAGACCCAACGCTTTGGATGTGGGCGGTCTGCGACGCACTTGGAGCGCTGACATAGTTGAAAGCGCTGCCATCCGCTTGAAGGCCCGTACCAGCGCCAAACACCGCTCCGGCGGTGTCCGTCCCACCGTAGCTGTAGCCCGGTGACGACGGAGAATCGAAGTTATCCGTGAACACCACCGTCGTCGCGGCCTGAGCCGCCCCGGAAACTCCGAGGGCCAAGCAGGCGAATGCGGCGCCCAATGCCAATTGCTTCTTCACGGTCATCTCCAGATCGGGTTATCGGCGAGTTAAGACTATTCGAATGCGCGTATCCCATAGGCGCACTGAGACAACAACGATATTCGCGCCTCAGGGGACCGGAATATGCCCAGCCACATGGTCAACGCACCCCTCGCAAGATCGTTGCTGCGGATGGGGTTAAAACGGACAACGTCGGCGGCCCACCCTAAGCCGTTGGGTCCAGTTCGATCCGACGCCCGGGCTTCTTAAGCGGGGCTGGACCGGTTTTGCACAGAGATAGGAAGGTGGTAGCTGGAGGCGGGATCGAACCGCCGACCTGTGGGTTATGAATCCACCGCTCTAACCATCTGAGCTACCCAGCCAAGGGTCCCGAAGGTCGCGCCTGTTCGGGAGCGCCGGGTTATAGGGGCGAAGGCGCGGTGCATCAAGCCGGTTGAGACGGGGTCGGACAGTCAGTCGCGGAGCATGTCCGCCACCGCCTCCCCTATGGCCAGGGACGAGGTCAGTCCTGGGCTTTCAATGCCGAACAACGCCACCAGCCCCGCCAACCCATGCGTCTCGACGCCGTCCAGGCGGAAATCGGGCTGGTGTTCGTCGGGTCCATGAATCTTCGGTCTTATGCCGGCATAGTCCGGGGTCAGCGCCCCATCGGGCAGGGCCGGCCAGAACCGGCGGATATAGGTGTAGAACTCCGCCGCCCGGGCGGGATCGACGCTGTAGTCCTCGGTCTCCACGAAGGCTAGGTCCGGCCCAAACACCGCTTGGCCGCCCAGGTCCTTGCGATAGTGGGTGCCGAGCGCCCCGGGAATGGGCGGCGGATAGATCAGGTGCTCGAACGGCGCCCTGCCCTGCAGGCGGAAATAAACCCCCTTGCCCAGGTGGCGCTTGGGGATGCGGTCCTTCGGAAACCCGTCGATCAGCCCTGCGACGGCCTGGGCAGACAAGCCCGGCGCCGTCACCAGCAGTCGCGCGGTCATCCGCGCTGGCGCTTCGCCTCCAGCACGGACGCTGAAGCCGCCGCCGGCCAGGGGCTCGGCCCCCTCGAACGGTGTGGCCTCGACCACCACCCCGCCATGGCCTTCGATTTCCCCGCGCAGGGCGTGCATGTAGCCGTGGCTGTCGAACACGCCGCTCTCCGGCGACAGCAGCGCCTCCACGGCGTTCAGCCCCGGCTCCAGGGCGCGGGCTTGGGCGCCAGTGAGAGTCTGCATTCCCTCTACGTCATTGGCCGCCGCCTGGGCGCTGATGGCCTCCAGCCGTTCGATCTCACTGTCCTGGGTGGCGACGACGATCTTGCCGCACTTGCGATAGGCCACGTTGTGATCGTCCAGGAAGGCATAGAGCGCCCGCCGCCCGGCGACGCAGAACTTCGCCTTCAGCGAGCCGGTGGGATAGTAGAGCCCCCCGTGCACCACCTCCGAATTGCGCGAGGAGACGCCCTGGCCGGTGGCCCGCTCCTTCTCCAGCACCACCACCGAAAGGCCGCGCCGGGCCAGGGCGCGCCCGGTGGCCAGCCCCACGGCGCCAGCCCCCACCACACAGGCGTCGAAATCGAATTCGCTCATGATCCTGTCCGTAACGAATGACGCGGGCGATGCAAACCGCCCTGGCGACTGCTAAGCCAGACCGCAAGCCGCCGCAGCGCGGCTGGACCCGGAGGATGCGATGAAGTGGTTGTTGGGCGCCCTGGTGGGGGCAGCGGTCCTGGCGGGCAATGCGATGGCGGCTGATCCTCCCGTGGCCTTCGGCGGCGGGGGGGCGACGATCCTCAAATGGACCCCCGACCAGCAGGCCTGGGGCTATCGCAACATGGAAAAGGTGGGACCGGCGCGGGTGGTCAAGCGCGGCGCCCACGTCTTCCCCCTGCCGGTGGCGAGCCATCGGATCAGCCCGGCCATCAACTACAAGGGCAAGACCTACACCGCCGATGCCTACATGGCCGCCTGGCGGGTTTCGGGACTGCTGGTGATCAAGGACGGCCACATTGTCATGGAGAAATACGGCCTCGGCCGCAAACCCGCCGACCGCTGGACCTCATTCTCAGTAGCCAAGTCGGTGACCTCCACCCTGATCGGGGCGGCGATCCAGGACGGCTTCATCAAGAGCCTGGATGACCTGGTGACCCAATATATCCCGGAGTTGAAGGGCAGCGCCTATGACGGCGTCACCGTGCGCCAGCTGATCACCATGACATCCGGAGTGAAGTGGAACGAGGACTACACCGACATGAACTCGGACGTGGCCAAGGAAGGCCTGTCCATCCTCGAGCCCGGGGTGAATCCGGTCGTCAGCTACATGCGCCGCCTTCCCCGCGAGGCGCCGGCGGGCAGCAAGTTCGTCTACAAGACGGGCGAGACCGACCTGGCCGGAATCCTGCTCTCCAACGCCGTCCATAAGACCATGGCCGACTATCTGTCGCAGAAGATCTGGGCGCCGTTCGGCATGGAGCAGGACGCCCTCTGGGTGGAAGATATCGCCGGCCACGAACGCGGCGGCTGCTGCATGAGCATGACCCTGCGCGACTACGGCCGCGTCGGCCTGTTCATGCTGGGCGACGGCATGGCCGGCGGCAAGCGCGTTTTGCCCACCGGCTGGGTGGCCGACGCCACAGCCGTGCATGTGAAGGAGCCGCCCTACGGTTACTTCTGGTGGCTGACGGAAGGTGGGTACGAAGCAGAGGGCATCTTTGGCCAGTCGATCAGCGTCTTCCCGGCCGAGCACCTGGTGATCGTGCAGAACGCCGCCTGGCCGGCTGCCTGGGACGATGACCTGGGCGACGCGCGGACGGCGATGGTGGAGGCCGTGCGGGCGGCGGTGAAGTAGAGGCTGGCCCCCAAGGCGCCAGACGCGGATCAAGACCCAGCCCGTGGCCTTCTTCTGCTCCGCCCTCACGATCGAGTTGATCGGCGGGCCGAGCAAGAGGAAGATGCCGCATTAAAACGACGAGACTTCAAAGGGAGCGATTTCAAATGGCTGATTTTGGCGGCGCCGAATCCAACGAACTGGCGGCCTTCCGCGCCGAGGCGCGTGAGTGGCTGGAGGCGAATGTCCCGCAGTCGGTGCGCCGGGCGCCCGACCTGACCATGGAACAGATGGAAGGCGGGGGGACGCCCACCGCCGACGCGGAGCTGTGGCGCCAGCGGATCGGCGCCAAGGGCTGGGGCGTCCCTACCTGGCCCAAGCAATATGGCGGCGGCGGACTCTCCCCAGCGGAGGCCCGGGTGCTGGCCCAGGAAATGGGCCGCATCGGCGCGCGCAATCCGATCCAGGGCATGGGTCCGGGCATGTTCGGCTCGACCCTGCTGGAATACGGCACCGAAGAACAGAAACTGCGCCACCTGCCGGCGATCTGCCGCGGCGAGCTGCGCTGGTGTCAGGGCTTCAGCGAGCCCGGCGCCGGCTCCGACCTGGCCTCCCTGCAGACTAAGGCCGAGGACAAGGGCGACCACTGGCTGATCAACGGCCAGAAGATCTGGACCTCCGGCGCCCAGTACGCCGACTGGTGCTTCTGTCTTTGTCGCACCGACAACAGCAAGAAGCACGAGGGCATCAGCTTTATCCTGATCCCCATGCACCAGCCCGGCGTCGAGGCCCGGCCGATCAAGATGATCTCCGGCGCGTCCGGCCAATGCGAGACCTTCTTCACCGACGCCACCGCTTCCAAGGATGACCTGGTCGGCCCCCTGAACACCGGCTGGACCATCGCCAAGCGCCTGCTGCAGCATGAGCGCAACGGCATGGGCAACCGCACCGAGGGCGCCTCCGTGCGCGAGATCGAGGGGCTGGGCGACGTGGCCAAGCGCTATCTAGGCGTCGACGACTCCGGACGCCTGGCCGACGCTGACCTGCGCGGCCGCATCACCCTGCAGAAGATGGACGAACAGGCCCTGCGCCTCACCGTTCGCCGGGCGGCGGCCGAATCTCGCGGCAACGGCAGCCCCAGCACCACCACCTCGATCATGAAGAACGTCAGCATGAAGTCCGCCCAGGACCGCTCGGAACTGCTGGTGGAGATCATGGGCGCCCAAGGCCTGGGCTGGGATGGCGAGGCCTTCAAGGCCGACGAGCTTTCCGAGGTCCGCGGCTGGCTGGCCGGCAAGGCCTTCTCGATCTTCGGCGGCACCCACGAGGTTCAGAACAACATCATCTCCAAGCGCATCCTCGGCCTGCCCGACCCCACCACGGGCGCGGCGCGCTAGGACGGCGTCCGCCGAGGCCATGCCGATCGGCGTGGCCCCGGGACTGGATTCGACGACCTAGGACGCCCCCACCGCGTCCCATTGCGCCCATAGCTTGGCTTCCGACGCCTTAGCGGGACCGACCGAGGCGTCCTTGACGTGGCCGAAGCCGCGGATCTGGTCGGGGACCGAGGCGATCTTTATCGCCAGCGGCAGGGTCTGCGCGCTCAGTCCGCCGGCCAGCCGGTCAAGACCGGCCTCGTAGTCCTCCGCCAGCTTGCGCTCCATCCTCCGCTCGGCGGTGTAGCCAAACACGTCCAGCGCCCCGCCGCGCAGGCCCTTCAGCCTAGCCAGGGCGGGGAACCCCGCCGACAGCATCCAGCTCCCGAAGGCGATCTTCTTCGGCTTGCCGTCGTGCCCCTTGGCCGCCAGCAGCGGCGGCGAGAGCAGCACCTTGGCCTTGCCGCCCTTGAAGGTCGTGGCCAGGCTCGCGGCGAAGCGGCCATCGGAATAGAGCCGCGCCACCTCGTACTCATCCTTATAGGCCATCAGCTTGTAGAGATTGGTCGCCGCGGCGCGAGTCAGGGCCTCGCCGCCGCCGGCCGCGCTCTCCGCCGCTCGCACCCTGGCGATGCGGTCCAGGTAGCGCTTGGCATAGGCGGCGTCCTGATAGGCAATCAATTCGCCGGCGCGGTGGGCGATCAGCTCGTCCAGGGACTTCACCGCCACTTTGGGGGACTCGTCCGCCCCCCGCGTGGAAGGGTCGTGGGCGGCGATGCGGCCCAGTTCGAACGCCTGGAGGTTCGCTTCCACAGCCGCCCCATTCAGGCGGATGGCGCGGTAGAGGGCGCGGCTTGAAAGCGGCACGAAGCCCTTCTGCCAGGCGAACCCCAGCATGATCATGTTCGCGAAGATGGCGTCGCCCAGCTTGCGCTCGGCCATGGCTACCGCCGGGATGGCGTCGTAGTCCTTGCACGCCCCGGTCAGCCGCCGCGCCATAGCCCCGGCGTCGAAACGCACGTCGCGGTTGGTGACGAAGTCCGCCGTGGGCTGGAAGTCGCCGTTGCCCACCGCGCGGGTGCGGTCCTTGGCGTAGAGGGCCAGGGCTTCAGGCCCCGCCGCCACCAGCAGGTCGCAGGCGATCAGCACATGGGCGCTGGCGGCTGGCACCCGGCCGCCGATCGGCGTCTCCTCAGTCTCGCCGATCCGCACGTGGCTGAACACCGCCCCGCCCTTCTGGGCCAGGCCGGTCATGTCCACCACCGAGGCGGCATGGCCGTCGATATGCGCCGCCATGCCCAGGATCGAGGCGGTAGTGGTCACCCCGGTGCCGCCGATGCCGGTGAAGATGATGTTCTTCACCCCCTCGAAGGTTTCAATCTCCGGCAGGGGCGTGGAGTCGGCGGTCAGCGCTGGCAGGGCGGCCGCCTGGGCGTTGCTAGCCCCTTCCAGGGTGACGAAGGACGGGCAGAAGCCATTCACGCACGAATAGTCCTGGTTACAAGTGGACTGGTCGATCTTGCGCTTGCGGCCGAACTCGGTTTCCAGCGGCTCGATGGAGACGCAGTGGCTGACGGCGGAGCAGTCGCCGCAACCCTCGCAGACCAGCGGATTGATGAAGACGCGCTTCTCCGCCTTGGCCAGGGCGCCGCGCTTGCGGCGGCGGCGCTTTTCCGTGGCGCAGACCTGATCGTAGATCAGCACAGTGACGCCCGGAACCTCGCGCAGCTCTTCCTGCACCGGGATCAGGTCCTCGCGCGGGCGCACCACCACGCCGGGCGCCAGGTCGGTGACCGCCTCGTAGCGCTCTGGCTCGGCGGCGACGATAACGGTGCGGACCACGCCCTCGGACGCCAGCTGGCGGGTGATCTGGGCCACGGTGAAGCCGCTTTCGGGCGCCTGGCCGCCGGTCATGGCCACCGCGTCATTGTAGAGCAGCTTGTAGGTGATGGTGGACCCCATCGCCACGGAGCCCCGGATCGCCAGCGAACCTGAGTGGTTATAGGTCCCGTCCCCCAGGTTGACGAAGACGTGCTTCTCGCTGGTGAACGGGCTGGCCCCGGCCCAGGACAGCCCCTCCCCACCCATGTGGCTGGTCAGGTCCGTCTGCGGATCGGAGAAGCTGGCCATGTAGTGGCAGCCGATCCCGGCCAGGGCGCGGGAGCCCTCCGGCAGGCGGGTGGAGGTGTTGTGCGGACAGCCGGAACAGAAATAGGGCTTGCGGATCTGGTCCGCGCCCAGGCTGACGGCGGCGACGCCGGCGGCGGACACCCGGTCCAGATAGGCGTTCACCCGCTCCATGTGCGGCCCCGGCGGCAGGCGGTCGGCGATGGCCAGGGCCACTTCGGCCACCGACAGCGAACCCAGGTCCGACAGCAGCGGGTGACCCTGCTCGTCCACCTTGCCGATCACCTTGGGCTGGGCGTGGGCGGGCAAATCGTAGAGGGCGGCGCGGGCCTGCGCCTCCAGCAGCGGGCGCTTGTGCTCCACCACCATCAGGGTCTCCAGACCCCGGGCGAAGGCCCGAAGCCCCGTGGGCTCCAGCGGCCAGGGCATGCCCACCTTATAGAGCGACACCCCCAGGCTGGCTGCCTCGTCCAGGCCGATGCCCATGGCCGCCAGGGCCTCCAGCACGTCCTTCCAGGCCTGCCCGTGGGCGGCAATGCCCAGGCGGGGGCGCGACGAGGTCAGCACGTCGCGGTCCAGCCGGTTGGCCTTGGCGAAGGCCAGGGCGGCGGGGATCTTGAACAGCCGCAGCCGTCGTTCCTTGTCCATCGGCTGGTCCTTCAGCCGGATGCCCACCCCGCCAGGCGGCAAGGAAAAGCCCGCGGGAATGACGAACCGGTGCCGGTCCAGCGACACGTCGATGGTGGCGCCGCTGTCCATCATGTCGGCCACGGCGATCAGCCCCACCCAAAGGCCCGAAAACCGCGACATCGCATAGCCGGCCAGGCCCAGATCCAGAACCTCTTGCACGTCGGTGGGCGCCAGCACCGGCATCTCGAAGTCCTGGAAGGCGTATTCAGATTGCGAGGGCAGGGTTGAGGACTTGCAGGAGTGGTCGTCGCCGGCCACCGCCAGCACCCCGCCCTTGCCATAGGTCCCGGCGAAGTTGGCGTGCTTGAAGACGTCGCCTGTGCGGTCCACCCCGGGCGCCTTGCCGTACCACATGCCGAACACGCCATCGTAGAGCGCACCCGGGAACAGGTTGGCCTGCTGGCTGCCCCAAACGGCGGTCGCGGCCAGGTCCTCGTTCACCCCTTCCTTGAAGATGACGTTGCGTTCGCCCAGCCACTTGCCGGCCCGGTGCGCCTGCTGGTCCAGCCCGCCCAAGGGTGAGCCGCGGTAGCCGGAAACAAATCCCGCCGTCCTCAGTCCGGCGCGGGCGTCCAGCCGACTCTGGTCCAGCATGACCCGCAGGAGCGCCTGCACGCCAGTGATGAAAACCCGACCATTTTCGAGCACATATTTGTCGTCAAGGGTCACATCTGCATGGCGCATTGAAAAATCCTTCCCTTCGGACTGGCTCTCGCCGCTGCAAGAATATATAAGCACCCGGAAACTGCTTGCCAAAGCCGTGCCCGACTATTGCCCCTTTACGGCAAGAGACGTGCGCAAAACACCCCTTGGAGGAACAATTCTTGTCTGAAGTCCTGGACGCGGTGGACGCGAAAATCCTCGACCTCATCCAGCACGACGCCGGACTGTCGGTCGCCGAGATCGCCGAGCGCGTTGGGCTGTCGTCCAGCCCGTGCTGGCGGCGCATAAAAAGGCTTGAGGACGAGGGCGTTATCCAACGCCGCGTGACCATCCTCGACCGCGAGAAACTGGGCCTCGATTTCGAGGTCTACTGTACCGTGAAGCTCAGCCTGCCCACCAAGGAAAACCTCGAAACCTTCGAGCAGTCGGTGAAGCGCTGGCCCGAAGTGGTGCAGTGCGCGACCGTAACCGGGGCGGCCGACTATGAACTGCGCATCGTCACTCGCGACATGCACGCCTTCGACGACTTCCTGCGCGACAAGATCCTGTCGCTGGGCCTGGTCTCCAACATCGAGAGCCGGATTGTCATCCGCGCGGTGAAGAACTCCACCGCCGTGCCCCTGGGCCTGATCAGTTCCTACGTTGGGGTGCGGGCTTAATGCCTGCCGAGCAGGCAGAGCAAATTGTAATTTCACTTCGTAAACGGAGACTACAGGACTTCTCCGAGCTACTGAAGAATGACGCCAACAAAGAATATTTTACTTCTGAAATTTTCATTTCAGGCCTTACGTCAAGTTATAAGAAGACAAATCGACAGGCCAACTATTATCTGTATGGCAGCGTCGGCCTAGTGGATTGATTCCAACGTTTGGTGCCCACGGCTGGCGGCGGCGATGATTTTGTCTGGATCGGCGGTCCAGACGAAGGGTTTGGGCTGCTGGTTGTGGTCGGCGACGAAGCGGTTGATGGCGGCCTGGAGGTCGAC
>JBBROW010000009.1:0-97877 GCA_038228945.1 Caulobacterales bacterium
GCCATAGCGGCTCACGAAATAAACAAATTACGCCACGGCCGAGGCGGACGTTTGTGATTTAGTGAGACGCTATGGCGACACCCCCAGGGGGCCGGAGGCGCGGTACTATTACGCCAAGACCCTGCTGGCCCGGCGCGCCTATTCCGACGCGGCCACCGCCGACATCGCGGCGATCCGCGGCTGGCCCCAGACGGCGTGGGCGCCGGACGCGGTGTTCGACCTTTCGCGGGCTCTGATCGGGCTGAAACGCAACGGCGACGCCTGCGGAATCCTGCAGCAGATGACCATTCACTACCCCAAGGCCAACGCCGACCTGAAGGCCAGGGCCGTGGCGGCCCGCGCCCAGGCGCAGTGCTCCTAGCCAAGCCAGGCCTGGAGGGTTTGGGCTTCGGGTCGTCGGGCCTTGAGGATATGAACCGGCGACTCCAGCGGGACGTCGCCGCGCCCCTGATCGTCGCCTTTTCCGGGGGCGGGGATTCCCTGGCCTTGCTGCTGATGGCCCATGACTGGGCCAGGGGCGCGGGGCGGCGGCTGATCGCGGCGACGGTGGATCATCGGCTGCAGCCGGCAGGCGGCGAGTGGGCGCGGTGGTGCGCCCAACGCTCCGCTGGGCTGGGCGTCGAACATCACACCTTGATCTGGAGCGGCGACAAGCCGGCCACCGGCCTGGCGGCGGCGGCCAGGCGCGCTCGTCACGCCCTGCTGGCGGATCTCGCGCGGCGGGAAGGCGCCGGGGTTATCTTGATGGCCCACACCGCTGACGATGCCATCGAGGCGCGCCGGATGCGCCAGGACGGGGCCAGAACCTCGGCCGCCCAGGTCTGGTCGCCCTCGCCGGCCTGGCCGGAAGGACGGGAGGTGTTTCTGTTGCGGCCGCTGCTGGCGGCGCGGCGCGCGGCGTTGCGGGACTGGCTGGCGGCGCGAGGTGAAAGCTGGATCGAGGACCCGGCCAACGACGATCCGAGCTTTGCCCGCGCCCGCGCCAGGGCCGCCTTGGCGTCGGAGCCGCCCGAGGCGGCGGACCCAGCGCTTGAGCCAGCCGCCTTCACCGGCCAGCTTCGGGCGGATCTCGATGGGGCGCTGGGCTTTGACCGGGCGGACTTCCGCGGCGGAGGCGGTTGGCGCGCCGAGGGGCGGGCCTTGGCGGCGGCGCTGTCGAGTGGCGGCGGACGGGAGCCACCGCCCCGGCGCGAAGCGGTGTTGCGGTTGCTGGGAAAGCTCGGGGAGGCGGGTCCGGTTAGCGCCACCCTGGCCGGGGCGCGGCTGCAGGCCGACGATGACCGCATCGTGATCTGCCGAGAGCCCGGGGAATTCCGCCGTTCCGGGATCATCCCGCAACCCCTGCTTCCGGGCGCCGAGCAGGTTTGGGACGGGCGCTTCGCGATGCGCGCGGCGCAGCCGGGTCTTTGGGTGCGGCCCCTGGCCGGAATGGCCTCCCGCCTGCCGTCCGAGCAGCGCCAGGCCTTGTCCGCCTTGCCCGCGCGCGTTCGACCCACCCTGCCGGCCGTGGTCGACGAGAACGGCGCCGTGACTTGCCCGATCCTTGCAGAGGGAGCATCCGTCCTGGTCCGGAGCCTTGTGCGAGCGCGGTTTCTCGCCGCAGTCGGCTCAATCTGGGACGAGACGGCGTTGCAGTCCGTGGCGAAAGCGGCCAGGACGTCCTAAATTGGCAGCAGTGGGCGCTATGAGGCGAAATTCATGAATCTGCGCAGTTTGGCCATCTGGGCCGTAATCGCGGTAGCGGCCGTTGCGGCCTATGGTGTGATGAGCGGGGCGACCCGTAGCAGCAGCACGACTCCGCTCGGTTATTCCCAGCTCCTGGGCAAGATCGACTCCGGCGATGTGGTGAAGCTGAAGATCCGCGGCCAGAGCCTGGAGGCCAATGACAAGGCCGGTCACAAGCTGACCGCTACCGGACCCGTGGATACCCAGGAGCTGCAACGGCACCTGGAAACCAAGGCGGTTCCCTATGACTTCGATCCTCCGGGCCAATTGACCCTGGTGGGGATACTGGTCCAGATGCTGCCGATCCTGCTGTTGATCGGGGTGTGGGTCTTCTTCATGCGTCAGATGCAGGGCGGCGCCCGCGGCGCCATGGGCTTTGGCAAGTCCAAGGCCAAGCTGCTGACCGAGAACAAGAACCGCGTTACCTTTGACGACGTCGCCGGCGTTGACGAGGCCAAGGAAGAGCTGACGGAAATCGTCGATTTCCTAAAGGATCCGGCCAAGTTCCAGCGGCTGGGCGGCAAGATCCCCAAGGGCGCCTTGTTGATCGGCCCTCCTGGCACCGGCAAGACCTTGATCGCGCGGGCCGTGGCCGGCGAGGCGGGCGTGCCCTTCTTCACCATTTCGGGCTCGGATTTCGTGGAAATGTTCGTGGGCGTCGGCGCCAGCCGCGTGCGCGACATGTTCGAACAGGCCAAGAAGAACGCCCCCTGCATCATCTTCATCGACGAAATCGACGCCGTGGGCCGCCATCGTGGCGCGGGCCTGGGCGGCGGCAACGACGAGCGTGAGCAGACCCTCAACCAGCTGCTGGTGGAGATGGACGGTTTCGAGTCCAACGAAGGCATCATCCTGATCGCCGCCACCAACCGTCCCGACGTGCTGGATCCGGCGCTGTTGCGTCCGGGCCGGTTCGACCGTCAGGTGGTGGTGCCAAACCCCGACGTGGGCGGCCGCGAAAAGATCCTGCGCGTGCACATGCGCAACGTGCCGCTGGCGGCCGACGTGGACGTCAAGGTGATCGCCCGCGGCACCCCCGGTTTCTCCGGCGCCGACCTTGCCAACCTGGTCAACGAAGCCGCCCTGACGGCCGCGCGCAAGAACCGTCGCATGGTCACCCAGATCGACTTCGAGGACGCCAAGGACAAGGTCATGATGGGCGCCGAGCGTCGCTCCATGGTCATGACCGAGGACGAGAAGAAGATGACCGCCTACCACGAGGGCGGCCACGCCCTGGTGGTGCTGAACGTCATCGACACCGACCCGGTGCACAAGGTCACGATCATTCCCCGCGGCCGGGCCCTGGGCATGGTCATGCAGCTGCCCGAACGGGACAAGCTCAGCATGAGCTATGAGCAGATGACCTCGCGCCTGGCTGTACTGTACGGCGGCCGCGTGGCGGAGGAGCTGATCTTCGGCAAGAACAAGGTCACCTCCGGCGCCTCTTCCGACATCGAGCAGGCCACGCGTCTGGCCCGGGCCATGGTCACCAAGTGGGGCTATTCGGAAAGGCTGGGCCTGGTGTCCTACGGCGAGAACCAGGACGAGGTGTTCCTGGGCCACTCGGTGTCACGGACCCAGAACGTCTCCGAAGAGACGGCCAATATCATCGACTCCGAGGTCAAGCGCCTGACGCAGGACGGCTACAACGAAGCCAAATCCATCCTGACCAACAAGCTGGAAGACCTGCACATCCTGGCCAAGGCGCTGCTGGAATACGAAACCCTCACGGGCGACGAGATCACCAACGCGCTGAAGGGTGTTGCCCCGGTCCGTGACCAGGTTGACGAGAAGTCTCCGGCCGGTCCGCGTGTCTCCGTGCCCCTGGCGCCCCGGCCCAGCGCCGAACTGGCGTAGCCGGGTCGTTTCAGGACTGAACTTCGAGCGGCAGGCGCCTCCGGGCGCCTGCCGTTTCGCTTTTGGGGGCGGGCCGCGCTAGAGCATGACAGCTTCAAGTGGCTACCGGTTGAAGCGCCCGTCATGCTCTAAATGTATGAAGGTAGAGCCTTTTTACCCGGTTCAAGTGATTCCACTTGAATCGGAAAGGCTCTAGAGAGCGCGGATGCGCCAACCCCTCATCATGGGCATCGTCAACGTCACCCCCGACAGCTTCTCCGACGGGGGCAGGTTCCTGGTCGCGGAGGCGGCGTTGGATCATGCGCGCCGGCTGATCGCCGAGGGCGCTGACATCCTGGATATCGGCGGGGAGTCCACGCGCCCGGGGGCTGATCCGGTGGGCGAGGCCGAGGAGATCGCCCGCGTCGCGCCGCTGATCGCGGCGATCCGGGCCGAGAGTTCCATCCCGATCTCCGTCGACACCATGAAGCCGGGGGTGGCCCGCGCCGCCGTGACTGCCGGGGCGACGATGTGGAACGACGTCACCGCCCTGGGTTTCGCGCCGGAGGGGCCGGCCGTGGCGGCGGACCTCGGCTGCGACCTGGTGCTCATGCATATGCTGGGTCAGCCCCAGACCATGCAGGCAGCGCCTCACTATGACGACGTGGTGGCCGAGGTCTGCGCTTTTCTGCTGGCCCGAGCCGAGGCGGCGATGGCGGCGGGGGTGCCGCGAGGGAAGATCTGGCTGGATCCGGGCCTGGGCTTCGGCAAGACCGCGCAGCACAGCCTGACCCTGCTGCGGAACCTGGATCAGGTGGTGGCGCTGGGTTTCCCGGTGCTGCTGGGCGCCAGCCGCAAGAGCTTCCTGCGCGCCCTCGACCCTTCGGCCAAGACCGCCGACGACCGGCTGGGCGGTTCGATCGCCGCGGCGATGGTTGGCGCGAGGGCGGGAGTGGCGGCCGTGCGGGTCCACGACGTGAGGCAGACGGCGCAGGCTCTTGCCGTGTGGGCGTCGATCGGCCAAGCCGGGACCCATGACTGAATATCGCGGCCGCGTCCTGATCATCGCTGGGTCCGATAGCGGGGGCGGGGCGGGGGTCCAGGCGGACATCAAGACGGTGACGGCGCTGGGGGGCTACGCCGCCACGGCGATCACGGCGATCACCGTGCAGAACACCCTGGGGGTCCACGGCGTGCATCCGGTGCCCGTGGCGGTGATCGAGGCCCAGGCGCGGGCGGTGCTGGACGATATCGGCGCTGACGCCATCAAGACCGGCATGCTGGGCGACATTGCCGTCGTGCGGGCCGTGGCGGCCCTGCTGGACGCCGCCGCCGGCATTCCCGCGGTGATCGACCCGGTGATGATCGCCAAGGGCGGAGCCAGCCTGCTGGCCCGCGAGGCGGTGGCGGCGGTGTTGAGCGAACTGGTCCCGCGCGCCGCCCTGCTGACGCCCAACGCGCCGGAAGCCGAAGCGCTGACCGGTCTGACCGTGGCGACCACCGACGACCTGCGGCGCGCCGGCGAGAGATTGCTGAAAGCGGGCGCCCGGGCGGTGCTGATGAAGGGTGGCCATGTGGCCGGAGAATCGGTCATCGACGTACTGATGACAGCCGCCGGCGAAACCACCTTTGAAGGCCCGCGCATCGACACGCGGCACACCCATGGCACGGGCTGCACCCTGGCCAGCGCCTGCGCGGTGGGACTGGCCCAGGGGCTGAAGCTGGAGGATGCGGTGGCGCGGGCCTGGGGCTATGTGGCCGAGGCGATCCGGCGCGCGCCGGGCTTTGGCGCCGGCCAAGGACCATTGGACCACGCCTGGCCCCTTAGGCTTGGGCGGGAGCCTGATCAATGAAGGACTCGCTGGAAGCCCGCCTGGTCGCGATCCTGCGCGCCACGCCGGGCTTGATGCAGGTGATGCGCACGGCGCGGGACCTGGACCTGCCAGACTGGATGATCTTCTCAGGGGCCATCTATCAGCCGGTCTGGAACCACCTGACCGGGCGCGATCCGGCCTATGGCATCAAGGACTACGACTTGGTCTATTTCGACGCGTCAGACCTGTCCTATGAGGCCGAGGACGCGGTGATCCGGCGCGTGGCGGCGGCCTTCCAGCCGCCGTTGCGCCAGCTTGTGGAGGTGCGCAACCAGGCGCGGGTGCATCTGTGGTTCGAGGGCAAGTTCGGGGAAGCCTATGCGCCGCTGAGCCATACGGCCGAAGCGATCGCGCGCTTTACCTCGCCGGCCTTCTGCGTCGGCGCGCGGCTGGAGGCGGACGATGCGATCAACGTCGAGGCGCCCTATGGACTGGAAGACCTCTTCGCCATGCGCATCCGTCACAACCCGGCCCGGCGCACCGCCGGCCTGATCCGGACAGCGGTCAACGCTCAGGGACGGTGGCCGGAACTGACCATGGAGCTGGACTAGGGCCGATAGACGTTGGGGTTCCAGATCTCCATCCACTTCTCGACGCCCTGGAGCGGGGCGAAGCCGAACTGGGCGTAGAGGGTGTGGGCGTCGCGGGTGGCCAGGAGCAGGCGGCGGAAACCCTGCAGATCCGGGTGGGATTTTATGTGGGACATCAACGTCTTGCCAAGGCCCGCGCCGCGCACGGACGGGTCGACGAAGACGTCACAGATCAGGCCGAAGGTCGCGCGGTCGGTGACCACGCGGGCCATGGCGACCATCTGGCCGCCGGTGTCATAGGCGCCGAACACCAGGCTACCCCGCACGGATTTCTCGAAGGTCGCCAGGGTGATTCCAGGGGCCCAGTAGCTGTCGTTGGTGATCCAGCCGTGCGCCTTTTTGAGGTCGAAACGGACCGGATCGTCGTCGATCAGGTAGGTTTTGGGCGGGCCGGTCTCGAGTAAGCGGGTCTCGGGCAGGTCGGTCTTGGGCTGGCTCTGGCTGGTCATCGGCAGGTCTCAGACGATGGCGCGGGTGGCGCGCGTGGCTGGATCGAGGGCGGCGCGGAGACTCTCCAGGCCGGCGCCGACCTCGGCAAGGTCGGCGGGAGCGCCCAGGCAGATGCGCAGGCCGGTGACCGGGGCGCCGTCCAGGAACGGCGGCCGCGGCGGGGTGGTCTCGACCCCGTTCCTCAGGGCCTGGCCGGCCACCCGCTCAGCGTCGAGTTCTGACAGCGGCAGCCAGATGTGCGAGGCGATGGGGCGGGGCATGGGCTCCATGGCGGACCCAAGGATCGCGCGGGCCAGGTCGGTTCGGCGGCGGAATTCGTCGTTCACCGCCTGGGCGATCTCGAAGGCCTCGCCGCGCTCGATCCAGTCGGTGGCGACCATGCCGCCAAAGGTGGGGGGCCCGAAGGCGATGGCGCGCAACGCCTCCTGGCAGCGGTCGAACCAGACGCCCGGCGGCGGGACGAGATAGCCGACGCGCAGGCCGGGCGCGAGGGCCTTGGACAGGCTGGAGACATAGACGGTCCGCTCCGGGGCCAGGGCAGCCAGGGGCTGTAGCCCCAGGGCGGTGGCCTGGGCGGCGTAGATGTCGTCCTCCACCAGGATCAGGTCCAGGCGCCGGGCCGTGTCCGCGATCTCGCGGCGGCGCTGGGCGCCCATCAGCCGCGAGGTGGGGTTCTGCAGGGGCAGGACGTAGACCACCTTGGCGCCGGAGTCGCGGGCGGCGCGGGCCAGGCCATCGGGCGTCAGGCCCTGATCGTCCATCTGCGCCCCGGTCAGGGTCAGGCCCATCCGCGCGGCCAGCATCTTGACGCCATAGAAGCTGGCCGCCTCGGCGATCAGGCCATCGCCAGGGCGGCAGAGGGCCATGATGGCGGCGGCAATGGCCTGCTGGGCGCCGGCGGTGCAGATCACGCGGTCGGGGGTGAGTTCCGGCCAGTTGGCGGTGCGGGCCAGCCACCGGGCGCCGGCCCGGCGGGCGCTCTCCAGGCCCGGGGTCGGGGCGTAGTCCAGGCAGTCGGCCAGGTCGCCGCGGCGGGCCAGACGCGCCATGGCGCCCGGCAAGGCGGCCTTGGCCGGGTCCAGGGGCGGCACGTTGCGGCCAAGGTCGATGGCGCCGCCGCGCTCGCCAGTGACGGGGCGCAGGCGCCGGTGCGGCGCCACGAAGCTGCCGCGGCCGACCCGGGCGGTGATCAGGCCCTTGGCCTCGGCCTCGGCATAGGCCTTGGTCACCGTGCCGACGCCGACGCCCAGGTCGTCAGCCAGTTGCCGGTGAGTGGGCAGGCGCGTGTCCGGGGGCAGGGCGCCGGCGGCGATGTCCGCCTCCAGAGCCGAGACCAGGCGGGCATAGACCGGCGCGTCGCCAGCGGAGAGACGGGGGCGCCAGGCGGTGGCCAGGGAAGGCGGTATTGTGTCGGTCATTGTCATGGTGACAATATAGCAATTGACAACAAATTCAATCGGGACAATTGAGCCTCCGCTTCGCCGCAATCCAGCGGCTGCGGAGGTCGAGCCTTGACCCAGACCGGACCCGATATTCCCGCCGTGACCCTGGAAGCGGCCGGCGTGCAGCTGGAACCGCTAGCGGCGGGGCACCGCGAGGGCCTGGCCCGCGCTGGCGACCACGAGGCGATCTGGGCGCACATGCCGATGCCGGGCAATGGCGCGGCGTTTGGGACCTGGTTCGACGTGTCGATGGCCATGGCTGCGACGCGCGAGGCGGTTTGGGCGGTGCGCACCTTGAGCGACGGCAAGCTGGTGGGTTCCACCCGGTACCTGGCTATCGACGCCATGAACCGGCGGGTGGAGATCGGCCACACCTGGTACGACCCGGCGGTTTGGGCCGGGGTGGTCAATCCGGCCTGCAAGTTCGCCCTGTTCCAATACGGCTTCGAGGCCGTGGGCCTGAACCGGATCGAGCTGAAGACCGACAATCTCAACGCCCGCTCGCAGGCGGCGATCGCCAAGCTGGGCGCCGTGCGCGAAGGCGTCTTCCGCGCCCACATGATCCGGCGCGACGGCACGTTGCGGGATTCGGTCTATTTCTCGGTGGTCCGCGCGGACTGGCCGACGGTGCGCCAACGCCTGGCGTCTCGGCTGGGACTGGACCTCCCCGCCTCTTCTCCGGAGTAGATCCCATGCGCCAATGGACCGTGGACGCCTTCGCCGCCGCCCCCTTCAAGGGTAACCAGGCCTGTGTGGTCGAGCCCCTGGACGCCTGGCCGCAAGCCGCCTGGATGCAGGCCCTGGCGGCGGAAAACAATCAGGCGGAGACCGCCTTCCTGCTAAAAACCCCCGACCCGGCGCGGTTTGGCCTGCGCTGGTTTACCCCGGCGGTGGAGGTGCCCCTGTGCGGCCACGCCACCCTGGCCAGCGGGCATGTGCTGTTCTCGGAACTGGGGCTGGCGGCGGATCGCCTTACCTTCGAAACCCTGCGGTCGGGTCCGCTGACGGTGTCGCGGGCCGGCGCTGGCTATGAGATGGACTTTCCCTCCCAGCCGCCCCACCAGATCGCCACGCCTGCCGGCCTGGCCGAGGCGTTGGGCGTGGAACCCCAGGAAGTCTGGGCCGGCCCCTATCTGGTCGCCATCCTGGACAGCGAGGCGGCGGTGCGGGCCCTGGCGCCCGACCTGGCGGCGGTAAAGGTGATCTGCAGCGAAGCCACCGGCGGTGGGCGCGGCAACGTAGGTGTCGCCGCCCTGGCTGATCCCGACCAGCCCTATGAGGTGGTCAGCCGCTTCTTCGCACCGGGCTCGGGCATCCCCGAGGACCCGGCCACGGGCTCGTACCACTGCATCGCGTCACCCCTGTTCTCGGGCAAGCTGGGCCAGACCACCCTGCGCTTCCATCAGGCCTATCCCGGCCGGGGCGCCGACCTGGAGTGCGTGCACGCCGGCGAGCGGGTGTTGCTGCGTGGACAGGCGGTGACCGTGTTGGAAGGGGTGTTGCGGCTCTAGGGGCAGCCCCCCCTTCGCAACCTCGCCAACGTCATCCTCGTCGCCGAGGGCCCATGACCGTGGTCGACCTATGCGGCCTTGGCGCGGGACTCGCCCGCCAGGGCGCGGTTCAGGGCGTCGTAGAGTTTGGCGATCTCGATGGGTTTGGAAACGTGGCCGTCCATGCCGGCGGCCAGGTATTCCTCGATCTGATGGACCATGGCGTTGGCGGTCAGGGCCAGGATCGGCGTGCGGGGCCGATGTTCGGCGGCCTCAGCGGCGCGGATGGCCTTGGCGGCGGTGATGCCGTCCATGATCGGCATCTGGATGTCCATCAGGATCAGGTCGTAGCTCTCCTGACGCCAGGCCTCGACGGCGGCGCGGCCGTCGGCGACGATGTGCAGGTCCACGTCCATGGGCTCGACGATGGCCTGCAGCACCTTCTGGTTCACCGGATTGTCCTCGGCGGCCAGCAGGCGGATGCTGCGACCCTCGAGCGCTTCCGTGGGCGCCGCCGCCTCGGGCGTCGCCGCCTCGCCGCCGCGGCCGAGCGGCAGTTCGGCGTAGAAGGTTGAGCCCTGGCCCTCGACGCTGGTCACCGAGATGGATCCGGCCATGAGCTGAGCCAGCTCGCGACAGATGGCCAGGCCAAGGCCCGTGCCGCCATAGCGGCGGGTGGTGGAGGAATCGGCCTGGGTGAACTTCTCGAACAGGGCGCTCATCTTGTCGGCCGGAATGCCGATGCCGGTGTCGATCACGGCCAGACGGATGCCACCGGCGTCGGCCAGTTCGAAGCGGGCGGTGACGGATCCCTGCGAGGTGAATTTCAGGGCGTTGGAGACCAGGTTGTTGACGATCTGGCGCAGACGGTCGCCGTCGCCGCGCCAGATGCCCGCGGCCTCCGGGGTGACGTCGACGTTCAAGATCAGGCCCTTGCCGACCGCCACCACGGTGAAGGCGTCGCGGACGGATTCGGCGACGCGCTCCAGGTCGAAGTCGCTGACCTCAAGCTCCAGCTTGCCGGCTTCGATCTTGGACAGGTCCAGGACGTCATTGAGCACCGACAGCAATTGTTCGCCGGACTGGCGCACCACGGCCAAGCGTTCACGCTGCGGCGTGGCCAGCTCGCCGCGGGCCATGACCTCGGCCATGGCCAGGACGCCATTGAGGGGGGTGCGGATCTCGTGGCTCATATTGGCCAGGAACTGAGACTTGGCGACATTGGCCGCGTCGGCCGCGTCGCGCGCCTCGACAAGGTCCGACATGGTCTCGTGAAGTTCTTTATGGTTGCGGTCCAGTTGAGCGAGCAGACCGTTGAAGCTCTCCGTCAAGCGATGGAACACGTCATCTTCGGTCTCTTCAGCCACCGGCTTGAACTCACCGCTGGCCGCGACCTCGGCCATGGCGTTCGACAGCCGCTCGATCGGCGCGGCGACCCGCCGGGCCAGGCCCTGGGCGACGAACAGGGCGATACCGCTGGCGCCGAAGAACAGGGCGCCGGTCAGGGCCAGGAATCTGGGCAGCAGGGCCGCCAGTGACGGCTCCACCGAAATTATCTTCAGCTTGCCCACCGTTTCGCCGCCCCAGATAACGGGGCGAATTGTCGCCGTCTCCTTGCCGCCGCGGGTTTCGCGGGAAGGTGGCGGGGCATAGGTGGCGAGGATATGGCCCTGGGAATCGATGAGGCTGGCCCTGACCAGACCCCGCTGCTGACCGGCCGCGGTCAGGGTGCGATCGGCGCTGTGCGAGTCGCCTATGGCCAGGGCGGGAGCTGCCGCATTGGCGACCACGTTGGACAGGGTAGCGTAGGAAAGCCTGGAATCCTGGCGGGCCACGCTCCATTGCTGCAGCATGAAACTCACGCAAGCCGCCACGAGTACGGCGACCGTCGTAACGATCGCCACACTCGCGACACGCGCCTGGAAGGGCGGGTGGTTTGCTTTGCGCATGGTCAGCCCGATATTAACCATAGGGGCGCGGATAGCCGCGTTCGTTGGCCTTAATACCTGTGCATTCCTAACGCTTCGCTTCTGGGGTGAGTTCGGCGGGATTCTTTTCCATGGACACACTTTAAGGTTTCGTTTACCGTACCGCTTCCTTTAAAGGGTCTTTCGGAGGGTATTACGTGGAAAAAGTGTTTGTTGCTCAACGGGTTGCTACGAAGCTCTTCGCGACCGAGAACGCGGTCGACGCTGCCCTGGCCGAAGCCTCGGAGCTGATGGCCGATATGTTGAAGGCGCGTAAGGACCTCGGTCTGGCCGCGACTTTCGGTGATACGGCTGCGGCCCGTGTCGTGGATGCGATCTCGGCGCTCAGCGTCGCCCGCACCGCGATGGTCGCCGCCCACAACCAACTGGACGAAGCCAAGCTCCGGATCGGCGTGCGCACCAAGCTCGCCGGCTTCGAAGACAAGAACAGCCTGACGCAGACGCAAGAGCGTACGGCGATGCGGGTCGCTAGCTAAACATACCGTTCTTCGCAATTTGGTTGCGGAAGATTAACTTGTTTCACGCCTCTGATGACTGTCAGAGGCGTGATTCATGTTTGCAACCATCTATTCGCAACTCGGAACTGTTGTCCTACTGGCGACGTTCGCGTTTGCGTTGTGGAAGGGTGACGCCGCGGAACGTCTCGGCAGCGGCTTCAACCTGACCGCCGGCCTATTGGCCATGTTTCTTCAGCATGTTCTGGACCCGGATGTTCAGCCGGTGGCCCTGCTGGTGGCCGATGCCGCCCTGGCGGCCGGATTCCTGTTTCTCGCCATACGCTTCGCCAGCCTCTGGCTGGGGGCGGCCATGCTGTTGCAGGCGGTGCAGTTCAGCCTGCACGCCTATTATCTGGTAGGCGACGTGCCGCACGATCATCTGTTCGCCGAGGTCAACAACATCGACAGCATTGGCATACTGATCTGCATTGTTGGCGGCACGGTGGTGTCCTGGCGCCGGCGGATCAGGCGCAACCAACTGGCGGCCCAAAAGGCGGCCGCGGCGCCTCCAAGCTGATTTTTTAGGTCAAGAGAGACGTCCTTGGCGTCGGATGACTTGTTTCCCACGCCGAAACCGCCACCGCTGTGATCCGGAACGGGCGCCTACCGCCGGCGATAGGTTTGCAAGGTTCCCCCTGGCGTCGCGGCCGATGCGGCAAGCAGCACCAGACGGGCCGCCTCTTCCGGCTCGATCATTGAGGTGTCGATGCGGATATCGGCGGCAAGGTCGTGGTGAAGCTCGAAATGTCCGGCGACCAGGCCTGGTGTCGGATGGACCTGGCGGGCCTGCTCGCGCCGGAGGAGCTCTTGCCTCGGGGCGGTGACGCTGACCAACAGCGTAGGGACCGCGGCCAGGGCGCTGGCCCAGTCAGCCAGGACATTCAGGTCCAACAGCATGTCGTCCACCACCACCTGGACCCCGGCGTCGGCATGGGCGGCCACGCCGCGATGAAAGCCCTGAAGGAAGTTCCAACCGACGGGGCCATAGACGATGCGGCGGATTGCGGGGCCGGCGGTGTCGCCCGCGGCTAGCCACTCATAGCGAAGACCGTCCTCCGCCCGCTCCCCATCCGAGGCCCAGGCCCCGGGCACGGAGGCGAACAGGCCGTCCAGCGACAGGCTCAGGTAGGGCGTCGGACTGAGCGCCTGCAGCGTTGCGGCCAGGGTGGATTTACCGGCGCAGGAGGGGCCGACAAGCAGGACGACACTACCCTTTGACCCCGCCACAGCCGTCCCTCCGCGCCTAACCGGGGAGGAGCATAGATCGCCGACGGGCCAGGTTCGCAAGGGCGAGATGGCGGCGGCGTTTGCCTGGGTGGCCTCAAGCTCGACCGCCGCGACCTTTTAAGCGCCGGAGAAAAAATCACTTGCCTCGCCGCGCAAACGCGAGCTTTTGCGCGGCGGGCCACGCCCCCCCAACGGGGCGCTGCTCATCTGTAAGGATGGGAGACATCGCTATGACGACCCTCGCCAAGCCGGCCATGCGGCCGGCCCGACCCGAGTTTTCTTCCGGCCCGTGCGCCAAGCGCCCCGGCTGGGCCCCCGAAAATCTGCGCAATGCGGTCCTCGGCCGCTCGCACCGCTCGAAACTGGGCAAGGGCAGGCTGCAGGCTGCCATCGACCAGACACGCGCCGTGCTGCAGGTCCCCGACGACTATCTGATCGGCATCGTGCCGGGCTCTGACACCGGGGCGCTGGAAATGGCCCTGTGGTCGATGCTCGGGCCGAGGCCTGTGCAGCTGCTGGCCTTCGAGTCCTTCGGTAAGGACTGGGTTACCGACGTCACCAAGCAATTGAAGCTGGACGCCCAGGTGCTGGACGCCCCCTACGGCCAGCTGCCCGACCTGACCAAGGTCGATCCCGCCGCCGACCTGGTGTTCACCTGGAACGGCACCACCTCGGGGGTGCGGGTGCCCAACGCCGACTTCATCGCCGCCGACCGCCAGGGGGTCACCATCTGCGACGCCACCAGCGCCTGTTTCGCCCAGGACCTGGACTGGCCGAAATTGGATGTGGTGACCTTCTCCTGGCAGAAGGCCCTGGGCGGGGAAGCCGCTCACGGCGTGCTGATCCTGTCGCCCCGCGCCGTGGAACGGCTGGAGAGCTACACCCCGGCGTGGCCGATGCCGAAGCTGTTCCGCATGACCAAGGGCGGCAAGGTCAGCCGCGACATCTTCGAAGGCGCCACCATCAACACCCCCTCGATGCTGTGTGTCGAAGACTATCTGGACGCCCTGAAATGGGCGGCCGGTATCGGCGGTTTGGCGGAACTGAAGCGCCGGGCGGACGAGAACCTGGGCGTGCTGGCCGACTGGGTGGCAAAGACCCCGTGGGTGGACTTCCTGGCCGCCGACCCCGCCTCGCGGTCCAACACCTCGGTGTGCCTCAAGGTGGTGGACCCGGCGATCACCGCCCTGTCCGCCGACGCCCAGGCCGACTTCGCCAAGAAGCTGGCCGCGTTGCTGGAGAAGGAAGGCGCGGCCCTGGACATCGGCGGCTACCGCGATGCGCCTCCCGGTCTTCGCATCTGGTGCGGGGCCACTGTGGAGGCGGACGATCTGACCGCCCTCACCCCCTGGCTCGACTGGGCCTTCGCCGAGGTCACCGCGCAACTGGCCGCGGCCTAGGCTGAACGTTTTCTGCTTTTGAGCCCGGCCCTAAGCGCCGGGCTCGGATTTCCCCACATCATGCCGCGACTCCAACCCGAGCGCGGCCCCGCACAGGGACACCCCAACATGGCTCCTCGCGTTCTCATCGCCGACAAGCTTTCCCCCGCCGCCGTCGAGATCTTCCGCGCGCGCGGTGTCGACGTGGACGTCAAGACCGGCCTGTCGAAGGACGAGTTGCTGAAGATCATCGGCGACTACGATGGTCTGGCTGTCCGTTCGGCCACCAAGGCCGACAAGGACGTCATCGCCGCCGCCAAGAACATGAAGGTCATCGGACGGGCTGGGATCGGCGTCGACAATGTCGACATCCCCAGCGCCACGGCGGCCGGGATCGTGGTGATGAACACCCCCTTCGGCAACTCGATCACCACCGCCGAGCATGCCATCGCCATGATGTTCGCCCTGGCCCGTCAACTGCCCGCCGCCGACGTCTCCACCCAGGCCGGCAAGTGGGAGAAGAACCGCTTCATGGGCGTGGAGCTGTACGCCAAGACCCTAGGCCTGATCGGCGCCGGAAACATCGGCTCCATCGTCGCCGACCGCGCCAACGGCCTGAAGATGAAGGTCATCGCCTACGACCCCTTCCTGTCCCCCGAGCGGGCCGTGGAAATGGGCGTGGAGAAGGTGGAACTGGACGAGCTGCTGGCCCGCGCCGACCTGATCACCCTGCACACCCCGCTGACCGACAAGACGCGCAACATCCTGTCGGCGGAAGCCCTGGCCAAGACCAAGAAGGGCGTGCTGATCATCAACTGCGCTCGTGGCGGGCTGGTGGACGAGGCGGCGCTGCGCAAGCTGCTGGACGAGGGCCACATCGGCGGCGCCGGCTTCGACGTGTTCGTGGAAGAACCCGCCAAGGCCAATCCGCTGTTCGGGGCCGAGAACTTCATCGCCACCCCGCACCTGGGCGCCTCCACCAACGAAGCCCAGGAGAATGTGGCCCTGCAGGTGGCCGAGCAGATGAGCGACTACCTGCTGACCGGGGCGGTGAGCAACGCGCTCAACAGCCCCTCGGTGAGCGCCGACGAGGCGCCGAAGCTGAAGCCGTTCATCGTCCTGGCCGAGCGCCTTGGCGCCTTTGCTGGCCAGATGGTCGACGTGGGGCTTAAGGGCATCGACATCGCCTATGAGGGCGATGTGGCGGCGCTGAACGTCAAGCCGCTGACGGCGGCTGCGCTGGCCGGTGTGCTGCGTCCGATGCTAGCGGAGATCAACATGGTCTCGGCGCCGGCGGTGGCCAAGGAACGCGGCATCACCGTCTCGGAAAGCCGCCAGGAGTCCTCGCCGGTCTATGAGACCCTGATGCGCATCACGGTGACCACTGAGATGGGCCGCCGCGCCTTCGCCGGCACAGTGGTGGCTGGCGCGCCGCGGATCGTCGAGGTCAAGGGTATGGAGCTGGACGCGGCGTTCGCCCCGGCCATGCTTTACGTCAACAACCTGGATAAGCCCGGCTTCATCGGGGCCTTGGGCGCTTTGCTGGGGGAAACGGGGGTGAACATCGCCACCTTCAACCTCGGCCGCGTCTCAGCGGGCGATGACGCCATTGCCCTGGTTGGCGTGGACCAGGCGCCCGACGACAAGCTGATCGCCAGAATCCGCGCCTTGCCGCACGTGAAGGAAGCGCGGGTCCTGCGTTTCTAATCTTCACGCCGAACCACCCAACGTCTCCTCGTCCGACGCCAGCACGCCGGCGGCGGCGAGGGCTTCGACCTCGTGCGGCGCGCGGCCCAGCCACTGGCCCAGGACCTCGGTATTGTGCTCGCCCCGATGCGGAGCCGGACCGCGCACGCCGCTGGCGGCGGCGGAGAAGCGGTAGGGGGACTGGGTGATCGGGCGCGTGCCGCCGGCGCGGTCGTCGATGTCGACGATGGCGCCGCGGTGGGCGATGGTCGGCTGGTCGCGAATGCCGGCGGCGGGCCGGACCTTGCCCCATGCCACATTGATCTTGCCAAAAGCGGCCTCCACCGCATCCCAGGTGGGCAAGCCGGCCATGAACGCCGCCACGGCGGCGCGGCGGGCGGCGATCTTGCTGGCCAGGTCGGCGTCCGGCCCAGAGCTGTCGGCCAAGCCGAATTGAGCGGTGAGCAGTCGCCACAGAAAGCGGAAATCACCGCTGAGCAGCACCGGCCCGGCGCCGGTCGCCCAGGTGTCGTTGGGCAGGGGCGCGGTGGCGTGAGAGCTCTCGAGGTCGTAGTGCATGTTGTCGTCAGTGGCGACGGTGGCGTCGACCATGGCGATGTCGATGTGCTGACCGACGCCCGTCCGCTCGCGCATGATCACCGCCGCCAGCAGGCCGACCAGGCCGTGCAGGGAGGCGTTGGTGTCAGCCGCCGACAGCGGAAGCTCGCGCAGGCCGCCGCCGTTGCGCCGCTCGCCCCGCTCCATCAGCCCAACCTCGGCGTGGACGATGGGGGCGTAGGCGGGGCGGTGAGACTCAGGGCCGCCTTGGCCAAAGCCGGAGATCGACAGCATGATCAGGCGGGGATTGGCCGCGCGCAGGGTCTCGTAGCCCAGGCCCAGGCGCGGCATGACATCCGGACGGTAGTTCTCGATCAGGATGTCGGCTTGGGCGACAAGGTCCAGCATCAGGGCCTGGGCGCCGGGCGCGCGCAGGTCGATGCAGATGTTGCGCTTGCCGGCGTTCTGCTGGTGGTAGTAGCCGGGCAACCCGGCGATCACCTTGCCCCAGGTGCGGGTGACATCGCCGTCCGGCGGCTCCACCTTGACCACGTCGGCGCCCAGGTCGCTGAGCATGCGGCCGGCGAAGGGGCCAGCCAGGACCCGGGACAGGTCGAGGACCTTGAGGCCGGCGAGGGGATAGCCGAGGGAGGTCATGAGGCGGCCTTGGGGTTGGATTTGAATTTGGCGAGCAGGTCGGCTTCTCGTTCCGGGGTCAGGCCGGCGCGCAGCTTGGCCTGGCGTTCGGCGGGCTGCTGGCGGAACCAGGCCAAGGTGTCCGCGGCGGTGGCGGCCATCGGGCGGAAGGTAAGGCCGGCGGCCAGGGCCCTGGCGTTGCCGCGCCGGGCAAAACCCGCGTCGTTGCCTTCAGCGGGGACCCAGGCGGGCATGTCGCTCCAGGGCGAGACGTGCTGCGCCTCGAGGAAGGGGGCAGGAATCCAGGTGAGCCTGGTGTCCGCCGGCTTTTGCATGTCGGCCAGCATGGCGCGCATGGCCAGGCGGTGGGCGGGGCCGACTGCGTTGAAGGCGCCCAGGGTGCGGGTCTCGGCCATGCGGATAGTCCATTCGGCCAGGTCGCGGGCGTCGATGACCTGGACCGGATCGGCGCCGTCGCCGGGCGCCGCCACCTCGCCGCCGCGGGCCAGGCGCACGGGCCAGTAGGTGAAGCGATCGGTCTCGTCGCCGGGGCCGGCGATCAGGCCGGGACGGATGATGGTCACCGCCTCGCCGAACTGACGGCGGGCCTCCTGTTCGCTGAAGGCCTTGAGCGGGCCGTAGAGCTCGCGGTTCGGGCCTTGCGAGGTTTCGGCCAGGGCGTCCTTGCCCGTGTAGGGCAGCACGGGGGCGGTCTCGTCGGCGGGCTTGGCGTTGCTGGCGTAGACCGAGACGGTGGAGATGAAGATGTACTGCTTCACCTTGCCGGCCAGGACGCGCCCGGCATCGCGCACCCAGAAGGGCAGGGTGGTGGGGTTGTCGATACAGACGTCCCACTCGCGGCCTTCCAGAGCCTTGAGGTCGCCGGTGCTGCGATCGCCCAGCAGCTCCTCGACCTGGCCGGGCCAGGGATGGGGTTCCTTGCCGCGGTTGAACAGGGTGACCTTGTGGCCGCGGGCCAGGGCGTAGCTGACCTGGTGCGGGCCGATGAAGCCGGTGCCGCCAAGGATCAGGATGCGCAGCGCCTTGGCCGGCGCGGCGGCCCTGGCCGAACGGGCGACGGCTGGAACCGCGAGGGCGGAGAGTTTGACAACGGTCCGGCGGGTCATCCGCATGGCGCTTCCCTGTGATCCTGATTTGGGAAGCTTAACCCCCGACGCCCGCGATTGTCTGGCCTGACGTTGGGGCGGCTGTCGCCAGGGCAGCCTCCATCTTCTCGACATTGGCGCGGATGCGGTCGACCTCCGGGGCCAGGGCAAGGGCCTGGCGGCCATAGCGCAGGGCGTCCTGGAAGTGGCCGAGGCGCCAGCCGCAGATGGCGGCCAGGTCCTCGGGCAGGACGCCGCACCAGGATTCCTCGCCGTAGTCCTGGACGCCAGGGGGGCGGGCGATGGCCTGCCGGGCCGCGTCGTAGCAGGCGGCCCAGGCTTCGGCCTGGTAGTGGGCGTGGGCCAGGTCGATCCATGCGCCGCGCAGGGCCGGGTTCTCGTCCACGGCTTGGCGATAGTGGGCCAGGGACCGGTCGTGCTGGCCGAGGGTCCACTCGCATTCACCCATCAGGCGCAGGGTGGCGCTGCGCTCGGCGGTGAAGCTGGGCGGCTGGAAGGCCAGGTAACGCTCGAACTCCGCCACCGCCTCCGCCGCGCGGCCGTGGAAGGCGTATTCGCGGCCCAGATAGTGGGCGTGGCGGCGTTCGTGCGGCGCCTCGCGGGCGGACATTTCCAGCATGGGCAGGTACTGGCCGCGGGTCTTATCCGGGTCGGTGAGCTGCTCCATGACCAGGTCCGTGGCCATGGCCGCGCGGACCTCGACGCCGTAGGGGACGACATACTCGTGGCAGGCGCCGGTCCAGCGGAAGCCGCGGCGGGCGTGGATGCGATTGTCCAGGAACTGTCGCGGGGCGCCGGTGGGGGTGCGGGCCCAGATCTCGGTGTAGTTGACCTGGTTTATGCCCGGCGCCCAGGCACGCTCGACGATGGCCCGCCAGCCGGGATGCAGGACGGTGTCCAGGTCCAGGGAGACGCAGACGTCGACGTCCGCGGGCACCAGGGCCAGGGCCGCGTTGCGGCCGTCGTCGAAGCGCCAGGGGTCGACCCGGATGCGGTGGACGATCGCGCCCATCTGCGTGAACAGCTCGATCGTGCCGTCCGTGGAGCCGGTGTCGGCGATGCAGACGAGATCCGCCTCGGCCGCGCTCTTCATGAAGCCCGGAACGAACTTCGCCTCGTTCAGGCAGATGGCGTAGACGGCGATCTTCATGCGGTTCAGGCGTCGTAGAAGAATGGCGCGTGCAGGCCGATGAGGCTCTTGTCGCGAGGGGTTTCGGCGCGGGCGGCGGCGTCAGCGGTGACATGGCTGACTTCATCGGTGGTGAGGATGCGCTGGGCGATGTCGCGGCGGGCGTAATGGGCCTGGAGGAAGAAACGGCCATGGCCGGGCAGGGCCGGCGTGCCGCGATGCCAGGCGTCCGAGACAAAGAAGATGGCGTCGCCGGCCCTGGCGGGCAGGAGCTGGATCGACCGGCCCTCGAACCTAAGGTCCAGGCCCTGCTCGTCGGCGTCACGGGGCGGGGAGCGGCCGGAGCGGTGGGAGCCGGGCAGGATGCCGGTGGGGCCGGCTTCCAGCGGACAGTCGATCAGGAACAGGTGCATGCCGACGGCGAACACCGGATAGGGGATTTCGTCCGGCCAGGCCACGCCCTCGGGGCGGGGGACATGCGGGCCGGCGTCAGTGTGCCAGCGACCGCCCTGGTGGCCGGCGACGTTGCGCCAGGCGGTGTTGGCGATGATGTGGCAATCCTCGCCCAGCAGGGGTTCGACGACATCCAGGATGGCCCGCACGGCGACGGCCTTCTGCGACAGGGGCGAGCGGTTGAGCATGCCGTGCCGGAATTCGCCGAGGGCGTCCTGCGGCCGGTCGGCGGCGGAGGTCTCGAACACCTCGGTGATTTCCGCGTGCAGGGCGGCGATGGTCTCAGGCTCGATGACCCCCGGCACATGGGCCCAGCCCTCACGCTCCAGATGGGCGGAGGCGTCAGGGGCGGGATCTCTGCGGAGGGCCAGGTTGCCATGGCGACGGGTAATCATGGGGCGGAGTATGAGACCTCCATCAGGGCGATCAAGACCTACCAGGCGTCGACGAAACGGCGGCGGGGAGCATGGCGGGGTCGGCAGGATTTCAGGCCCTGGGCGATCCAGTGCCGCGTGTCGGCCGGGTCGATGACCGCGTCGATCTCCAGCATGGCGGCGACGTTGATCGCCTTGCCCACGGTGTAGAGGTTGCCCAGCAGCTTGTCGAACAGGGCCTTCTGGGCCTCCGGATCGGTCTGGGCCGCCAGTTCCTTGGAGTAGCCCAGGCGAACGGCGCCCTCCAACCCCATGCCGCCGAACTCGCCCGTGGGCCAGGCGGCGCAGAAGGTGGGAGCCAGGGTCGAACCTCCGGCCATGGCTTGGGCGCCCAGGCCATAAGCCTTGCGCAGCACCACCGAGAACATCGGCGTGCCCAGCCGCGCCCCATTGATGAAGAAACGGCTGGTCTTGCGCACCGCCGCGGCAGCCTCGCTGTCGGGGCCGACCATGAAGCCGGGGGTGTCGATCAAGGACAGGACCGGCAGGTCGTAGGCATCGGCGATCTGCATCATGCGGGCGCCTTTGTCGGAGCCGTCGCAATCCACGGCGCCGCCCAGGTGCTTGGGGTCGTTGGCGATCAGGACCATGGGCCGGCCTTCGATACGGATGAAGCCGGTGATCAGGCCAGGCGCGAACTCCCGGCGCAGTTCCAGGAATGAGCCCTCGTCCACGAGGGTCTCGATGACGGCGCGCACGTCGTAGACGCGCAGGCGGTTCTCCGGCACGGCGCGGCGCAGGTTGCGCTGGTCGGCGGCGGTCCAGGTGGACAGCGAGCCCTGGAAGTAGGACAGGGCCTGCTTGGCGATGACGGTGGCGTGGGCCTCGTCCTCGGCGACATAGTCCAGCACGCCATTGGCGGCCTGCAGCGCCACGGGGCCGATCTGTTCGGGGGTGAAGACACCCAAGCCCCCGCCCTCGATCATAGCGGGGCCGCCCATGCCGACATTGGCCCCTTTGGTGACGATGAGGATCTCGCTCATGCCGGCAAAGGACGCGTTGCCGGCGAAGCAGCGGCCCGAGACGATGGCGATCTTGGGCACGATCCCGGCCAGCTTGGCGAAGGCCTTGAAACTGGGAGTGGCCAGGCCGGAGGCGCCGCCGCCGTCGGTGTCGCCGGGCCGCCCGCCGCCGCCCTCGGCGTACCAGACCACGGGCAGGTCTTCCTGCTCGACGATCTCCAGCAGGCGGTCGGTCTTGCGGTGGTTCATGCCACCCTGGGTGCCGGCCAGGACGGTGAAGTCATAGGCCAGGGCCGCGCAGCGGGCGGCGTCGCCGAACAGGGCGCCGTTTACCTGGCCGACGCCGCAGACCAGGCCGTCGGCGGGACTGATCTTCATGAGGTGGTCGATGGGGTGGCGCCGGCGCTGGGCGGCCAGGGCGAAGGCGCCGTATTCGAGGAAGGTGCCCGGGTCGATCAGGTCGTCGATGTTCTCGCGCACCGTGCGCTGATTGCGGGATCGGCGGCGGGCGACGGCTTCGGGGCGGGCCTCATCGCGGGTGATGCGCCAGCGTTCCAGGGTCTCGGCGAGGTCGGGACGGATGAAGTCCAGGTCAACCTCTTCCTCCGCGTCCCCAGCGTGGCTCTCCACCTCCTCGGGGATGACGAACAGGATCGGCTGGCCCTTGAGCAGGACCTCGCCCTTGGCGGCGGTGATCCGCGCCACGCGCCCGCCGATCTCGGCGGCGACCACATGCTCCATCTTCATCGCTTCGAGGATGGCCACGGCCTGGCCAGCACGGACCAGATCGCCTTCTTGCACATCGATGGAGCCGACGGTGGCCTGCAGGGCGGCGGTGAGGGCGACAGAGCCGTCAGTGGTTTCGGCCATGGCCGAGGTGACCGAGGTGCTGGACCCGGCCGGCGCGGCCGCGAGTTCGAAGGTGCGGCCGGTCATGGCGCCGGCGGCGGCGATCAGCGCCGGGGCGTGGTCCTCGATGAAACGGGTGGTGGCCTTGCCGGCCAGGACGTCCGGCTGCGCCAGGATGGCGCGCAGCAGGCTGATGTTGGTGTCGGCGCCCTCGATACGGAACTCCGCCAGGGCGCGGGCGGTGCGGGCGGCCGCTTCGCCGAGTGTCGGTGCGCGGGCGATGACCTTGGCCAACAGGGAGTCGTAGTTGGGGCTGGTCATGTAACCGGCGTAGCCATAGCCATCCACGCGTACGCCCGGTCCTGATGGGGGCTCGTAAGCGCTGATCAGGCCGCCGCTGGGCAGGGCCTCACCCTCGGCGGTGAGGGTCTCCAGATTGACCCGCGCCTGGATGGCGTAGCCGTTGGCGCGCGGGGTGTCGGTCAGCCCCAGGCCCGCCAGGCTGGCGCCGCCGGCCAGCCGGATCTGGGTCTTCACCAGGTCGATGCCGGTGACCTCCTCGGTGACGGTGTGCTCCACCTGCAGGCGGGCATTGGCTTCGATGAAGGCGAAGTCGCCGGCCTCGGCGTCGACCAGGAATTCGATGGTGCCGACGGTGCGGTAGCGCACGGCGGCGGCCAGGGTGGCGGCGGCGTCGTGCAGGCGCGCGCGCAGGGTCTCGGTGAGATTCGGGGCCGGGGCGATCTCCAGGATCTTCTGATGGCGGCGCTGCAGGCTGCAGTCGCGCTCGCCCAGGGCCAGGACGCCGGTGCGGTCGCCGGCGATCTGGACCTCGATATGCCGCGCCCGTTCAATCAGGCGCTCGCCGTAGAGGGAGCCGTCGCCAAACGCCGCCTCGGCCTCCCGCGAGGCGGCGGCGAAGGCGGTTTCGATCTCCTCGGCCTGGCGGACCACGCGCATGCCGCGCCCACCGCCGCCGGACACCGCCTTGATCATCAGGGCCGACCCCTTGGGCAGGCTCTTGAGGAAGTCGGCCAGCTCCCGCGGGCTGGCGCCGCCCGGCGTGCCTTCGATGACGCGGACGCCCTTCTTGGCCGCCAGGGCGCGGGCCTTGGCCTTGTCGCCGAAGGTCTCCAGCGCGTCCGGCGAAGGGCCGATGAAGGTCAGGCCGGCCTCGGCGCAGGCGCGGGCGAAGGCGGCGTTCTCCGACAGGAAGCCATAGCCGGGGTGGACGGCGTCGGCGCCAGCGGTGCGAGCGGCGTTGATCACCGCCTCCATATCGAGATAGGCGCGGGCGCCGGATCCGGGCAGGACGATGGCCTGGTCGGCGGCTCTGACGTGCAGGGAACGGGCGTCATCGAGCGCGTGGATCACCGTGGTCTTCAGGCCCAGCTCCCCCGCCGCCCGCGCGATGCGGATGGCGATCTCGCCGCGGTTGGCGATCAGCACACTGGAAAAAGCCATGCGTTCCTCGGGTCCCAAACGTTTGTTCGGGCGCACCATAGAGGCGTCGCCGGTCATTGGAACGGTTGAACGGCTATCCGCGCACGATCTTCAACGCCGCTTCGAAGGCGGGGTCTCGCGTGGCGGCGTCGATCTGTTGCAGAGCGCCTAGGGCGAAGCGCACCTTGCCCCGGGTCGTGGATAGAAGCTGGGCGCTCAGGACCGGTGGAGGTGCGAGAAGGTCGGCGTCCGTGAGGCTCAGGCCGGGTTGTTCGGCGCGGGCCAGGCGCAGGAACATGGTCGCGTAGAACATCCGCGCCACCAGCCGCATGAGCTTCAGGCGGGCCTGCTGGACGGCGCTAGGCGGTGCGCCCAGCCAGGCGGCGAGGAAGGCGGCCTCTTCTCGCGGCGTCTGGGCGTAGTAGTTGCAGATGTGGGCAGGGTCGACGTAGCGGTCGTTGCGGAAGGCCGCTTCCCAATCGACGATCCAGAGCTTGGCGCCGTTCCAGATCAGATTGCCTGGATTGAGGTCGTTATGACTAGAGACCTGATCTTCCGGGATGCGGGGGTAGGCCCTGCCGATGGCGCCGTAACGGTCGAACACCGGCAAGGCGGCCGGGGGCAGGCCGTGCCAAGTTCTGAGCTCGGCGACGAAGTCGTCGATGCCATCGATGTAATCCACCAGGGGCGGGAACGGCGGCGTGGCCTGGAGGCGGCGCACGGCGTCCGCCAGATCAGCCAGCAGGGCTGGGCGCGGGCGCTGTGAGGCGGCGAAGGGTTGGGCCTCGATGAAGGCGGTGACGACGATGGTGGCCGCGGTGTCGGCGTGCAGGACGCGAGGGGCCAGGCCCGCGTCCGCCGCCACGCGCAGGCAGGCGATGTGGCGGGCCGGGTCGCTGAAGGCATCCACATGGGTAACCGCGCGCACCAGGCAGGCCTGGCCGTCCACCACCGCGCGGTAGACCAGGGCGGAGGAGAGGCCACCGCCAAGGGGGGCCAGGCTCTGCACCGGGCGCGAACCGAAGGCGGCGGCCAGGGCCGCGGCGATGGGCGCGCGGTGGGCGGCGGGGACGACATCGAGGGGGTGGGTGGTGGTTTCCATCCCGGTTATTTACCCGGGTATAATTCTGGAGTCAATATTACCCGGATTAAATTAGTCGGTCGAGTCGGAGCGCGGAATATGGGCCTTGAGACGCGGCAGAAACTCGTCCGTGAGCAGGTAGGCGCTGTGGCCTCCATCGGCGATCGGCTCGTAGACGACGCGCGGGGCGGTAACGGTCGTGGCATAGGCTTCCACCTCCGAGGCCGGGGTGCGCAGGTCTTGAACGCCCTGGAGGAAGATCATGGGGACGTCGAAGGACAGGCCCAGGTCGCGGGCGTCGAAGGCGGCGAACTGCGGCTTCAGCCGCTCGAACGCCTGGGTGGCGACGGCGCGGACGTCGTGGGCAGGCGCGGCGGCCTGGACCAGGGCCGGCGCCAGTTTGGCGAAGGCGGCCTGTTCGGCTGGGGTCATGGCGTTGGCGTAGGCGCTGGCCACGGCGTCGTCGGCGATGCTGTTCCACGGCGGCGGGCCGATGCGGGTGAGGGCGGCGACGGCGTCGGTGTCGCCGGTCCGTTTCGCCCGCTGCAGGATAGCGCCATAGCAGAAGTCCTCCTGGCGCGCCCAGTTCACCACCTGGCCGCTGCCGACAAAGGCGGTGAACAGGTCCGGCCGGGCGCGGGCCATCATCAAGCCGATGATCGATCCGCCGGAGAGGCCGAACAGGGCGATGCGCTGGACGCCCAGTCGCGCGATGGCGACCTGTGCGGCCGCCGCCCCGTCGGCGGCCAGGCGCGCGAAGGTGTAGGGCTGCGGCAGCCCGTTGCGGTCATAGGTGGCGCCGGCGCCGGGCTGGTCCCAGTGGACCAGGGTGAAGTCCCGTTCCCAGGCGGCGAACAGAGCCGGTAGGCCGCTGAAGGCGACCCCGGGACCGCTGAGGATCATCAGGGCGGGGTTGGACCGGTTCTCGCCGCGGAAGGTCAGGTATTGGTCCTGGCCGTTGATGGTGGCGAAAACGGATTCAGCGATAGCCGCGGAGCCGCCAGGCCCGGCGTCGGGTTGGGTGGTCATGGGATTCTCCTGGGAGAGGGCGTCGCAATGCCCAAACGAGAAAACCCCGTCGGCGGGACCGGCGGGGTTTCTAAGGATCGAGGATCGTCGGGCGGAGGGAGCGTGTCAAGCGAACGCGGCCCCCATCGACTGGATTAGCCGTGGCGCGGGACGCCTGACCGATTCCTTTTCTTGACTCTCCCGGACTCCGGAATAGAACAAAAGTGGAACAAATGGAGTCCACTGAAGGCATGTCCCGCGAGGCGAAATTACTGGCTGTCCGCGCGCGGATCGCCGTCCTCGAGGCGGGCGGGGCCGGGGCCTATGGCGTGCTGCCCTTCGGCGACGAGCGGGTGGACGGGATGCTCCCCGGCGGCGGCCTGCCGCTGGGCCGTTGGCACGAGGCGATGGGCGAGGGGCTGGAGGCGGAGACCGGGGCGGCGGCGGGCGCCTTCGTGGCCAGCGTGGCCGCGCCCCTGGCCGCGCGGGGGGCGGTGGTCTGGGTGATGCGCCGCGACGATCTCTATGCGCCGGGCCTGGCGGGGCTGGGGTTTCCCGCCCAGCGGCTGATCCAGGTGCTGGCCAAGGACGAGGCGGAGGCGCTGTCGGCCCTGGAAGACGCCCTGGGAACCGCGGGGGTCAGCGCCGCCATCGGCGAGGTGGAGGGCGCCGACCTGACCGCTGGGCGGCGGTTGCAACTGGCCTGCGAGCGCCATGGCGCCACCGGCTTCGTGATCCGGCGCCGGCCGTACGGCGGGGGGGCGGTGCGGGGTGGGGCACTGTCCGGCTCCCTGTGCGCTACCCGCTGGAAAATCGCTTCAGCCCCCAGCGACCCTGGGCCGGGGCAGCCGGGGTTGGGAGCGCCGCGCTGGCGGGTGGCCCTGGAACGATGCCGGGGCGGACGCACCGGGGAATGGCTGATGGAGAAGAACGATGGCGCGTATCCTCTGCGTTTGGTCGCCGATCTGGTCGATCGCCAACTGGCGCCGGCGCAATCCTTCCGACTCGCCGGCTAAGGCGGAAACCAAGGCCGGGGGGTCGCTGATCCTGCTGACCACCGAGCGGGGGGTGCGCCGCCTGGCTGCGGTGGACGAGGTCGGGGCGGCGCTCGGCCTCTATGCCGGGCAGAAGGCCACCGACGCCGCCGCCCTGGTTCCGGATCTCTCCACCGACGACGCGGATCCACAGGCCGACGCGGCGGCTCTGGCCGCCCTGGCCGACTGGTGCGTGCGCTTCTCTCCCGCCGTGGCCCTGGACGCGCCCGACGGGCTGTTCCTGGACATCACCGGGGTCGACCACCTGTGGGGAGGCGAGGCGGCGATGCTGAAAGATCTCACCGCCCGCCTGGCATGGAACGGCCTGCCGGTGCGCATGGCCGTGGCCGACACCCCCGGCGCCGCCTGGGCCCTGGCGCATTTTACCGAGACCGGAACCATCGCCGCGCCGGGCAAGGCCTGGGGACTGTTGGCGCCCCTGCCGGTCCAAGCCCTGAGGCTGACGCCCCAGGCCGCCGCCCAGATCGCCCGCCTGGGGCTGGTGACGGTGGAGCGGCTGGCGCGCCTGCCGCGGAACCAGCTCACCCGCCGCTTCGGGCCCGAAGTGGTGCTGCGCCTGGACCAGGCGCTGGGCCGCACCGAGGAGGCCCTGAGCTTCCGCCGCCCGCCGACGCCCTGGTTCGCCCGGCTGGCTTTCGCCGAGCCGATCAGCGTGCTGGAGGACCTGGGTCGGGTGAGCCTGGATGTGGCCGTCCAGCTCTGCGCGCGGCTGGATATGCAGGGGCAGGGCGCGCGGCGGTTCGAACTGGCCTTCCACCGCCTGGATGGCAAGGCCCAGCGCCTGAGCATCGGCCTGTCCCTGCCTGGCCAGGAGGCGAAGCGCATCGCGCGCCTGTTCGCCCCGATGCTGGAAACGGTGGATCCGGGCTTCGGCATCGAGGCGGTGACTCTGGCCGCCGCCCAGGTGGAGCCCCTGTCGGCGCGGCAGCAACGCCTGGACGCGTCGCGGGAAATCGCTCCGGAGGAGGGGTTGGCGCCCCTGGCCGACCGTTTGATCAACCGGCTGGGGGAGGACCGCATCTGGCGGGCCGAACCCTTTCCCAGCCACATCCCCGAACGGGCGGTGGAGCGCCGCCCGCCGCTGTCGGCGGCGCTGCCGCCCTCGCCGGCCCTGGCGGGTCAGGCGGAAGCGGGAGGCTGGGATCCGGATCGGCCGCGCCCGTTGCGCCTGTTCCGCCGACCCGAACCCATCGACAATGTCCTGGCCCTGATCCCCGACGATCCGCCCAAGCATTTCCGCTGGCGTGGCCAGATGCACCAGGTCCGCCGCGCCGAGGGGCCAGAGCGCGTGGCCGAGGAGTGGTGGCGCCTGGCCGATTTCGACCAGGTGCGGACCGACCATGTGCGCGACTATTACCGGGTGGAGGACGAGGCCGGCGCCCGCTTCTGGATCTTCCGCTCAGGCCTCTACAACGCCAAGACGCCAGCGAAATGGTGGCTTCATGGCCTGTTCGGATGACCTACGCCGAACTGCAGACCACCAGCAACTTCGGCTTCCTGCGCGGGGCGTCGCATCCCTGGGAACTGGTGGTCGGGGCCAAGGCGCTGGGGATGACGGCGATCGGCATCGCCGACCGCAACACCCTGGCCGGGGTCGTGCGCGCCTGGAGCCAAGGCAACAAGATCAAGCAGAAGGTGCTCACCGGTTGCCGCCTGGACTTTATGGACGGCGCTCCCAGCGTGCTGGTCTATCCCTCTGACCGCGAGGCCTATGGGCGGTTGACCCGCCTGCTCACCATCGGCCAGCGCCGGGCGATCAAGGGCGAATGCCACCTCACCCACGCTGACCTTCGCGACCACGCCGAGGGCCAGCTGATGCTGGTGGTCCCGCCGGCGCGGCTGGACGAAAACTTCGAGGCGGACCTGGCGCGGCTGGCGGGTGATTTCCGCGGCAGTGTTTGGCTGGCGGCGTCACGCCCCTACGGCGCCCAGGACCTGAAGCGGATCGCCGCCCTGGACGCCATCGCCCGTCGCGCCGGGTCGCCGATGGTCGCCACCAACGACGTTCTCTACCACGGCCCCGAACGGCGGGCCTTGCAGGACGTGCTGACCTGCGTGCGCGAGAAATGCACGATCCAGGAGGCGGGCCTGCGCCTGGAAGCCAATGCCGAACGGCACCTGAAGCCCCCGGCCGAAATGGCGCGGCTGTTCAAGCCCTGGCCAGGGGCGGTGGAACGCTCCGTGGAGATCGCCCGGCGGGTCGAATTCGACCTGGGCCAGCTGAAGTACGAATATCCCGACGAGCCGGTGCCGCCCGGCAGGACGGCGATTGAACATCTGACAAACCTGGCCTGGGAAGGGGCGGCCTGGCGCTATCCAGGGGGGATTCCGGACAAGGTCGTGGGCCTGCTCAACAAGGAACTCGCCCTGATCGAGGAGCTCAACTACCCCAACTATTTCCTCACCGTGCACGACATCGTCCAATGGGCCCGGGCGCAGGGGATTCTCTGCCAGGGGCGGGGCTCGGCGGCCAATTCCTCGGTCTGCTTCTGCCTGGGAGTGACGGCGGTCGATCCGTGCAAGGAGGATCATGACGTCCTCTTCGAACGCTTCATCTCCAGGGAGCGGGGCGAGCCGCCAGATATCGACGTCGACTTCGAGCACGAGCGGCGCGAGGAGGTGATGCAGTATGTCTATCGCCGCTACGGTCGCGACCGGGCGGCCATCGTCGCCACCGTGATCCATTACCGGCCGCGCAGCGCCATCCGCGACGTGGGCAAGGCCCTGGGCCTCACCGAGGACGTCACCGCCGCCCTGGCCAAGACGGTCTGGGGCAGTTGGGGGGATGGTCTCCCCGACGATCACGTCAGGCAGGTGGGGTTGGATCCGGACAATCTGGAGATTCGGAGGGCCACGGCCCTGGCCACTGAATTGCTGAACTTTCCCCGCCACCTGTCGCAACACGTCGGCGGCTATGTCCTGACCCAGCGGCGGCTGGACGAGACCGTGCCCATCGGCAACGCGGCGATGCCCGACCGCACCTTCATCGAATGGGACAAGGACGACATCGACGACCTGAAACTGATGAAGGTGGACGTTCTGGCTCTGGGCATGCTCACCGCCATCAAGCGGGCCATGACCATGCTGGCGGTGGATCACGACCGGATGCTGGCCGACATGGCCGACATCCCCGAGGAGCGGCCGGAGGTCTACGACATGCTGTGCAAGGCCGACTCCGTCGGCGTCTTTCAGGTGGAGAGCCGGGCGCAGATGTCCATGCTGCCGCGCCTGAAGCCGCGGAAGTTCTACGACCTGGTGATCGAGGTGGCGATCGTCCGGCCGGGGCCGATCCAGGGCAATATGGTGCATCCCTATTTGAAGCGGCGGGATGGGCTGGAAAAGGTAACTTTTCCGCAGCCAAGCCCAGACCATGGACCCGCGAATGAGCTCAAGTTGGTGCTCGGCAAGACGCTCGGCGTGCCGCTCTTCCAGGAGCAAGCTATGAGCCTGGCCATGACCGCGGCCAAGTTCACGCCTGAAGAGGCCAATGGGCTTCGCCGGTCGATGGCGACCTTCCGCAATTTGGGGACGATCGACGAATTCGAAGAAAAGTTCGTGGGTCGGATGATCCAGCGAGGCTACGACCCAGAATTCGTGTCAGCCTGCTTCAAGCAGATTCAGGGCTTCGGCTCCTACGGCTTCCCCGAGAGCCACGCGGTGAGTTTCGCCAAGCTGGTCTATGTCTCCGCCTGGCTCAAATGCTTCTACCCGGACGTGGTCCTGGCGGCGATGCTGAACAGCCAGCCCATGGGGTTCTACCAGCCCGCCCAGCTGGTGCGGGACGCCAGGGCGCACGGGGTGAGCGTGCTGCCGCCGGACATCCTGCTGAGCGACTGGGATTCGAAGCTGGAATCCGCCTCCGCCTCAGGTGGCGAGACAGTCAGCGAATTGCGAAAGCCCATGACGCCGCAGGAGGAGCGGCTGTGGTTGCGGCTAAAGCCTTTGCGGAAGGATGGCTTTCATTTCCGACGCCAGGCGCCGTTCCAGGGGTTCTTCCTCGACTTCGTCTGTTTCAAACGGCGGCTGGTGATTGATGTGGATGGAGGCGGGCATGCGGAGGACCATCAGACCGACCACGACACGGCGCGGGACGCGATCCTGGAGCGGAAAGGGTTTCGGACACTCCGGTTCTCGAATTTGGACATCGACGCCAACCTTGAGGGGGTGATCGAGACGATTCAGCGGGCGTTGGCGTCTTCGGACGCTCCTACCGTGGCGGCCGCGCCGCCTGCATCTCCGCATGACGGGGGGATTTTGCTGCGTCCGGTTCGGCTGGGGTTGCGGCAGATCGAGGGGTTGCAGGAGACTGAGATGCAGAACCTGATCGACGCCCGGGACGCCGGAGCGCGGACGCTGGAGGCGCTGGCGACCCAGGCCCAGCTATCCCGGCGCAGCCTGGAGCTGCTGGCCGAGGCGGACGCCCTGAGGTCGCTGGGAATGGACCGGCGGCAGGGGCTGTGGGCGGTGAAGGGGATGGCGGCGGAGGTGAAGGCGTCGGTGGACGCGCCGCTGCTGGCCCTGATGGGGCCGGTGGCCGAGGCGCCGGCCGACCTGCCGGTGATGCCCCTGCCGGCGCATGTGCACGAGGACTACCGCACCACCAACTTGTCGCTGAAGGCGCATCCCTGCCAATTCTTCCGCCCGTTGCTGAGCCGCATGGGCGTCACCCCGGCCAGCCGGCTGGAGGCGCTGAAGAACGGCGAGCGGGTGGCTATCGGCGGCCTAGTGCTGGTGCGCCAGCGGCCGGGCACGGCCAAGGGGGTGGTGTTCGTCACCCTGGAGGACGAGACGGGGGCGGCCAACGCCGTGGTCTGGCCCGATGTCTTCGCCGTCAACCGGCGGGCGGTGATGACCTCCGCCTTCCTGGTGGTGCATGGGCGATTGCAGGCGGTGAGCGGGGTGATCCACGTGGTGGCCGAGCGTTTCACCGACCTGTCCGGTCGCCTGGTGGACATGAAAGACGCCGACGGAGAGGATCTCCGCCGGCGTCCTGAAGGCGATCTGCGGCTGGTGCGCAGCCGGGACTTCCATTGACCGGGTTGGACTATCTGGGCGTGGCGTAGGCCGAGGACATCCAGCCGCGGTTGCCGTTCTCGTCGTCCACCTCCATCCAAACGCCGTTGCGCTGACCGGTGGGATAGACCAGGGCGCCCTGGTGCACGGTGTAGCGGATGCGGGCGCTGTTGGCGGGGCCTTCGCGCAGTTGCACCTCGGCGGTGGCGCGTTGGGCGGCGATCGGCGCATTCGCCTGCTGCGCGCCCGGTTGCTGGTTCTGCATATAGTGGATCAGGTCCACGAAGCCGTTGAAGTAGGCCTGCATGATCACCTTGCCGATGTCGGTGTTGGTGTATGCGCTACCGGCCAGCCCCCCGAACCCGCCCCAGCCACCGCCAAAGCCACCGCCGCCGAAACCAACGTCGGTCTTCTTGGCGTTGCCCTCGGCGATATAGAGTTGTTCGGTGGTGCGAGCGTCCACCAGGGTGATCAGGGTGTTGGCTTCCTTGCTCTGCACGCTGATGCTGCCGGCTACCGCGCCAAAGCCGCCTGGCAGGAAGTGGCCGGCCAGACCGCCGAAATTGCCGCCGCCGGAGTCGGAATTCTGGCGGGCGATGTCGGGAATGATGAAGAAGTCAGCGGCCAGCACCTGGCCGCGACCGATGTTGGAGCCGCGCTGCAGGTCGCCGCTGTCGTTGAGGCCACGCTCCTGATCGCGCATGGCCAGGCCGCCGTTGCGGTCCACCATGCGAAGGCAGCCCGAGCGCAGGGCAAACAGCTTCAGCACGGCTTCGGGATTGGACAGGCCCAGCGGCGTCCACCAATCACGATCCGGCTCCTTCACCGCCGCGGTGCCCAAGGGCCGGTCGCAGTGCGGCAGGTTTTCGGTGTGGTTGACCGAACCATTGGCCGCGAAGGCCGGTTCAGCCATGCCAGCCGCAGCCAGACCAAACGCCATGGCGGCGGCAAAAATTCCACGCATATGTTGAGGCCCCATCTGTGTTGCGAGCGACTCTATCGACTCGCATAGCGGCGTTCAATCTCGGGACCGCGAGTTGAACGCCGGATGAAAGAAAGAAGGCGACTCTCCCCCCCCTTTTTGAGGGAGGGAGGCGTGTTCGGGACCTTAGAAGATTTCGAACAACCCAGCCGCGCCCCCCGAAATCGCAGAGCGATTTCGGCGACTATTGGGTGATGGGCGTCGCGGGGGCCGTTCTCAGAAGATTTCGAACAGACCTGCGGCGCCCATGCCGCCGCCGACGCACATGGTGACGACGCCCCACTTGGCGCCGCGGCGCTTGCCTTCGTGCAGGACATGGCCGGTGCAGCGAGCGCCGGTCATGCCGTAGGGGTGGCCGATGGAGATGGCGCCGCCGGAGACGTTGAGCTTTTCGTTGGGGATGCCCAGCGTGTCGCGGCAGTAGAGCAACTGGCTGGCGAAGGCTTCGTTCAGCTCCCAAATGTCGATATCATCCACGGTCAGGCCATTGCGTTCCAGCAGCTTGGGCACGGCGAACACCGGGCCGATGCCCATTTCCTCGGGACCGCAGCCGGCCACGGCCATGCCGCGGTAGGCGCCAAGCGGCTGGAGGCCACGCTTTTCAGCTTCCTTGGCTTCCATCAGAACCACGGCGGCGGCGCCGTCGGACAACTGCGAAGCGTTGCCGGCGGTAACGAACTTGCCCTCGGCGATGATCCGGCCGCCCTTGAACACCGGCTGCAGCTTTTGGAGGTCCGCCAGCGTGGTCTGGGGGCGATTGCCCTCGTCCATGCTGATGGTGATTTCCTTTTCGCTGGTCTCGCCCGTCTCGCGGTTGGTGACGGTCATCACCGTGGTCATCGGCGCGATCTCGGCGGTGAGATAGCCGGCGGACTGGGCCTGAGCGGTGCGCTGCTGCGACTGCAGGGCATATTCGTCCTGGGCCTCGCGGCTGATGTTGTAACGGTCCGCCACAACTTCGGCGGTCTCGATCATGGAGGTGTAGACCTCCGGCACGTTCTTCGCGAGCCACGGATCGACGGCGCGGAAACGGTTCATCTTGTCGTTCTGGACCAGGGAGATCGACTCGATCCCGGCGCCGATGGCGATCGGGGCGCCGTCGCTGATGATGTATTTCGCGGCGGTGGCGATGGCCATCAGGCCCGACGAGCACTGCCGGTCCATGGACATGCCGGCCACGGTGTTGGGGAAGCCGGCGCGCAGGAGGGCGTAGCGGGCAATGTTGCCGCCGGTGGTCCCCTGCTGCAGCGCGCTGCCCATGACCACGTCATCCACCTCGCCCGGATCGATGCCGGCGCGCTTGACCGCCTCGGCCAGGGCGTGCCCGCCCAGGGTCGGTCCATCGGTGTTGTTGAAGGCGCCGCGATAGGCCCGGCCGATAGGGGTGCGGGCGGTGGAGACGATGACGGCTTCGCGCATTCGTAGATCCTTGTTGTCAGAGGAAAATGGTAGGCGGAAGGGGGCTTCCGCAACGTCACTCATGGGGGAATGGAAAGCCCTCCGCGCGAGACCTGCCTGAGGTCCACGCGGAGGGCGGATCGGAGCTACTTCAGGTCCGAGAACTTCTTGCCTTCGGCCACCAACTTTTCCAGCAGGGCCGAGGGCTTGAAGGTATCGCCCATCTGGGCCTGGAATTCCTGCATCTTGGCCAGGACCTTATCGAGGCCGATATGGTCGCCGTACCACATCGGGCCGCCGCTATAGACCGGCCAGCCATAGCCGTTCTCCCACACCACATCGATGTCCGACGGGCGGATGGCCTTGCCCTCTTCGAGGATCTTCGCCCCCTCATTGATCATCGGATAGACGCAGCGTTCCAGGATCTCCTGGTCGCTGATCTCGCGAGTGTTGGCGCCGGTCTTGGCGGCGAAGTCCTTGATGATCTTCTCGGTGACCGGCGAGGGCTTGGCGTTGCGGTTCTCGTCGTAGTCATAGTAGCCGGCGCCGGTCTTCTGGCCGCGGCGGTCCATCTCGCAGAGCACGTCGCGGATGGTCTCGCCCTTGGACTTCTCCTTCACCCAGCCGATGTCCAGGCCGGCCAGGTCGCTCATGGCGAAGGGGCCCATGGGGAAGCCGAACTCGAAGAGCACGCGGTCCACGTCCCAGGGCATGGCGCCCTCGAAGATCAGCTTGTTGGCTTCGCGCTGGCGCTGGCCGAGGATGCGGTTGCCGACGAAGCCGGGGGTGACGCCGACCAGGACGGCGACCTTGCCGATCTTCTTGGCCAGTTTCATCGAGGTGTTGATGACCTCGTTGGAGGTGTGGTCCGCGCGCACGATCTCCAGCAACTTCATGACATTGGCTGGCGAGAAAAAGTGCAGGCCGATGACGCTTTCGGGACGCTTGGTCACCGAGGCGATCTCGTCGATGTTCAGGCCCGAGGTGTTGGTGGCCAGGATCGCGCCGGGTTTGCAGATGGCGTCGAGCTTGGTGAAGATCTCTTTCTTGACGTCCATGCGCTCGAAAACGGCCTCGATCACCAGGTCGCAGTCGGCCAGGGCGGACAGGTCGAGCGCGCCTGACAGCCGGCTCATCCGCGCCTCGGTCTCGGCTGGCACGGCGGTGCGTGAGCGCTCGTAGTTGCCGCGAACGATCTTGATGCCGCGGTCCAGCGCCTCCTGCTGCACCTCCACCATCGTTACCGGGATGCCGGCGTTCATGAAGTTCATGGCGATACCGCCGCCCATGGTGCCGCCGCCGATGATGCCGACCTTGTTGATCGGGATCACCGCGGTGTCGTCCGGCACGTCCGGGATTTTCTGAGCCTGACGTTCGGCGAAGAAGGCGTAGCGCTGGGCGGCGCTCTGTGATCCGGACATGACTTCGCCGAACAGCTTGCGCTCGGTCTTCAACCCCTGTTCGAAGGGCTCGTTCACCGCCGCCTCGATGCAGCGGATATTGTACTCGGGAGCCAGAAAGCCGCGGAACTTGCGGGCGTTGGCCTTGCGGAAGTCGGCAAAGATTTCAGGGTGACCGCGGGCGGCCTCGACCTTGGCGTTGTTGTCGCGAACCTTCACCAGCGGGCGGTTCTCGGTGATGACTTTGCGGGCAAAAGCGATGGCGCCCTCGCGCAGCTTGCCCTCTTCAACCAGTTCATCAACCAGGCCCATCTCCAGGCAGGCCTTGGCCGGCACGTGCTGGCCGCTAGTGACCATTTCCAGGGCTTTTTGCGGTCCAACGATGCGGGGCAGGCGCTGGGTGCCGCCGGCCCCCGGCAGCAGGCCCAGGTTCACTTCCGGCAGGCCACAGCGGGCCGAGGGCACGGCGACACGATAGTGGCAGGTCAGGGCGACCTCCAGGCCGCCGCCCAGCGCGGTGCCGTGGATCGCGGCGATCACCGGCTTGCTGGCGCCCTCCAGGGCGTCCTGGACCGCGAACAGGCTGGCGCCGGTCTGGGCGCCGCCGAACTCGGTGATGTCGGCGCCGGCGATGAAGGTGCGGCCTTCGCAGATCAGCACCACCGCCTTGGCGTCCTTGTCCGCCTCGGCCGCGGCCATACCGCCGGCCAGGCCGTCGCGCACGGCGGACGACAGGGCGTTCACGGGCGGCGAGTTCAGGGTGATGACGCCGACGTCGCCCTCGCGGGCATAGTCGGTCACGGCGTTGATGGCGGTCATGGCGTTTCCCTTGGAGGCCTTGACGGAACGGGGCCAACTCGCCCGTATCCGTTCGAATTCAAACGCGCGTTAGAGGCCACAGTGGAGGGGCGCCCGTCAATGGGGACCGAGCGTCATTCAGGCGCTCATCAAGAGGTCAGAGCGTCAGCCGCCAGGTCTCGCTCTCTACCTCCAGGCCAAAATCGCTGTGGAAATGGGTCTCCACCAGTTCGAAGCCGCGGCTGGCGTAGATGGCGCGGGCGGCGGTGAGGTTCGTGTGGGTCCATAGCACCACCTCGCGGTAGCCGGCGGCGCGGGCGAAGGCCAGGCACTCGTCCACCAGTCGCTGGCCCAGGCGCTGGCCGCGGGCTTCGGGTTCCAGCAGGAGCAAGCGCAAGCGGGCGACGTAACCAGCCTCGCGGACCATGAACACGCAGCCGACACGGCGCCCGCCCATCTCCGCGATCCAGGCCTGCGCGCCGGGGTCATCCAGGGCGCGAAGGATCTCCCCGGCCATGGCCGCCACCACGGCTTCGAAGGTGCGACCCCAGCCGTACTCGCGGCCGTAGAGCACCGCGTGGCGCTCCACCACCCAGCCCATGTCGCCGGGCTCTAATCCACGCAGGGTGATGGCCGCTGGCGCGGAGAGTGCTTCGGCGCGGTCCAGGGCGTCGCGGACGGTGGCCATGGCGGCGTCCAGCCGGAGCCGCTCGGCGGGGGTCAGGGGCGCGATCATCGTCGCCACTTGCCGCGCCGACATCCGGTCCAGCCGGGTGAACTGCTCACGTCCGGCGGCCGTCAGGTGCAGGCGCGTACTGCGGCCGTCCTTAGGATCGGGGCGACGCTCCAGCAGGCCATTGTCTTCGAAGCGGCGCAGAACGCGACTGAGATAACCCGCATCCAGATCCAAGGTTTCACCCAGGGCCTTGGCGGTGATCCCGTCCACCTGCGCCAGCTCATACAGCGCGCGGCCCTCGCCCAAGGTGAAGCCGCTGCCCATGTGCGCCTCGTCCAGCACGCCGATGCGCCGGGTATAGAAGCGGTTGAAGGCGCGGATGGCGCTGACGTGGTCGGCGAGTTCAGGTGGCATGGCGGGACCTCCGGGATGGAGAGGTTCGGCCAGATAGTTGCCTGAGTCAACTAGATCAAAGCGACCTCCCTAAGCGACCGCCGCGCCTGCCTCGACGTCTTCCTCCGCCAGGACCGCTTCCAGCGCGGCGTAGAGGCGGCCGACCTCGATAGGCTTGGCCACCACCTCGTCCATGCCGCAGGCGGTATAGGCCTGGGTCTGATGGGACATGGTGTTGGCGGTGAGGGCGATGATCGGTGTGCGGCGGCGGCCGGTGGCGATCTCTTCGTCGCGGATGGCGCGGGCGGCGGTGGGGCCGTCCATCACCGGCATCTGGATGTCCATCAGGATCACGTCCCACTCGCCCTCGCGCCAGGCGGCCAGCGCTTCCAGGCCGTCGCCAACCACTGTGGGATCGACGCCGACCTGGTGCAGCAGGGTCTTGAGCACCATCTGGTTCATGGCGTTGTCTTCCGCCGCTAGAATACGCAGCGAACGGGACGGGGGAGCCGCCTCGATCTCGGCCTCGCCGTCCGCCGCGCCAGAGCGGCCGCCGTCGGCCAGGCGGATCAGGGGCAAGGTGACGGTGAAGGTGGAGCCCTCGCCGGGCGTGCTTTGCACGGTGACGCCGCCGCCCATCAGGGTGGCCAGCTCCTGGCAGATGGCAAGGCCGAGGCCGGTGCCGCCATATTTACGGGTGGTGGAGGCGTCCGCCTGAACGAACTTGTCGAACAAGAAGGATAAGCGTTCGGGGGCGATGCCGACACCGGTGTCGGTGACGCGGATGCGTAGGGCCTCGTCCGGTCGATCGACACACACGGCGACGCTGCCCTGTGGCGTGAACTTCAGGGCGTTGGACACCAGGTTGTAGAGGATCTGGCGCAGGCGCGTGGCGTCGCCGCGATAGACGCCGCGGGCGTCCTCGGTGACGTGCAGCCTGAAGCCGATGTCCTTTTCCGTGGCCAGGGTGGTGAAGGCCTGGGCGACGCCGCCTGCGATCTCTTCGATGTCGCATTCGCCGTCCTCAAGCTCCAGCTTGCCGGACTCGATCTTGGACAGGTCCAGCAGGTCGTTGAGGATGGCCAGCAGGGCCGCGCCAGCCTTCTGGATCACTTGCAGACGCTCGGTCTGGATGGGGCTGAGTTCATCGCGGGCCATGGCCTGGACCATGCCCAGAACCCCGTTCAGGGGCGTGCGGATCTCGTGGCTCATGGTGGCCAGAAAGGCGCTCTTGGCGGCACCGCCAGCCTCGGCCGCTTCCTTGGAATCGATCAGTTCGCGCTCGGCCTGAATCAGACCGTCGATCAGGCGTTGCTGGCTATCCTCGGCGGCGCGGTGGCGGGAGATGTCCACCAGCATGGTCACTCCGCCGATCACCTGGCCGAATTCGTCGTGCAGCGGCGTGGGATAGGGGGCGAAGGGAATGCGCGCGCCGTCCGGACGCTCCAGGATCGCTTCCACGTCCCGCACCGGTTCGCCGGTCCTCAGGGTCACCGCCATGGCGCAATCTTCGGCGGCCAAGGGCGTGCCGTCGGTGTTGAACAGCTTCCAGCTCCCGCACCAGCGGGTTTCCAGCAGGGGCGGGCGATGGCCCCAAAGATCCACGGCGGCCTGATTGTAGAAGGTCAGGCGGCCCTCGCCGTCGGTGGTGTAGACGGCGGTGGGCAGGGCCTGCAGCAGTTCGGACATGCGGCGGGCGCTGTCGCGCAGCTGCGCCTCATTGCGCTTGCGGTTGGTGACGTCGCGGGTGACCGACAGCTGCACCGAGCCCCACAGCGGGGTCTTCAGGGGTACGGCATGGCTTTCCAGCCAGCGCCGGCGTCCATCCAGGCCGACGACTTCGTATTCCCAGTTCAAGGCGGCGCCGGCGCAGACGCGCCTGTTGTTCTCACGCCAGGTCGCCAGGTGGGCGGGCTCAAGGAACTCGCTGACATTGGCGCCGAGGACGTCGGCCGGACTGTTGGCCCCCACCATGCGGGCGCCGGCCGCGTTGATCCTCAGCACCTCGCCGCTCTTGGCCACCACCTTCACGCAATCGGGGGTGTGGTCGTAGAGGGCGCGCAGCAGCACGTGCTGCTGGTGGATGGCGGCCTCGGCGTCCTTGCGCTCGGTGATGTCGCGCAGGGCCATGACGGCGCCGGTTACCTCTCCCGAGGGGCTCTTCAGCAGATTGACGTCGGCGATCACGCAGGTGCGCGGCGCGCCGGGACGGTCGATCCAGACTTCGCGGTTGCGTACGGCAGCGCCGGTACGCAAAGCCAGCACAACCGGGGTGTCTTCCATGTCCAGGGGCCGGCCCTCGACAGAATAGAGGCGCGGCGGCGCGCCGCTCAGCGGGCCCCACAACTCGGTGGCTTCGCGGTTGCATTGGCGCACCACGCCCGTGGCGTCGCAGATCAGGATGGCGGCCGGCAGCAGGTCCAGGCGCCCGATATCGAGCAGGCCCGCACCGTCTCCGCTCCCAGCGTTGGATGGCCGATCAGACGCCGTCAACCCCGTCACCCCTCATCCATCCGACCGGTTCGTACGCTGTCCGGTGGATCCGGGTTAAAGGCGGGCGACGAACAAAGTGTTGAGGCGCTACCAGCACGGGCAAAATGATTGAGCTAAACTCGAGGAGCTTCAGAGTCCGCCCAGCCAGGCCAGCAGGCGCGCATTGACCTCCGCCGGCCGCTCCTGCTGGGTCCAGTGACCGCAGCCGGGCAGGACGTCGCCGCCACGCAGGTCAGACATCTGCGTCTTCATCAGCGCCACCAGGTCGCCGCCGCCCATCATGCTCAGCACCGGGTCGCGCTCGCCGCCGATGAACAGGGACGGCTGTTCGATCTTGCGATCCTTGAAGGCCCGCAGATAGGCGAAGTCGGCGTCGTGGTTGCGGTAGCGGTTCAGCGGGCCGCGGAAGCCGGAGCTCTCGAACTCGCCGACGAAATAGTCGAGGTCCGCGGGGGTCAGCCAGGCCGGGAAGGGGTCCGGGTCAACCAAACCTTCCAGCAGGGTGGCGCCGTGGGCCTTGTCGTTGGGCCAGCCACTGACCCCCTCGCCGCTGATGGCGTAGTAGAACCGCCGCAGGCTGTCGCGGGGGTTCGCCTCAAGCTCGGCCTCGGCCACCCCCTCGGCCTGGAAATAGGCCTGGTAGAAGAACCGGCCTTTGGAGGTGAAGGCCTCTTCGAAGAATTCGCGGAAGGAACGGCCCGGCACGCCCAGGTAGGGCACCGACAGACCTGCCACGGCGCGGACCCGGTCTGGCCGGACCAGGGCGGAGTTCCAGACGATGGGGGCGCCCCAGTCATGGCCGATCAGGACGGCCCGCTCGCCGGGGGACAGGACCTCGATCAGGCCGGCGACGTCAGCGATCATGTGTTCCATGTCGTAGGCCCCAACGGGGTGGGGCTTGCCCGAGCCGCCATAGCCGCGCACGTCGATGGCGCAAGCGGTGAAGCCGGCCGCGGCGATCGGGCCGATCTGGTGGCGCCAGGAGAACCAGGATTCCGGAAAGCCATGCACCATGACCACCAGGGGGCCGGTCCCCTCGATGGTGCAGCGCAGGGAAATCTCGCCGACCCTGACCGTTTGGAACGTGCTCATGGCGTGCTCCTGGGCGCCCGGACCTTGCGCGACGGGACGCGATCTTGGCCAGTGACCTTGGCCAGTGACCGTTGCGGAAGCCAAGCCGGAAGAAGCCGGGCTCGGCGGACTCAATCGTCCTCCATCATCTCTCGCGTGATCCGGTATGCCCCATCCAGCCAGGCGAGGATCTCCTTCGCCCCCGGTTGGTCGAAGGGGGCGTAACGGGCCCGAAGGCGTTCCGCCACGTCCGCCTGCAGGCGCTCGAGGCCGGTGTCGTTAAAGAGGCCGAGGTGGCGCTGGACCATGGACGCCAGCTCTGGACCCAGCACTTCCTCCGCCGCGCGCTTGAAGGCGGCGCCGTACTCATAGGCCTCGCCCACCCGATAGCTCTCCGCCAGGCTAATGGCCGGGATGCGGGTCAGGACCGGTTGCAGGGCCGGATTGACGGCGTGCGCGGACACGTGCGCCGCCAGGCTGGCCGGTCGGCCGGTGAAGGCGCGGATGTAGAGATAGGGCGACATACGGGGGCCGTCATTGACGGGGTAGTTGTCCCAGAGGAACGGCTTGCGGCCCAGTTGGCTGGTGACCCGGGCCAGGTGGCCGGGACTGTACTCGCGGGAACAGACTTCCTCGCCGGTCCAGAAGACTTCGATCGCGGGGTCGAGAGCGGCGCCGAACGCCTCCAGATAGCCCGGCGGGCGGCGCCCAAAGCCGGTGTCGAGCTGGATGTCGTCGGAGTAGTAGGTCGGGCAGGCGATGATGCGGCTGGCCTTGGTGCGCCCGGCGATCCAGTGCAGAATCTCCACTTGAGTGCTGGCCAGGTTCGGCAGGTCGCCGCGCATGTCGTCGAACAATATGCCAAGGTCCTGGACGCCCAGGTCATCCAGTTGCGCCAATTTGCGGCCGAGGATCGCCCGCGCTTCGTCGTTGAAGTCGCGGTAGATTTCGAAGGGGCTGAGGCCGATCCCGAACCGCACGCCCTGGTCGGCGCAGTGCTCAGCCAGGTCCTTAAGTCCTGACTTAAATGCATCGGGGTGGTCTTCGCGCCAGCGCTTGCGCAGGTACGGATCGGCCTTGGGTGCATAGATGTAGAAGCCGTAGCCATGCGGGGCCAGGGCGGTGACCTGATCGCGCCGGGCTTCCCAGCTCCAGGGCTTGCCGTAATAGCCCTCGATGATACCCAGTTCGACGGTCACGGCTTTCCTCCAAGGATATCAGGGGTAAGGGGCATCAGGGGCCTTCCACCAGCCGCTTCAAGGTGGCGGCGCCGATCGCTTCCATGCGCGGATCGTCCGCCAGCCCGGCGTCCAGCAGCATCAGGCCATAGAGCACGGCCCAACCACGCGCCCGGCGCCAGGTATCCGGCGACACCGACGGCAGGGCCGTCATCGCGCGCCGCCGGGCCGCCGCGTCCGGCAGCAACATCCACACCGCCGATAGATCGGAGGCCCGGTCGCCTTGGGCCATGTCGCCCCAGTCGATGACGGCGGTGATGCGACCAGCGTTGACCAGCACATTGCGGGGGTGAGGATCGCCCTGGATCCAGGTTGGCGCGGCGTCGTCGGGCGCGGCCACGGCGTCGGCCCAGATGGCCCGGATGCGCTCCGTCACCAGATCGGTCTTGCTTTCCAGCCGGGCGGTGCGGCCCGCGAACACGTCCACCCTGGTCGCCAGGGGAACGCCGCGAAAGGCGTTCAACGGCGCCTCCGCCGGAGCGGGTCTGTGCAAGGCCTCGAAGAACCCGGCCAGGATTTCCCCCTGGTCCGCGTCCGGGGGAGACAGGTCGGCGGTCTCACCCTCCAGCCATGGGGTGACACTCCAGGGCCAGGGATAGGCGTCCTGCGGCGCGCCGATCCGCACGGGCGCGGGGATGGCGAGGGGTAGGCGGTCCTTCAGCATCGGCAGCCAGCGCTGCTCGTGCCGCAACAGCTTCGCCGCCACCGCTCGCCGCGGCAGGCGCAGCAAGAGCATGTCCCCGAGCCGGAAGATGGTGTTGTCCCAGCCCGAGGCCAGGAAGCGGATCGGCAGGTCGGCCAGGTCAGGATGCTGGGCGCGCAAAAGTCCCCGCGCCAGATCGGCGTCGATCTCGATCTCCGCCGCCGGCGTCCCGGCCGCGGCCATGGGCAATCTGGCGGCGGTCATCGCGTCTCAGTACCGCGGCGCCGGCCGTGAGGCGACGCCGTCATCCGTGAGCGCCAAGTGGGTCAGGGTCTGCTCGTCGTGGGTCATGCGCCAAGACAGTAGCTTCTGGGCGTAGTCCAGCATCACCGGGGCATAGGCGGGGTCACCAGCCAGGTTGTTCAGTTCGTCCGGATCGGCCGCCAGGTCGAACAGCAGCGCTGGCAGACGGTTGAAGTGAACGTATTTGAACCGCTCGTCGCGGATCACATTGAGGCTGCACTGGTGTAGGGTCAGGCCCAGCTTGACCTCGACGGCGTCGCTGGTCACATCCCGGAAGTCGTATTCCCAATGCGCCTCATCACGCCAGCTGGCCGGCGCAGACTCGCCGCGCAGGAAGGGGCCAAGGTCCGCGCCGTCGCATTGCTGTGGCACGCCAGCCCCGATGGCGCTCAGCATCGTGGGCATGATGTCGACGTTCTCGCTGAACCGTTCCACCACCGTCCCCCGCCCGGCGTCAGCGCTGGCGCGTGGGTCGCGGACGATCAGGGGGATGCGATAGGAGGCGTCGAAATAGCCGCATTTGCCCAGCAGCCAGTGGTCGCCCATCTGTTCGCCGTGGTCCGAAGTGAATATAATCAGTGTACGGTCGATCAGGCCGGAAGTCCTCAGGAATGCCATCAGCCGGCCGATCTCATCGTCCACCCGGCTCATCAGCCCGTAGTAGACGGCCTTCAATCGCCGCAGCCTGAGGTCATCATCCGGCGCTCGGAACTGGCGTTTGGCTAGCTGGTGCGCCAGCCAGGGGTGCTGCGCCGCCTCCGCCTCCGCACTGGCCGCCCGCCGGAAACCGGGCACGGCCTTGGGGTCATAGAGGGCGTTGTAGGGCTCGGGGGCCACGAAGGGCGGGTGGGGCCGCAGCCATGACAGGTGGGCGACGAAGGGCCGGTCCGCCGCCTGCAGATATTCGATCAGTCGGCCGGTGAGGAAACCGGTATCGTCCACCTCGGCGGGATAGGCCATAGGCCGGGGATGCGCCGCGCCGTCCTCATATTCCGGCCCAGGTTTGCGCAGACCATAGGCGAAGCCGGGGTGGTCCGGGGTTTCATAGCCCTGGGCGTTCAGCCAGTCGGTCCAGGCGGTGGGCCGCCCGTCCATGGCGCAGACGGTGCGGATGCCGGGCAGCGGCCCCTCGTAGGTGCGAAGCCAGGGATCGTCCTCTTCCAGCGTGCGTGGGTCATTACTGGTGTCGGTGTAGCCGAACAACACCGGGTCATAGCCGAGCTTGGCCGCCTCGATAGCCCAGTTGGTGTGCCGCGCATCCAGGGGCGTGCCGTTCGTGCCGGAGCGGTGATTCTGCAGATAGAGGCCGGTGTGCAGGCAGGCGCGGCTGGGGCCGCAAGGGGCGGTGTTGGCGTAGTGCTTGGCGAATAGCACCCCCTCTGCCGCCAGGGCGTCGAGGTGCGGGGTTTTCACCATCGGGTGACCCAAGGCCGACAGGCAGTCACCCCGCCACTGGTCGGCGGTGATGAAGAGGACATTGAGGGGGGCGTCTTGGGGTTCTGATGACATGATCGGCGGCAACTTATCCCCCACGTCAGGATTGACAACGCCCAGCTTGACCGGCCCGATGGTCGCCAAAGAACACAATAGGGTCCTGGGAGACGAACCAATGGCGACCGCCGTGCCAACAACCGCCCCAACCACCGCAAATGACGCCGATGAAGGGGCGGAGGTGCTCTACGAGGTCTCCGACCGGATCGCCACCATCACCCTGAACCGCCCCGACCGGATGAACACAATCTCCGGCGCGATGCTGAACCAGCTGACCCAGCGCCTGGTCCAGGCCGACGCCGACAAGGACGTCTGGGTGGTGATCCTCACCGGCACCGGCCGCGCCTTCTGCGCCGGTCTCGATCTTAGTGAGGCGACGCGCGCCAAGGGCTCGGATGGCATCCTGTCCAGTGTGGGCGGGGGCGGTTTCAACGACCTCGACCTGCGCAACACCCCCCCCACCGTGCTCTTCAACATGGGTAAGCCGACCATCTGCGCCCTCAACGGTTCGGCCGCCGGCTACGGCATGGATACGGCGCTGGGCTGCGACATCCGCCTGATGGCCAAGGGCGCCAAGATGGCCGCCGCCTTCACCAAGCGCGGCATCGTGCCGGAGAGCGGCGGCACGTGGTTCCTGCCTCGCCTGATCGGCTGGTCCAAGGCCGCCGAGCTGATCTTTACCGGCCGCACCCTGACCGCCGATGAATGCGTCGAGATGGGCCTGGCCTCCGCCGCCGTTCCCGAGGCGGAACTGGCCGGCGCCGCGCGTAAGCTGGCCCTGGAGATCGCCTCCAACGCCCCCCTGGCCGTGCAGGCGTCCAAGAAGCTGATGCGCATGGGCCTCAACGAGACCTTCAACGACCACGTCCATCACGTCTTCCTGCAACTCCTGCCCCTGATCCGCACAAACGATGCGGGGGAGGGCATGCGCGCCTTCATGGAAAAACGCCCGGCGGAATTCGAAGGCCGCTGAACGGGTCCGGGGAGCGCGACATGGGGGATATTCTCGGACTACTCGCCATCAATGCAGGGGTCTCCGCCGTCTGCTTCATGGTCCTTTGGCTGATCGGCATTGCCTTGAAGGACGTCACCTTTGTCGACGCCTACTGGGCGATCGGCATGATGGTCCTGGCGATCTCCAGCTACGTCTTCTCGGGGCCTGGCTCGCCGCACAAGTTCGCCCTGACCTGCCTGTGCCTGGCCTGGGGCTTGAGGCTGGGGTTCTATCTCCTTTGGCGATGGCGCACCCACGGCAAGGATCGGCGCTACGTCACCATGCTGGGCAAGGCGCAGAACGAGCGGGGATGGGGCTTTGCCAAGAGTTCCCTGCTGCTGGTGTTCGCGCTGCAGGCGCCGCTGCAGTTCGTCGTCTGCCTGCCGATCCAGTTGGGCCAGGTAGCGCCCGACGACCGCCAGGTTGGACCGGTCGGCGCGGCCGGCATTGCCCTGGCGTGCCTCGGCCTGTTCTTCGAGACCGTCGGCGACTGGCAACTCACCCGCTTCAAGGCCGACCCGGCCAACAAGGGTCAGGTCATGGACCGTGGCCTTTGGCGCTACACCCGTCACCCCAACTACTTCGGTGACGCCTGTGTCTGGTGGGGCCTATTCCTGGTGGCGGCCGAAACGCCGTGGGGCCTATGGTCCCTGCCTGGCCCCGTGCTGATCAGCTTCCTGCTGGCCAAGTGGAGCGGCGTGCCCACCGTGGAGGGTCGCATGCGCCGCACCCGGCCCGCCTATAATGACTATGTGGCCCGCACCTCGGGGTTCATTCCCTGGTTCCCCAAGAAGGTCGCCTGACACGCGAAAAGGCCCGCCGACGGGGCGTCGGCCGGGCTGCGCCAAGCTGGGCCTTGTCTCTTGCAGTCACCCGCTGACGTTAGAGTGGTGTGAGCATCTCCCGCGGCGCCCAGCAGGAATGGGTTCCGCTGCAGATCTTGTGCGGCAGGGCGATGCGGCAGACCGGACCGTCCTGAATACGCTTGGCGTCGATCACCAGGCATTCGGAGCGGCCGGTGTTCTCATCGGTGATGAAGCTGACAAGGTAGCCATCGTCTTCGTCCATGGCGCCCACCCGAGGGGCGAAGGGCGCCTCGCTGGCGTAGCGGCCGGGTTCGAGCTTGAGCTCCCAGCTCTCGCCAGTGTCCAGGTCATGCTTGACGAAGCCATTGAACAGGAACCAGCCCGGCACACTGGTGGTGGAATAGGCGTAGCGGTATTTCCGGCCGGCGTAGCGCTGGTTGAACATGCCGAACTCCAGAACCCGGTCGTCCAGACGTTCTTCGCGGGTGCTGCCGTCGGTGAGATTGAAGCGCCAGCGGTGGAGCTTGGACTTGAAACTGTGCTCGTCCAGGTAAGCCATCATGTGTTCGAAGCCGGCGGGGGCGTCCTTGCGCGGCCGGGGCATGGGATCCTCCTGGAAATAGCCGTCCAGAATCACCTCGTCGCCCTCCTCATAGGCGTTTAGCCAGTGCAGGACGTAGGTGGGCGCCGCCTCGAACCAGCGAATGTCTTGGGTGCGGCCATGGCGCGGAACCAGGGCGAAGCGTGACGGCACGCCTTCGTGCAGGCGCACCGCGTGGATGTTCCGCTTCAGCAGCTCCGCGTCCCAGAACACCGGCAGGTCGTTGAGGATCGACCAGTGCTCGGTGAAGGCCATGTCGTGCGGCAGGCGAGGTCCTGGCAGGGGCACCGGGATGTAGGTGGTCAGTCGGTTATGCCGGTCCACCACGCCATAGTGCATGTAGGGGGCGTGCTTGGAATAGTTGAAGAACATCAGCTCGCCGGTGGCCTCGTCGACCTTGGCGTGGGCCGAAATACCGTCCAGCGGCACCCAGCCTTCGACCCCGACGGTGTCCAGCGTCAGCGGGTCAAGCCGGTAGCCTTCGCCGCATTGGTAGAAGGTCGACAGAGCCTTGCCGGCGTGGACGACGATATCGGTGGAGGCGTTGTCCTTCAGCGCGCCATGCGCGCCGAACCCGGGCCGCAGACTCAGCGCCGCCGGATCGGCCAGGCCGCCCCACAGGGAGCCGGCTGCTTCCTGCTCCGCCTGGAACCCGCGCGTGCGCACGAAGCGGTTGCGGTAGTTGGCGCGGCCGCCATGGAAGTCGATCTGGTGGATCATGGCGTCGCCGTCGAAGGGGTGGAAGCGCCCCAAGGGCTGGTGGATCTGGTTCTCGGTGTTGCGCAGGTAGACGCCGTCGAGATCGGTGGGGATCACGCCCTCGATCACCTCCAGATCGCTGGCGTTGACCTCCTCCAGCAGCGGCGTCCAGGCGCCATTGAGATAGGGGTGGTTGCTGGGCTCAAGGGAGCTGACGATAGAAGCCAGGCGCTCGACGATCATGGACGGTCCCTAGGGTGTCTTGGCGCGCTTTGAACGGCGCCTGCGTTGAGAGGAAGCCCGGACGCCTCTCCGGTCAAGGCTTGCCCCGCATCCCGCCCGCCCCCAAACCTCGCCCAAACGGGGGAAGTTGGTTTGCGCGACACGGTATCGATCGATGAAGCGCCCCCGGGGGACGTGGGGCGAAGCGCGGCGCGGCTGCGGTGGTTGGTGCTGATCCTGGTGTTCATGGCCGGGGCGTTGAACTTCGCCGACCGCCAGATCATCGCCCTGCTCAAGCCGGTGATCGAGCACGACCTGCGCTGGACCGACGAGGACTATGCCTGGGTGATCTCGATCTTCCAGCTTGCCAACGCCGCCGCCCTGATCCCGGCCGGCTGGCTGCTGGACCGGACCGGGGTGCGCACCGGCTATGCCCTGGGGGTTGGCTCCTGGAGCCTGGCGGCCATGGGCCATGGCCTTGCCCAGACGGTGGGGCAGTTCGGCCTCGTTCGCGGGTTGCTGGGCGTCACCGAGGCCACCAACGCCCCGGCGGCGCTAAAGTCCGTGGCGGCATGGTTCCCCTTGGAAGAGCGTTCGCTGGCCATGGGCTTCATTAATGTCGCGCCCAATATCGGCAATGTGATCGCGCCCCTGGCGGTACCGGCCCTGGCCCTGGCGTTTGGCTGGCGACCCGCGTTTGTCATCGTCGGCGCGGCCGGCGCGGTCTGGGTGGCCGCCTGGCTGGCCGCCGGTCGCGCCGCGCCCGTGCCGGCGGCGCTGTTGGCGCGAACCACCGGCGCCGGGCTGAAAGACTGGCTGGAGGCCCTGGTTGACCGGCGCACCTGGGCGGTGGCGGGGGCCAAATTTCTGTCCGACCAGTCCTGGTGGTTCCTGTTGTTCTGGGCGCCGGACTTTTTCCATCGCCGGTTTCACCTGGGACTGGGCGGGGTCGGCGGACCCCTGGCCCTGACCTATGCCCTGGCGGCGGTGGGCGCCTTCGCCGGCGGCTGGGCCGCCACCGCTCTGCTGCGCCGGGGGGTGAAGCTGGGTGTGGCGCGGAAGGCCATGTTGACGGTCGGCTTCCTGATTGTCGCCCCCATCGCCACCGCCCAGTTGGCCACCGACCCTTGGATCGCCGCCCTGATCCTGGGGGTGGCCCTGGCCGGCCACCAAGCCTTCTCCACCAACATCTTCGCCATGGCCGCCGACATCTTCCAGCCCAAGGTGATGGGCTCGGCCATGGGCATCGCCAGCACCGCCGGCACCCTGGGCGGCATGGGCATATTGGCCCTGGCGGGCTGGTCCCTCTACCACGGACACGGCTACGGTCCGATGTTCCTGAGCTGCACCCTGGGCTATCCGGCAGCCATCGCCTGGATCCATTTCATGCTGCCGGTGATCCGGCCCGCCGAGGTCGAGGCGGCGGCGTGAGCGAACCCTGGCGCCTGCCTGAGCCCGGCCCCTTCACGGTGAGGGAGCACGTTCAGATCGTCATGACAGATGGCGTGCGCCTCTCCGCCCGCCTCTGGCTGCCGCGGGAACTCCCCGCGCCTGTGGTCCTAGAATACATCCCCTATCGCAAGCACGACCTCTACCGTGGCCATGACGACGCCTGGGGCGCCGCCCTGGCCAGCCACGGCTTCGCCTACGCCCGTGTCGATGTGCGGGGCTCCGGCGAGTCCGACGGGGTGATGACCGACGAGTACTCGCCGCAGGAGCTGCAGGATGGCGCCGCGATCATCGCCTGGCTGGCGGCGCAGCCATGGAGCACCGGCGCGGTGGGGATGCGCGGCATCTCCTGGGGCGGCATCAACACCCTGCAGGTGGCCGCCCTGCGCCCGCCGGCGCTCAAGGCGATCATGCCCATAGCGTGCTGTGACGACCGTTTCACCGACGACGCCCACTACATCGGCGGCGCCCTGGCCCGGGCGAACCTGCAGTGGGGTGTCGTGTTCAAGACGGTGATGGCCGCCCCACCCAATCCCAAGGTGTTCGGCGAGGGCTGGGAAGACGCCTGGCGGGCGCGGCTGGAGGCGACGCCGCCGATCCTGCAACGCTGGCTGTCACACCAGAGGTTCGACGACTACTGGCGAAGAGGGTCCGTTCGGCTGGATCCCGCGGCCATCGCCTGTCCCACCTATGTCGTCGGCGGCTGGGCCGACACCTACACCAATGCGGTTAGCCGCCTGCTGGGCGCCCTGACCGTCCCGCGCAAGGGCTTGGTCGGTCCCTGGGGACACACCTATCCCTGGGCGAGCAATGTCGGGCTGGACTGGGTTCACGAGGAGATTCGCTGGTGGGCGCATTGGCTGAAGGGCGAGGCAACGGGGCTCATGGACGAGCCCATGCTGCGGGTCTTCATGCCCTATGAGACCACTGCCCAGGCGGCGCCTGAGCCAGCGTCGGGGCGGTGGATCGCCGAGCCGGTCTGGCCACCGCCAGAACGGCCCGTGCAGGTGCTGCGCCTGGGGGCGGGGTGTCTGTCAGACGAGGTAACCGAAGGCGGGGTGGTCACCGTCGATGGGCGCCGGATCGTTGGCGCCACCAAGCCCGAGTGGCTGGATCATCTGCCCGCCGATCAAGCGCAGGACGACGCCCGTAGCGTGCTCTTCGACAGTGCCCCCTTGGACGCCGATCTGGAGATACTGGGAACCCCCACGGTCCGGCTGAAGCTCGCCGCCGACTGTCCAGTTGCCCAGGTCGCGGTGCGGCTTTGCGCCGTGACCCCGGAGGGCTCGTCCTGGCTGGTAGCCTACGCCCTGCGCAACCTCACTCACCGCGACTCCCACGTCGATCCCACGCCGTTGACGCCGGGCGAGCCTGTCGAGGTGGACCTGCCGATGGCCTTCGTCGCCCATCGTTTCGCCAAGGGCCAGCTGATCCGCCTGGCCATCAGCGAAAGCCTCTGGCCCCTGGTCTGGCCCTCGCCGCAGGCCGTGACCCTGACCCTGTTCCTGGAGGACTCCTGCCTGGAACTGCCCGCCCGCGTGTCGGAGACCGAGCCGGCGCCGATGCCCATTCCGCTGCTACCCCAAGGCCCGGGCGCGAGCCGGTCGCGCATCGCCGCCGCCGATGCGGAGGGCCGCTATGCCCTGCGGGACGCCCCCTCCGAGACCGTGATCCAGCCGCGTGGCGCCGATGTCGCCGTGGCGCGCGCCCGCACCAGCCTTTGCGAGTTGTCGCCGGGCGCCCCGTCTTCCTGCCACTGGGCCCAGACCGCCCGCACCCGTTTCACCGGCGAGGGGTTCGATTGCGCGGTGGAGGCCGCCTATGATCTGACGGCGTCGGCGTCAGCCTTTCACCTGGTGGAGTCCGTCAGGGCCTGGAGCGACGGCGCGCTGGTGTTCGAGCGGGAGACGACCGCCGACATCGGGCGCGACCTGATCTGATGTGATCAGGCTATGGCTTGCGCCGTGAACCACTCTTCCAATGCCGGCAGCACCAGCTCAGCGGTGTTGAAGCCCCGGGTCACCAGCCCGTAGGTCCCGTCCGCGTTAGGCCCGGCCACCAGGGTCGGAAAGCCGGTGACCCCGGCGCGTTGGGAGGTCGCGTAGTCCTGCCAGGTTTCCCGCTTCACACCCTCGTCGGCCAGCAAGGCCGCGAATTCATCCCGGTCGAAGCCTAGTTCGGCGGCCAGGCTGGCCAGGATCGACAGGTCGGTGACGTCCTGGTTCTGGGCGTAGAAGGCGCCCTGGATGCGCACCAGCAGGGCCAAGGCCAGGACGGGGTCCTGTCGCCGGGCCAACACCACCGCGCGGGCGGCCGGGTCGGTGTCGTAGACGAAGCCTTCGCGGTCGAAGAAGCTGTAGTCGAAGGGCTGGCCCGACGCCTCGTGGACGTGTTCCCAGTGGCCGCGGGTGTCCGCCTTGGCGGCCTGCGGCATCGGCTTTTCCGTGCCGGGGCGAAGGCCGCCCATCACCAGGCGGATCGGCAGATCGTCCCGAAACCGCCGGCGGATCAGGGCCATCACCGGCACGAACCCCCAGCACCAGGAGCACATGGGGTCGGCGAAATAGACCAAGTGCGGCCGCGTCTCGTCCATGACGTAAAATACCACGCCGTCGCTCGCCCGTCCCGCCGCTCATCGCCTTGTGAGACGCTCCGGGTCCTATGAGAATTTGTCGATTGAGCGCCGGCCGCCCCTCGCTACCTTGAGAGCCAGAACGTTGAAGGGAGTGAACCATGCTCGACCTGCACTATTGGCCGACGCCGAACGGCAAGAAGGTCACCATCCTGCTGGAGGAATGCGGCCTGCCCTATAACGTCGTGCCGGTGAACATCGGCAAGGGCGATCAGTTCACGGACGGGTTTCTGAAGATCAATCCGAACAACCGCATGCCGGTGCTGGTGGACAACGAGCCGGCCGACGGTGGCCCGCCGCTCAGTATCTTCGAATCCGGCGCGATCATGATGTACATCGCGGAAAAGGCTGGGAAATTCTACCCGGCAGAGGTTCGTGGCCGCTATGCCGTGAACCAATGGCTGATCTGGCAGATGGCCAACCAAGGTCCCAAGTCCGGGGAGTGCGGCCACTTCCGCCGGCTGGGCGACACCCAGGGTGACCAGTCCTATGCGGTGAGGCGCTTCACCGACGAGGTCAACCGCATGTACGGCGTGCTGAACAATCAGCTCTATGACCACAAGTACCTGATCGGCGACGAGTACACGATCGCTGACATGATCTGCTATCCGTGGACCGTGAACATCGCCGGCCAGGGTTCGGACATCAACGAGTTCAAATACTTCAAGCGCTGGTTCGATGAGCTGAGCGCCCGCCCCGCCGTCGAGCGCGGTATGGCGGTCACCGCCGGTCCGACCGAGGACTTCGCTTCCCTATCGCCGGAGGAGCGCGAGCGCCGGATGAAGTTGCTCTTCAACCAGCGCGCCCGCCCCGCGCCCGTCAGCTAAGCGCAAAGCCAGGGCGATGGCCCCCAGGTCCCTGCCGATCATCGACATGGCGGCTCTGCTCCGCCCGCCCGGCTCCCCGGGACGGGTCGAGGTCGCCGCGGCGATCGCCGCCGCTTGCGAGGCCCGTGGGTTCTTCTACGCCGTGGGCCACGGGATCGATGCCGGCGCCCTACTTGATCTTGAATCCGCCAGCCGCCGGTTCTTCGCCCTGGCGGAGGCGGAGAAGATGGCGATCTCGATGGACCACGGCGGCCGCGCCTGGCGGGGCTATTTTCCCGTCGGCGGCGAGCTGACTTCGGGCCGGCCGGACCTGAAGGAAGGTCTCTATCTAGGAACCGAGTTGCCCGGCGACGATCCGCGCGTCCGCGCGGGCCTGCCTCTGCACGGCGCCAACCTGTGGCCGGCGCAGATCCCGGAGCTGAGGGGGGCAGCCCTGGCCTATATGGCGGGCGCAACCCGGGCCGCCGCGGCGCTGATGCAAGGCGTCTCCCTTAGTCTCGGCCTCGATGAACGCCACTTCGAAACCGCCTATACCGCCGATCCCACCGTCTTGTTCCGGATCTTCCACTATCCGGCGCAGGGTCCCTCGAACATCGACTGGAGCGGCGCCTGGGGCGTGGGGGAACACACCGACTACGGCCTGCTGACCCTCCTGGCTCAGGACGAGCACGGCGGGTTGCAGGTGCATGCGCCGAAAGGTTGGATCGAGGCGCCGCCGATCGCGGGCGCCCTGGTCTGCAACATCGGCGACATGCTGGAGCGGCTCACTGGCGGTCGCTTCCGTTCGACGCCGCACCGGGTGATCAACCGCAGTGGCGTTGGACGCCTGTCGTTCCCATTGTTCTTCGACCCTGATTTTGCCGCGCCGATGCGGCCCCTGCCTGGCGTCGCCGTGGATCGCAGCCAGTGGGACGCCGATCGCCGCCTGCGCTGGGACTCCGCCAGCGTCCACGACTTCGAAGGCGCCTATGGCGACTACCTGCTAGGCAAGGTCGGCAAGGTGTTCCCGCAACTGATAGCCAAGCTGGTTTAGAGTCTTTCCGGCTCAAGTGGAATCACTTGAGCCGGATAAAAGGCTCTACCTTCTTACACTTAGAGCATGATGGGCGCTTCAATCGGTATCCACTTGAAGCTGTCATGCTCTACGCCGGTGGCCGGCCCGCCGCCGCGTAGATGGCGTCGATCACCGCCATGTTGGCCACGGCGTCCTCGCCACCCGTCAGCGGCGGGGTTTCACCCCGCAGCACCTTGGCCAGGTGGATGAGCTGGGCGGCGTAGGTGGTTGGTCCCTCCACCGGGTGACGGGTCTCGACGCCGTCGATCACGGTGGTGAAGCGGCAGCCCATCTGCGGGGCCAGGAAGTTGAGAATATCCATGCGGCCGCGCTCGCCCAGAATAGCCAAGCTGGCGGAGGGCGCGGGCGGGACCATGGCGCAGGCGATGGTCGCTTCCGCCTCGCCGAACCGCACCCGAGCGCTGATGCTGGAATCGACACCGTTTTCGAAGGCGCCTTCCGCCGACAGCACCACCGGCTCGCAGCCCATCAGGGTGCGCAGGGCATGGATGGGATAGAACCCCAGGTCCATCAGGCCGCCGCCGCCCAGGTCCGCCCGCCAGCGCAGTTCGTCCGGCGTGCGAGGAATGGAGACACAGAACTCAGCCTCGGCCGAGATCACCTTGCCCAGGGCGCCGGCTCGCATCATCGCCTCGGCCCGGAGCATGACGTCGTGGTAGCGATAGTGCGCCGCCTCCATCAGCAGGCAACCACTGGCCTTGGCGGCCTCGACCATGGTCCGCGCCTCGATGGCGTTCATGGAGAACGGTTTTTCGCAGAGCACCGCCTTGCCAGCCTTCAGCGCGGCGATACTCCAGGGCAGATGCCCCACCGGCGGCAGGGCGTTGTAGACAACGTCGACCTCCGGGTGGCTGACCAGGGCCTGGTAGTCCGCCGCCACGCCGGGGATGCCGTGCTCGTCGGCATAGGCGCGGGCGCGGCCCGGATCGCGGGCGGCGACCACGGTGACCTCGAAATCCGGATTGTCCCTGGCCGGGGTGAGCACCGCGGTGGGGGCGATCTTTGAGGCCCCGAGCAGGCCGATACGGAAGGGTTTCGCCATCTCTCAGCCCACCAATGCTTCGGCGCCCAGGGTAGCGCGCCATTCCTTGTACTTGGCTTTCAGGGCGTCGGTGAGGCCGAGCCGGCTCATGCCCTCGTCGTTCAATTCTTCCAGCACCTCGAAGGTGAAGGCTTCTTCGCCCTGTTCCTTCCAGACAGCCTGCAGCTTGCGGTTCGGATGCGAACCCAGGCGCAGCGCGAACCAGACGCCGTTCTGCTGTTGGCCCAGGTTGCGAGACATGCCGATCCACGTCTGGTCGGTTGCGACGCACCGCACCGCGAAGATGCCGACCGGCCGCTTTTCCTCCTTGTAGGCCTGAAGGATTTCGCGTTTTCGGGCCTTGTCCATGGTCTCGATCCCCCGCGAGCCTAGATCGCCCGATCTTTCCAATAGGCGTCTTTCAGCAGGCGTTTGTAGAGCTTTCCAGTGGGCAGGCGGGGCATCTCTTCGATGAAGTCGATGGAGCGCGGCGCCATGTAGTGGGCCAGGTTGGCCTTGGCGAAGGCCAGCAGTTCGGCCGCCAACTCGTCGGTGGGCTCATGGCCGGGCGCCGGCTCGATCACCGCCTTGACCGCTTCGCCCATCTCCGTATCGGGCACGCCGAACACCGCCACGTCACCGACCTTGGGATGGGTGACCAGGGCGTCCTCGATCATCTGGGGATAGATATTCACCCCGCCGGAGATGATCATGAAGGCCTTTCGGTCCGTGAGGTAGAGGTAGCCCTCCTCGTCCAGGTAGCCGACGTCTCCCAGGGCGTTCCAATTGCTGTGCTTGGGATGCTGGGCCGCGCGCGTCTTGTCCGGATCATTGTGGTAGGCGAAGGTCTGGGTCTCGCGCTCGAAATAGACCAGGCCGGGCTCGCCGATCGGCAATTCCTCGCCGTCATCGTCGCAGATGTGCAGCACGCCCAAAGCCGCACGGCCCACCGATCCAGGATGTTGCAGCCAGTCCTCGCTGGTGATGAAGGTCGAGCCGGAGCTCTCGGTGCCCGCGTAGTATTCGTAGAGGATCGGCCCCCACCATTCGATCATCTGGCGCTTCACCTCCACCGGGCACGGGGCGGCGGCGTGGATGGCCACCTGATGGCTGGTTAGGTCGTAGGCGACCCTGGCATCCGGCGTCAGCTTCATCATGCGGACAAACATGGTCGGCACCCACTGGCTGTGGGTGACACGGTGCAGCTGGATCAGCCGAAGCGCCTGTTCGGCGTCGAACCGCTCCATCATGACCACCGTGCCGCCGAAGGACTGCACGCTGAGCACATAGGCCAGCGGCGCGGCGTGGTAGAGCGGGGCGGGGGAGAGGTAGACGCTGTCGCGGGTCAGGCCATAGCGGTTTACCAGCTGGCGCTGGGCGAAGCCCTCCGCGGGGGTCTGATCGGGCAGCGTCCGCAGAATGCCCTTGGGCCGGCCGGTGGTGCCGGAGCTGTAGAGCATGGAATCGCCCATCCACTCCCGCTCCAGCGGCGACGGCGAGGCTGACGCGAGGGCGTCTTCATAGGAGTCATAGCCGTCGATGGTCCCGTCCAGCATCAGCCGGATCGGGCAATCGGGGATCAGCGCCAGCAAGGCCTCCGCCGCCTCGCGTTTGGCGAAGGAGGTAATCAGCACCTTGGCGCCGCAGTCGCCGATGATGTAGGCGGCCTCGTCCGGCGGCAGGTAGCGGTTCACCGTGGTGACGTAGAAGCCCGACATGAATCCGGCCCACACCGGCTCCATGAAGCGCAGGTTGTTCTCCATGAGAATGGCGATGTGATCGCCTCGCCTCAGGCCCTTGGCATGGAGGAATTGAGCCAGGCGGTTGGAGCGTTCGCTGAGCTGGGCGTAGGTCAGCACCGCCCCGGTTTCCGCCGAGATCATCGCCGGCTTGTCGGGAGTGTCTCTGGCGTGGTCGGGGAGGTACATGGGTCCTAGTCCAGGTCCTGGCCGTTCATGCCGGCGTTCTTGCGCGCCTTGGCCATCATGTCGGCGACGATCGGGCCAAGCAGCTTCGGGTCCTCGACCGGCGTAACGCTCGGCCCGCGGTGCCAGCCCTCGGCGATCGCCAAGACGCCGCCGCTGCTCTCGAACATGCGGCCGGAGACCTCGGCGGATTCCTCGCTGGCCAACCACACCGCGATCGGCGCCACCCATTTGGGATCGCCCGAGCGGCGACGCTCCTCGGTGATCGGTCCCCCCAGGTCCTCGGTAAGGCGGGTCAGGGCGCCCGGAGCGATGGCGTTGACGGTGATCCCGTAGCGCCGCAGTTCGCGCGAGGCGATGATGGTGAAGGCGGCGACGCCCATCTTGGCCGCGCCATAGTTGGTCTGGCCAATATTGCCGTAGATCCCCGACACCGAGGAGGTGTTGATGATCCGGGCGTTGACGCTCTCGCCGGTGGCCTTGTTCACCTCGCGCCAGTAGGCGGCGGCGTGGTGCGCCGGGGCGAACGTGCCCTTGAGGTGCACCTTGATCACCGCGTCCCATTCGGCCTCGGTCATGTTCACCAGCATGCGGTCGCGCAGGATGCCGGCGTTGTTGATCAGCACATCCAGCCGCCCAAAGGCGGAGACGGCCTGATCGATCATGCCCTTGGCCTGTTCCCAGTCGGAGACGTCGGCGCCGTTGGCCACCGCCTCGCCGCCCGCCGCGCGGATCTCGTTGACGACCTCGTCGGCGGGGCCAAGATCGGCGCCGAGCCCGTCGCGGGCCCCGCCCAGGTCATTGACCACGACCTTGGCGCCCTCGGCCGCCAGCATCAGGCAGTATTCTCGCCCGATGCCGCGCCCGCCGCCGGTGACGATCGCCACCCGACCTTCGCACAATCCCGCCATATCCGTCGCTCCATCCTGCTTTGCCGCCAGACAGGAGGTCGCCCGCCGATGAAGATCGACGATGGCCGTGTCGAGGACTGATCGTTCGCGTCGAGGAGTTCCCGCGCCTCGGCGCCTCCCCAATGTCTCTTCAGCCCGCGTCCTGGAAGGCGCGTTTTCTTATCCAGCAACGATACGCCGCCCGCGCGGGCGGCCGCAACCGGCGCCGTGGCGTAAGGCGTTCAGATGGAATTGGGCTATCGGCTGACCGACGCGCACAGGGCGTCGTCGTCCCAGATCTCCACGGCACAGGCTGTGCCATGCTCGCGCAGCAGCTGGCTGGCGCGGACGCGGGCGGCGGCCTCATCGATCAAAACCGAGAGCTCCATGGCGGGAATCCCACCATCCGGCCGCACGCAGAGGAAAGTATAGGCCTTCAGATGTTGGTTCGGATTGGCCCCATCGGGCGACTCTTCTGTCGGTGTTGAACATAGCTGAGGCATGGGCGACCGGACTATCGAACCTGTAGCTGAAAGCGTGGCCTCGTCCTGGTCAGGAACGCCAGCGAAAACACTGTCGGATAGTCGACACATACCTCACTTTGTTGGCGATTCAGACAGATTGGTCGAAGGTGTTGTGGAGAATCGACGCCAGCGCCGCGTCTGACCCTGGCGCCGATCCCTCAGCCCTTGGCCGTTTTAGCGCGCCATGTTGATGATGTGCAGCTGGGTGAACTCGGCCAGGCCTTCCTCGACCAGCTCAGTGCCGAGGCCCGAGAATTTGGCCCCGCCGAAGGGAATGTTCGGCGCCAGTTCGGCGTGCTTGTTGATCCACACCGTGCCGGTGTCCATCCGTTCGGCCAGGGCGTGCGCCTTGTCCAGATCGGAGGACCAGATGGAGCCGCCGAGGCCATAGGGGGAGTTGTTGGCGCGGTCGACGGCGTCCTGATCGTCGGTGAACTTGATCACCGGCAGGACCGGGCCGAACTGTTCTTCGTCCACCAGGCGCGTTCCGTCACTGATGTCGCGCACGATGGTCGGGCGGATGAAGTAACCCTTGCCTTCGGGCGAGGCGCCCCCGGCGATCACCTTGCCGGTCTTCCTGGCGTCGGCGATCAGGTCCATGACCTTGTCGTACTGCATCTTGTTCTGCAGCGGGCCGAATTGGGTGCCCTGTTCCAGACCGTCACCGATCACCGCGGCGTCCGCCAGCACCGCCAGCTCATCACAGACCGCGTCATAGATGCTCTCGTGCACATAGGCCCGCTTCATGGCGATGCAGACCTGGCCGGAGTTCTGGAAGGCGCTGGCGAACAGCTTGGGCGCCACCACCTTGGGATCGTTGTCCGAAAGGACGATGCCGGCGTCGTTGCCGCCCAGTTCCAGGGTGATCCGCTTCAGCGCCTCGGCCGCGCCGGCCATGACCCGCTTGCCGGTCTCCGTGGAGCCGGTGAAGGAGATCTTGCGCACATCTGGGTGGGCGGTGAGCGCCGCGCCCAGGTCGCCGTTGTCGGCGATGATGTTCAGCACGCCGGGGGGCAGAAGGTCCTTGATCAGGGCGCCGATGCGTAGGGTCGACAGGGGCGTGGTCGGCGCGGGCTTCAGCACGATGGTGTTGCCGGCCAGCAGGGCGGCGGGGACCTTGAAGGCCATCAGGATCAGCGGGAAATTCCACGGCACGATGGCGCCGATGACGCCCAGCGGGCGGCGACGGGCCTCGACCCGGCGGCCTGGGCTGTCGTCCAGCACCTTTACCGGCAGGTCCAGCGAGGTGAAGTAGCGGAAGAAGGCGGCCGCGCCATAGACCTCGCCGGTGGCATCGCCGATGGGCTTGCCCTGTTCCTGAGTCAGGATGCGCGCCAGCTCGGGGGCATTGTTCTGGATCGCGTCGGCGATGGCCAGCAACGCTTTCTTGCGCTCTTCGATAGGGGTGGCGGCCCAGGCCGGGAAGGCGGCCTTGGCGGCGGCGACAGCTTTGTCCAGCTGCGCCTTCGAGGCGCGCGGGGCCTTGGCCAGGACTTCTTCGGTGGCTGGGTTGATCACGTCCATCGTGGCGTCGCCGGCTTCCAGCGCGCCGCCGATGAGCAGCTTGAAATCTTCCATGGGGTTTTCTCCGATGGCGGCGCTGGCGTCGGCCGCATTCCTGAACACCGATAACAGACACTTCCCGCGCGGTACGGATTGAATCGGCGCGCGTTTGTGGTCCGGGCGCCGTGGGGGGAGTCAACGCGGCAGCTTAAGCCCGAAGAAGATCGAGCCCAGGTCGGGCAAGCCCAACTGGAGCTCATCCCAGCCATAGGCCCGGTAAAACCGCAGGCCCCGGAGGTTGGTGGCCGCCACACCCAGGTGGGCGCCGGGGGAGCCTTCGGCGGCGACCCGATCCAGCCAGGCGTCCATCAATTGCTTGCCAATGCCCTGGCCCTGCAACCGGGGCAGCAGGTTGATATGCAGGTGCGAGGGATAGCCGGCCACCACCCGGCGCGGGGCGGGATGCGGGTGGTGGATCTGATAGGCGCGGGTCTGGTCCGGCGTCCAAGCCTCCGGCGAAAGGGGGGTGGGGTCGACGTAGGTCGGGCGAAGGGTCGGCCACCAGGCGTCCTCGGCCAGGGCCTCGAAGGCGCGGGTGTCGACGGCGCCGACGATATAGCCGGCCACACCCTCCTCATCCTCGGCGACGTAACAAGTGTGCGGCGAGAGCACCCCGTAGGGGGCGGCGTAGATGTGCCCGACCAGCTTGGGATCGCGATAAAGCGCGCTCGCGTCCTGACCCGCCTCGCCCGTCCTCAGGGCGATGACATAGAGGGCTTCGAGATCCCCCGGGTCATAGGGCCGAATGATGGTCACGTCGGACGGGTCCTCTCGTGGGCAAGGCAGATGATGGCCTTGCGACGACCGCGTCAATTGGGGGCCAGGCGGCAATGCGCACGGTTCGCATCGCGTTCGAAATGTTCAGGGATCAGGCCTGGCCCGCCGGTCAGCCGCCGCCGATCTTGGGGATCAGATAGATTTCGCTATCGGGGCCGATTGGCGAGGACCAGGCGTCCTGATGGATCTCGCCATCGATGGCGATGGCCATGCGGCGGTCGACATAGTCGCCCAGTCCTGGGAAACGGGCCTCCATGGCGCTGATCAGCCGGCGGACGGTGTCCGCCTCTACGTCGAACTCCGCCAGTCCGCCGGTGAACTGGCGGCAGTCCGACGGAGCAATGACATGGGCCATCGGCCTCAGCCTTCCTTGGCGTCCAGCACCGCGCGGATCTTCGGCGGCGACAGGGGCAGGTCGCACATCCGCACCCCGGTGGCGGCGCGCACCGCATTGGCCACCGCGGCCAGGGGCGGCACGATCGGCACCTCGCCAACGCCCTTGGCGCCGAAGGGGTGACGCGGGTTGGGAACCTCCACCATGATAGCGTCGATCATCGGCAGGTCGGAAGCCACCGGCACCCGGTAGTCCAGGAAACCGGCGTTCTCCATCTTGCCGTCGCGGTCAAAGATGTATTCCTCGTTCAAGGCCCAGCCGACGCCCTGGGCGACGCCGCCTTGAATCTGGCCTTCGACGTAAGCCGGATGGATCGCCTTGCCGACGTCCTGGGCCGCCGTATAGCGCAGCACGGTGACGCCGCCGGTCTCCGGGTCAATCTCAACGTCGCAGATGTGGGCGGCGAAGCCGGGGCCGGCTCCTTGGGCGTTGAGGGACACCTGGGCCGAGATCGGTCCGCCGGTGCGCGCCGACTGGGCGGCGATGGCCTCCAGGCTGAGCGGCGGCTTGTCGGTCTTGGCGGGGTCGAGGCAATGGGCGACGCCCTCCCGCCAGGCCACATGGTCGGCTGAGACTTCCCAGATCAGGGCAGCGCGGCGCTTCAGCTCCGCCACCACCTTCTCGGCCGCCTGAACCACGGCCATGCCGGTGGCGAAGGTGGTGCGGCTGCCGCCGGTGAGCATGGAAAAGCCGATGGAGGCGGTGTCGGCGACGATCGGTCGGACCTTTTCCACGCCAATGCCCAGAGCCTCGGCGGCCATCATCGCCATCGAGGCGCGCGAGCCGCCGATGTCTGGATTGCCGGTCACGACGACGGCCGTGCCGTCTTCGCCCACGTGCAGGGCGGCGGTGGATTCACCGCCGACGTTGAACCAGAAACCCACGGCGACGCCGCGGCCCTGATTGGGGCCAAGCGGGATCTGATAGTGCGGGCTAGTCTTGATCGCCTCCAGGGTTTCGACATAGCCGATGTTCTGGAAGGTCGGTCCGTAGGAAGCCTTCATGCCGTCGCGCACGGCGTTCTTTTCACGCAGGGCGATAGGATCCATGCCCAGCTTCAGCGCTAAGTCGTCGACGGCGCACTCGACGGCGAAGGCCGAGATCGGGGCGCCCGGCGCGCGATAGGCCGCGACCTTGGGGGTGTTAGTGACCACGTCCCAGCCGGTAATGCGGAAATTCGGGATGTGATAGCAGGCCAGGGCGGTCATGCTGCCCGCGCCAACCGGGGAGCCCGGGAAGGCGCCGGCCTGGTATTTCAGCTCGACATCGGCGGCGGTGATCGTGCCGTCGGTCTTGGCGCCCAGCCGCACATACATCACCGAGCCGGAGGTCGGACCGGTGGCGCGAAAGACCTCGTCCCGGGTCATGACCATCTTCACCGGATGGCCGCTCTGGCGAGACAGGGCCAGGGCCAGGGGTTCCAGATAGACGGTGGTCTTGCCGCCGAAACCGCCGCCGATCTCGGCGGGGGTGACGCGGATGTTGGAAATCTCCAGACCCAGCACCTTGGCGCAGTAGGTGCGCACCATGAACTGGCCCTGGCTCGAACTCCAGACACTGCACTGGCCGTCCGCCGCCCAGGAGGCGACGCAGGCGTGCGGCTCGATATAGCCCTGGTGCACCGCCTGGGTGGTGTAGCGGCCTTCGACGATCACGTCGGCGGCGGCGAAGCCGGCGTCCAGATCGCCGCGGGCGATGCGGTTGCGCTTGGCGATGTTGGAGGGCTTGTCCGGCCGCGCCTCCAGCCCTTCGGTGAACATGCGCCCGTGCAGCAACGGCGCGTCCTGCGCCATGGCCGCCTCGACCTCCTGCACGTGGGGCAGAACTTCGTAGACGACCGTGATCAGGGCCAGGGCTTCGTCGGCGACGGCGCTGGACGTGGCGGCCACGGCGGCCACGGCATGGCCGTCATAGAGGGCCTTGTCGCGGGCCATGACGTTCATGGCCAGGTCGCGAAGATTCGAAGCCGCCTCGCCGCCCTCGTGGAACTCATCCGCCAGGTTGGGGAAGTCGGCGCCGGTGACGATGGCCTTCACGCCGGGCAGGGCGCGGGCCTTCTTGGCGTCGATGGAGACGATGCGGGCGTGGGCGTGCGGGCTGCGAAGCACCTTGCCGACCAGCTGTCCCGGCATGTTGAAGTCGGCGCCGAAGGCGGCGCGGCCGGTGACCTTGTCGGCTCCGTCGGGTCGGATCGGGCGGGTGCCGACGACCTTGAGATCATCACCGGCGTTGTGGCCGATATCGGGTCTGTCGAGAACGTCGCTCATCACACTCGCTCCTGTCTCAGCTCGGCGGCGGCGTCCATGACCGCGCGGATGATCTTGTCGTAGCCGGTGCAGCGGCAGAGGTTGCCGGCCAGCCAGTAGCGGGCCTCGCTCTCCGTCGGATCGGGATTGACGTCCAGCAAGGCCTTGGAGGCCATCAGCAGGCCCGGCGTACAGAAACCGCACTGTAGGGCGGCGTGTTCCAGGAACTTCTGCTGCAACGGGTGCAGCTCGCTGCCATGGGCCAGGCCCTCGATGGTCTCGACGCGGCGACCTTCGGCTTCCGGCGCCAGGACCAGACACGAGCACACCAGGCGCCCGTCCAGGATCACGCTACAGGCGCCGCAATCTCCGGATCCGCAGCCTTCCTTTGAGCCGGTAAGATCCAGCTCGTCGCGCAGGGCGTCCAGCAGGGTCATGCCGGGGTCGGCCAGGAACTCCACCGGATCGCCGTTCACGATTGTGGAAACATGTTGCTTGCTCATGCCTGGCCTCCTGCCCGGCTGTAGGCGATGGCCGCCGCGCGCCGGGCCAGCACGCCTGCGATCTTGGTTCGATATTCGGCGGTGCCGCGCTTGTCGCTGATCGGCCGGCAGGCGTCGCGGGCGGCGGCGTCGAGCTTGGCCAGGGCCGCCTCGTCCAGCTTGGAACCAACCAGCGCCAGGCTGGCGTCCGCCACCAGCAGGGCCGTGGGCGCCACCGCCCCCAGCGACACCTGGGCGTCGGTGATGACCCCCGCGCCGTCGAGGACCAGGCTGACGCCGGCGCCAACCACGGCGATATCCATTTCAGTGCGAGGGATCAGCCGCAGATAGGCGTCGGAAGCGCGCGCCGGGCGGGCTGGCAGGCGGATCTCCAGCACGAATTCACCGGGCGCCAGAGAGGTGCGGCCAGGCGCCGTGCAGATGGCCTCCACCGGCGCCTCGCGACGCCCGCCCGGGCCTATGATCACGCAGACCGCGCGGGCGGCGATCATCGCCGGAACGCTGTCAGCGGCGGGGGAGGCGTTGCACAGGTTGCCGGCCAGGGTGGCGCGGCCCTGGACCTGGGTCGAGCCGATCAGGTTCGTGGCCTCAACCACGCCGGGCCAGGCCTTGACCAGGGCGGCGTGCTCACCGATCGCGGCGCCGGAGGTCGCGGCGCCGATAATGAAGGCCCCTGCTTCCTGGCGGATGCCCACGGCGCCGGCGATGCGCTTGAGATCGACAATGACGTTTGGCTTGGCGCGGCCGGCCCGGAGCTGGACCAGCAGATCCGTGCCGCCGGCCATGGCGCGCGCGCCGGCGCCGCCGAGGGCCTTGACGGCCTCATCGGCGGTAGCGGGCGCAAGGTAATCGAGCTGTGACAAGCAACCTCCCATTTTCCGGCGTGCGGGACGTCGCAAGGCGACGGTCGAACCTTCTACTCGCTGGCCGGCTATCGGAGCTGGGCGGGGCGGGCGCGTTCGGATACCGCTGATAAGTCACGATGCGCCGCCAAACCCCGGCCGGTCAAGACCTTGGCGAAACAGCGGCATCGATGATTTCTGGTGGGGCCGTTTTGCGCGCATCCCGGCGTTGACAGGAAATTTGCCGGGCGTCAGCGTCCGCCGCGAGTCAGAGCCGGATCCCCACACGATGAAAATCACTTCCGCCAAGGTCATCGTCACCTGTCCGGGGCGCAACTTCGTCACCTTGAAGATCGAGACGGACCAGGGGGTGAGCGGCATCGGCGACGCGACCCTGAACGGCCGGGAGTTGGCTGTCGTCTCCTATCTCAACGACCACATCGTCCCCCTGCTGATCGGTCGCGACCCCAGGCGGATCGAGGACATCTGGCAGTACCTCTACCGCGGCGCCTATTGGCGGCGGGGGCCGGTGACCATGCGCGCCGTCGCGGCGGTGGACGTAGCCCTGTGGGACATCAAGGCCAAGATGGCCGGCATGCCGCTGTATGACCTGCTGGGCGGGCGCAGCCGCGACGCCGTGCTGGTCTATGGCCACGCCAACGGTGAGGATCTGAACGCCACGGTGGAGGCGGTGGGGCGCTATATCGACCTGGGCTACAAGGCCGTCCGCGCCCAGTCGGGCGTTCCGGGGCTGGAACTGGCCTACGGGGTGGGGCGTGGCGATCTGCACTACGAGCCCGCCGACGCCGCCCTGCCGACGGAGACGCGGTGGGATACGTCCAAGTACCTGAACTTTGTCCCCAAGCTGTTCGAAGCCTTGCGGGCGACGCATGGCCAGGATGTGCACCTGCTGCACGACGTCCACCACCGCCTGACCCCGATCGAGGCGGCGCGGCTGGGAAAGTCGCTGGAGCCGCACGCCCTGTTCTGGATCGAGGACGCCACCCCCGCCGAGAACCAGGAAGCCTTTCGCCTGATCCGCCAGCACACCACCACGCCCTTGGCGGTGGGCGAGGTGTTCAACACCCTGTGGGACGCCAAGGACCTGATCCAGAACCAGTTGATCGACTACATCCGCATGACGGTGGTGGGATCGGGGGGCATCACCCATCTGCGCCGCGTAGCGGATTTCGCCGCTGTCTATCAGGTGCGGACCGGCTGCCACGGCGCCACCGACCTGTCGCCGGTGACGATGGGCGCGGCGCTTCACTTCGACCTGTGGGCGCCGAATTTCGGCATCCAGGAATATATGCGCCACACCACCGAGACGGACGCGGTGTTCCCCCACACCTATCATTTCGCGGACGGCTATCTGCACCCGGGCGACGCGCCGGGCCATGGGGTGGATATCGATGAGGCTCTAGCGGCCAAGTACCCGTATCAACCCGCCTACCTGCCCGTGGCGCGGTTGCAGGACGGTACGATGTGGAACTGGTGAAAAGCCGCGCGCCGCCGGCCAAAACCGTGCTCCGGGGTTCGCCTTGAACCTGTCCGAAATTCGCGCCGTGTAGTTGGGCCATGTCGTGCTTCGCTCGGGCGTGCGGTGGCTGGTGGAAGACGGCAATCAGTGTCGCGAGAGGGAGGCAAGGGTCAGGCGCCGGCGGTCGGCCTCGTCCTTTGACCGGATCACGACACTCAGGTTCACGCCGCCCTCCACATCCAGAGCCTTGGGATGCCCCCCGCCCTGACCCCGGGGTGGCAGGGGAGGGGGGCCATCAGGCAAGTCCTCGAGCGGCCTTCCACGCCGGCGGCATTGGGAATTGGTATTGCCTGCGCCATGCCCGTTTCAGCTAGGTTGGGTCTGACTCGCCAGGGACGCCGTGGAACAAGAGGGCCGGGCCGCCGATGAAGTTGCTGGTCGTCGAGGATGATCGGGAGACAGGCGCCTATCTGAAGCGGGCGCTGACCGAGGCCGGCCACGCCGTGGACCTGGCCAGCACGGGGCGCGACGGCCTGCTGCTGGCGGCGGGCGAACCCTATGACGTCATGGTGCTGGACCGAATGCTGCCGCAGATCGACGGCCTGGCGATCCTGCGCACGATCCGCGCCTCGGGTGTGAAGACGCCGGTGTTGCTGCTGACCGCCCTGGGCGGCATCGATGACCGCGTCGAGGGGCTGGAGGCGGGGGGGGACGACTATCTGGTCAAGCCCTTCGCCTTCGCCGAGCTGCTGGCGCGGGTGAACGCCCTGGCCCGCCGGCCCCCGACCCAAGACGTTCAGACGACCCTGAAGGTGGCGGACCTGGAGCTGAACCTGCTGCGCCGGACGGTGACGCGGGGCGGCCAGCGCATCGAGCTGCAGCCGCGGGAATTCCAGCTGCTGGAATACCTCATGCGACAGGCGGGGCGAGTGGTGACGCGGACGATGCTGTTGGAGGCGGTCTGGGACTTCCACTTCGATCCCAAAACCAACATCGTCGAAACCCACATCAGCCGCCTGCGGTCCAAGGTCGACCGGGGCCATGCGCATGAGCTGATCCATACCCTACGCGGCGCCGGCTATTGCCTGCGGGAGCCGGATTAGCGTGTTCCGCTCCGCTGGCCTGCGCCTGGCGGCGCTCTATGCGGCGGGTTTCGTCGCGGCGGTGATCATGCTGGGCGCCGTGACCGTGCTGACCACGCGCACCGCCCTTGGCCGTCAATTCGATACCCGCATCCGCTCGGAGTCCGCGGCCCTGACCCAGGAATACCGCACCGAGGGCCTACAGGGTGTCGCCGAGGCCGTGGCGGAGCGGGATAGGACCGCCGGCGCCCTGGACTACGGGCTAGAGGGGCCAGGCGGGCGGGTGATCGGCGGGCGGCTGGCCGGCTCGGGCGCCGCGTCTGGATGGTCGACGCTGAAGATCCGCCAGCCGGGTCGGGGGCGCGAGAAGATCCGAATGTTGGTGACTCCTTTGGGCGGGGGCTACCGCCTGCTCGTGGGGGGCGATGACGAGAGCGTCGAGGCCGTGGACGCTATCCTGGCCAAGCGGCTGCTGGCGGCGATTGCGGCTGTAGCGGTGGTGGGCGCCCTGGCCGGCTTCGGGCTGGGCCGGGGGATGCGGCGCCAGGTTTCGGCCATCACCGGCGCGGCGGAGGCGATCATCGATGGGGACCTGTCGCGGCGGGTGCCCGTGCGTGGAGCTGGCGACGATCTGGATCAGTTGGCGACGACGTTGAACCGGATGCTGGACCGGATCCAAGCCCTGATGGACAGCCTTAAACAGGTGTCCGACGACGTCGCCCACGATTTGCGCACGCCGCTGACGCGGCTGCGGACGCGCCTGGAATCGCAGATCGGCGCCCCTGACGGCGACTCCGAGGCGGTGTTGGAAGCGGCCCTCGCCGATCTTGACGCCATTCTCGAAACCTTCGCGGCCCTGCTGCGGATCGCCCAGATCGAGGGCGGCGCGCGCCGCGCTGGCTTCCGGCCCACGGACCTGACAAACGTCTGCCGCACGGTGGTGGAGGCGTTCACCCCCTCGGCCGAGGACACCGGCGTGACCCTGATCCTGGAGGGTGACGAGGCGGTGATGGTGGACGGCGATTCGGAGCTTCTGACCCAAATGGTGGTGAACCTGGTGGAGAACGGCCTGCGTCATGCCGGGCCAGAGGCCACCGTGCGGGTACGCTCGCGGCTGACGGATCGGCGTCCGACGTTGAGCGTAATCGACAATGGTCCGGGTGTGCCGGACGGCGAGCGCGAGCGGCTGTTTGACCGCTTCTACAGGCTGGAGCGCAGCCGCTCGACACCGGGCAATGGCCTGGGGCTGGCCCTGGTGGCGGCGGTGGCCAGGCTGCATGGCGCCGAGGTGGCTTTGAGAGACGCCGCCCCCGGCTTGGAGGCAAGGGTGACCTTCACAGACGCCGGATGATGGACCCTGCGCCGACCACATTGGGGTTTTGCAACCCGACGGCCACGAGTTCCCCACCCAGTTCCCGCTACGGCCGGGGCATGGACGGGTTGAAAAGAGAACGAGGGTTGAGGCGATGGCTAGGCGTGGGCCTGGCGGCAGGTCTGTTGGCGACCCTCGGGCTTGGCGGCTGCGCCACCTATGCGGGCCGGGCCTTGCCGACGCGGGCCGACCTGGCGCCGGCCACGGAGCGCCTGACCGCGGACCTGTCCAAGCTGCGCCTGGCGCCGTTGAAAGGCCACCGGTTCGATCCCTCCGACGGCCTGGATCCCACCGAGGTCGCGATCCTGGCGGTGCTCAATAACCCCGATCTTAAGGCCAAGCGCGCCCAGGCCGATGTGGCTGGCGCCCAGGCGTTCGCGGCCGGCCTGCTGCCCGACCCGCAGGTGTCATTCAGCCTCGACATTCCCCGCGATCCGATGAACTTCACCAAGGCGTATGGCGTCTCGCCCAGCCTGGACCTGATGGCCCTGGTAACCCATGCGGCGGCGCTGAAGTCGGCCAAGGCCTCGGCCAGCCGGGCCGACTTGGATCTTTTATGGAGCGAGTGGAACACCGCCCAGCAAGCCCGCCAACTGGCCGTCACCGCCCTGGCCAACGAATCCAAGACCACGGTGCTGCAGACCCTGGCGCGGCATCTGGCCGATCGCGCCGCCCGGTCCAAGGCCGCACTGGCGCGGGGCGATGTCACCAGCGTGGTTGCCGGCGCCGACTTGGCCGCCCAGCTGGATGCGGATGCGGCCCTGGCGACCGCGCGGCATGACGCGGCCAAGGCGCGGGGCGGCCTGAACGCCCTGCTGGGCCTGGCGCCGGACGCCGTTCTGAACCTCGTGTTGGGTGACCCGGCGGTGGATCCGACCCCCGCGTCGCTGGATGCGGCGGTCGCCGCCCTGCCCGAGCGGCGGCCTGACCTCATGGCGCTGAAGGCCGGATACGCCGCCCAGGACGCCAACCTGCGTAAGTCGATCATCGCCCAGTTCCCCATCCTGAACCTGGGTTTCAACCACGCCAGCGACACCAGCGCGGTGGTCACCAACGGTATTGCCGCCACCTTTGTCGTGCCGATCTTCAACGGCGGACGGGGCGAGATCGCGGTGCAGTCCGCCACCCGCGAGCAGTTGCGCGCCGAGTACCAGGCCCGGCTGGACCAGACCGTGGCCGACGCCGCCGCCGCGCGGCGGGAACGCGAGGCCAGCCGGGCGATGATCGTGCAGTTCGAGGCTCAGGTCCCTACCCTGGTGGCCGCGGCCGAGCGCGCGCAGGCGCCCTACCGGCGCGGCGATATCGACAGCGCCGCCTACCTGGCCATCGAGCAGTCGGCTCTGGGACGGCAGGTCGCCCTGATGGATCAGCGCCTGGCGTTTGAGCTGGCGGGTATCAGCCTGGAGACCGTCCTGTTTCTTCCTTCCGATTCTCCTTCCGATGGCGGGGCAAAACCATGAGGCGCTTGCGGCCCTGGCATCTGGCGCTGGCCGTCGGCGCGGTCGCCGTCGTGGCGATCATCCTGTGGCGGGTGACGGTCGGAGCCGGCGCGGCCGCGGCGGATGAAGCGCCGCCTCCATCGGCCCTGGTCACCCTGACCGCGGTCCGCTCGGCCGCTGTGCACGAGACGATCGACGCCTACGGCGTGGTCGCCGGCTCGGCCGCCTCGACCCGGACCCTTGCCGTCCCCCGGGCTGTGATTGTCGAGCGGATTCTGGCGCCGGTGGGAACCGCGGTGGCCGCCGGCGCGCCCCTGATCGTCCTGGCCAATGCGCCGGCGTCCGCCCAAGCCTATCGCCAGGCGGCCAATGGAGTCGCCTTCGCCGAACGCGATCTGGCGCGGGTGCAGCGCCTTTTCGACGCCCACCTCGCCGCCACCGACCAGCTGGGGGCCGCCCAGAAGGCTCTGGCCGACGCCCGGGCCGCCCTGACTGCGCAGACCGCCTCTGGCTCCGGCGCGGGTCGCCAGACTCTCACCGCACCTTTTGCCGGGGTTGTGACCGCCGCGCCTGTGGTGGCCGGCGACCATGTGGTGGCCGATGCACCCTTGCTTACCCTTGCCGGCAGCAACGACCTGGTCGTCCAGCTTGGGATCGAGCCGCAGAAGGCGCAGGGCCTTGTGGTGGGCCAGGCCGTCACTCTGATCCCGGTCTTTCATCCCGAGCGGCGCATCGACACACACCTGACAGTGGTGACGCGGCAGGTCGATCCAACCAGCCGAATGATCAACGCCGCCGCGCCGCTCGCTGGCGCCGGCTTGCCGCTGGGTGAGGCCGTGCGCGGCCAGATCACCATCGCCAGCCATCCGGGCCTGCTGGTCCCGCGCGCCGCCGTCGCCTTCGACGAGGAGGGCGCGCATGTATTCGTGGTGACTGGCGGCAAGGCCAAGCTGGTGGCCGTCAAGACCGGGGCCGAGGACGGCGACGAGATCGCCGTGACCGGCGGTCTTAAGGCCGGGGACACGGTGGCGGTCCAGGGCGCTTATCAACTTGAGGATGGCATGGCGGTGCGGGTCGCCAAGCGATGAGTTTCTCGGCCTTCATGGCGCGTCATCGCCGTTCCCTACTGGCGCTGCTGACCCTGGCGATCCTGGGCGGATTGCTGGCCGGCTCCAGCCTGCCGGTGGGGCTGTTCCCGACGGTGCCGTTCCCGCGCATTCAGGTGTCCATCGACGCCGGCGACCGGCCGATCGACCAGACCGAGGCGACGATCACCCGGCCGATGGAGCAGGCCATCCGGGCCGTGCCTGGCGTCACCAACCTGCGCTCGACCACCAGCCGCGGCGCCGCCGACATCAGCGTAAATTTCGCCTGGAACAGCAATATGGACCTGGCGTTGCAGCGGACGGAGTCCAGCCTGCAGCGGGCTTCGGCCACCCTGCCGCGGGGTGTCGGCTTCACCGTGCGGCGGATGGATCCCACGGTGTTCCCGGTCGCGGCCTACAGCCTGACGTCCGACAAGATCGGGCCGGTGGCCCTGCGCCGCTATGCCGAGCTGAAGCTGGCGCCGGTGCTGTCGAACATCGAGGGCGTGGCGAGGACCGATGTCGCCGGGGGCGGACGGGCGGAGTACCGCGTCGAGGCTGATCCGGCCCGGTTGCGCGCCCTGGGCCTGACCCTGGCCGACGTCAACCAGGCCCTGGCCACGGCCAATGTGCTGGAGGCCACCGGCAAGCTGGAGGATCGCGGCAAACTGTATCTGGCCCTTACCGACACCAGCCTGACCACGGCGGCCGATATCAGTCAGGTGGTGATCAGGAGCGCCGGCGGCGGTGTCGTGCGCCTGGGTGATGTGGCCAGCGTGCGACTGACCAGCGCGCCGGAGTTCGTTCGGGTGACGGCGGATGGGCGCGATGCCGTCCTGATCAATGTCTACCAGCAGTCCAACGGCGACACCGTGCGGATCGTCAGGGACGTGGCCAGGGTGTTCGCCCAGGCGCGCAAGACCGCCCCGCCCGGTCTCGCGTCGGCCCCTTGGTATGACCAGAGCGAGCTGATCAACGCCTCCGCCCAGGGGTTGACCGAAGCCATCGCCATCGGCGCGGTGCTGGCGGCTTTGGTGCTGCTGGTGTTCCTGCGCAACGTTGGCGTCACCGTGGTTGCCATCGTCGTGGTGCCGGTGGTGCTGGCCCTGACCACCCTGGCACTGAAGCTGATGGGCCAAAGCTTCAACATCATGACCTTGGGTGGCATGGCGGCGGCCATCGGCCTGATCATCGACGACGCCATCGTCATGATCGAGCACATGGAGCGGCGTCTGCATGAAGCGTCCGGGGATCGCATCGGCGCCCTGCGCGCCGCGGCGGTCGAGTTCTTCCGACCCCTGCTAGGCTCGTCGGGGGCGACAATCCTGATCTTTCTGCCCCTGGCCTTCCTGACGGGCGTCACCGGGGCCTTCTTCAAGGCTCTGTCGCTGACCATGGGCATCGCCCTGGTGGCTTCATTTCTGATCGCTTGGCTGGTGACGCCGATCCTCATGGAGAGGCTGTACGCCAAGGCCAATCCCAAGCCCCACGTCGAGGGGAAACTAGGCCGCCGCTACCGGGATCTGCTTACCCGAGCGGTGGGGGCGCCGTTGATCGCCGTGCTGGTCATCGTCCCCCTGGCTCTGGGCGGAGTTCTCGCCTTCTCCACCCTGCCCAGTGGCTTCATGCCCAAGATGGACGAAGGTGGCTTCATCCTGGACTACGTCACCCCACCCGGGACCTCCCTGACTGAGAGTGACCGGTTGGTCCGTCAGATCGAGGGCGTCATCCGGGCCACGCCGGAGGTGGTCACCTATTCACGCCGCACCGGGTCGCAGCTGGGAGGCGGCCTGACCGAACCAAACACCGGCGATATCTTCATCCGCCTCAAGTCCGGGCCGCGCCGCGATATCGAAACGGTGATGGAGGATGTGCGCGGCCGAATCCAGGTCCAGGTCCCCGGGGTTGGTGTCGGCACCGCCCAATTGATGGAAGACCTGATTGGCGATCTCACGGCGGTGCCGCAACCCATTGAGGTCAAGCTGTACGGCGACGACGAGGCGCAGCTGCAGGCCACGGCCAAGCTGGTGGCGGCCAAGCTGCCCACCGTGCGCGGCCTCACCGAGATCAAGGATGGCGTCGTCGTGGCCGGTGACGCCCTGGACGTGCGCATCGACCGCGCCAGGGCGGCTCTGGAGGGCATCGATCCGGCCGAGGCGTCAAAGCAGGTAACGGCCCTGTTGTCGGGAGTGGTGTCGACGCAGGTGCAATCGGGCCCTCTGCTGACGGATGTGCGGGTCTGGTCGCCGCGGATTACCCGCTCCCGCATCTCCGACATCGAAGCGGCGCCCCTGAAGACGGCGGACGGACACATCGTGCCGCTGTCACGCATCGCTGATATCGAGATACTGCCAGGTCAGGCGGAGGTCAGCCGCGAGGGCGGTCGGCGGATGATCGCGGTGACCGGGCGCGTCGAGGGTCGTGATATGGGTTCTGCCGCCAAGGAGACCGACAAGCTCGTCGGCGGAAGCAACCTGTTGCCCGCGGGAGTGACCTACGCCATGGGCGGGCTCTATGCCGAGCAGCAGTCGGCGTTCCGCGGCATGGCCCTGGTGTTTGCCGCCGCCCTGGCCATCGTCACCGTGCTGCTGCTGCTGCTCTATGAGAATTTCAGGATCGTCGGGACGATCATCGTCATGCCGCTGCTGGCCGCCTGCGCGGTGGCCATCGGCCTGTGGCTCACGGGGATCGAGCTGAACATCATGGCCCTGATGGGCCTGACCATGGTCATCGGCATCGTCACCGAGGTGGCGATCTTCTACTTCACGGAATTTGACACCCTGATCGCAGAGGGCATGGATCCCGAGCGCGCCCTGATCGAGGCCGGCGCCAACCGTCTGCGCCCCATCGCCATGACCACCCTGGCGGCGATCCTGGCGCTGGCCCCCCTGGCCCTGTCCCTGGGCGCGGGATCTTCGATGCAGAAGCCGCTGGCGGTGGCGATCATTGCCGGCCTGATCGCTCAGGGGCCGCTGGTGCTGTTGGTGATGCCGGCCCTCTATCGTCTGATCGGCGGCGTGAAACCCCGCCCGCAAATCGCCTAGCTCCCCCCAACGAAAGCCGAAGGAAGAAACGCCATGAAGCCGATCCGCAACCCATCCATCCTGACCCTGGTGAGTCTCGTGGCGGCCGGTCTTGGCGCCAGCCAGGCCCTGGCCGCCGGCGTCGTACAGCAGGTTCCCGGGCCTGACGGGTCATGGGACTACGCCAGTTTCGACGCCCCCCACCATCGCGTGCTGATCTCCCGCAGCTTCGGGGTCGAGGCGCTGGACATCGATAGCGGCAAGCTCACCCAGTTGGCGACAGGCGGGCGGGTGCACGCCTCCATCGCCCTGCCCGACGGCCGGGTGCTGATCACCAACGGCGCCACCGACACCGCCACCCTCGTCAACGGCGCGACCGGGGCCGTCGAGGCCACGGTTGCGGTGGGCAAGAACCCCGACGCGGCGATTTTCGATCCGGCCTCCGGCATGGTCATGGTGATGAACGCCCACAGTGGCGACATCTCCGTGATCGACGTGGCCAAGGGCAAGGAGGCGGCCCGCATCGCCGTGGGCGGAGCGTTGGAGTTCGCCGCGGCCGATGGCGCCGGCATGCTGTACGTCAATATCGAGGACAAGGACGAGATCGCGGCGATCGACACCAAGACGCGGACGGTCAAGGCGCGTTTCAAGCTGGCCGGTTGCGAGGAGCCGTCCGGCCTGGCCTATGTGGCGGCGTATCGGCTGTTGATCTCGTCCTGCGCCAACGGCCACGCCAAGGTGGTCAGCGCCGACGATGGCCACGAGGTCGCCGACCTGGCGATCGGACCGCATCCGGACGCGGTGCTCTATGACGCGTCGCGGGGTCTGGCGTTCATCCCCACAGCCGGCAGCATGACCGCCAATGGCCAGATCGCGGTGATCAAGGTCGCCAGCGCGAGCAGCGTTTCGGTGACCGGCAAGATCGAGACTACGCGGGGCGCCCGCACCATCGCCGAGGATCCGGCCACCGGCCGACTGTACCTGCCGACGGCGGACTATGACCTTGGCCCCGACGGCAAACCACATGCCAAGGATGGCACCTTCCGGGTTCTGGTGGTCGCTCCCTGAGCCGCTGTTTCCGCCCCTGCTCGCGCGCCCTGGAATTTAGGCGTGGGGCAGGGTAAGGAAGCCGCTGGTCCCCGTAGCTCAGCAGGATAGAGCACAGGTTTCCTAGCCAAAATTGGGCGTCAGGATCGGAAACGTCCTGGCGGATCCGCTCAAAGTCGGGGAACGCTTCGGTGCTCGCACCATGCCAATCCCGAGCCAAGCCCAAGGGGTCTCCTCCCCGAGGGAAGGTGTAGAGACTAGACGGGCGGCGCCTAAGGCCCTTCGGGGTTACGGTGAAGGGATAGTCCAGACCACGAACGGCCCCTTCTCACGGTGAGACGGGGGCGGCGGCGAAAGCCGAAGTGGGATGAAACCTGGGGTCGCGTGTTCGAATCACGCCGGGGACGCCAGAATTCGCTGACGCGGGACCACACGCCTGATTGAAGGCGGCCCACAAAGCCGCCGGCCTGGACTTCGGCCCGGCCGGCGTCACAATGCCTTGTGGCAAACTCTTCGACATCGACTCCGAGCGCCGACCTCGGGAGCCGCCGCGCAGTCAGGCAAGAGTAGCGTCATGGCCGTTCCGTCAAGCCCGCGGGGGGTTGTCCTTCGCCAGCCCAGTCCGCTGCGCGAGGCGATGGCGCTGTGCGGCTCGCACCTGCGATACGCCATCGTCTTCAGCGCCCTGGTCAATCTCGCCTACCTGGCGCCGACCCTGTACATGCTTCAGGTCTACGACCGGGTGCTGACCTCGGGCAGCCGGCCCACCCTGCTGTTCCTGACCTTCGCCCTGGCGGCGACCCTGTTCGTTCTGACCTTCCTGGACCGCCTGCGCAGCCGGATCATGATGTCGGCCAGCGTGCAACTGGACCAGGCCTTCTCGGCCCGGATCTTCAGCCGGGTGATGAAGGCCGCCGGCGCCGGCGTGCTGTTGCGGCCCAACCAGGTCATCCGCGACTTCGACACCATGCGTATGGCAGTGACCGGCCCGGCGGCGGTGGCGCTGTTCGACGCCCCCTGGATCCCGATCTACATCATCGTCTGTTTCATCGTGCACCCCTTGATCGGCTGGCTGACGGTGGTGGGATCGGCCCTGTTGCTGATGCTGGCGATCCTCAACGAACAGACCACCCGGGGCCTTGCCAAGGAGGCGTCGGACGCCAGCGCGGCGGGCTATGCGGCCCAGGAATCGGCCGGATCGGCGGCGGATGTGGTGCGGGCTTTGGGCATGGGTCCGGCGTTCACCGCCCAGTTCGAGGAATCCCGGCGCAGGGCCAATGGGCCGCTGATGCGGGCGGCCAGCACCAATGGCCGGATCGGCGCCACGATCCGTTTCCTGCGCCTGTTCCTGCAATCGGCGGCGCTGGGGCTTGGCGCCTGGCTGGCGATCAGCAAGGAGGTTTCAGCCGGCGCAGTGTTCGCCAGCTCGATGCTGGCGGCCAGGGCGATGTCGCCCATCGATCAGATCGTGGCCCAGTGGCGGGTGCTGTCCGCCGCGGCGGTGGCCTACGGGTCGGTGAAGGAGCAGCTTCGCCCCGTGGAGGCTACCAACCAGACAGCCCTGCCCGCGCCCGCCGCGCGCGTGTCGTTGACCCAGGCCGTTGTTCTGTCGCCGATGCGCGACCGCATCCTTCTCAACGGGATCAGCTTTTCCCTCGGCGAGGGGACGGTGGTTGGGGTTATCGGCGCCAGCGGGGCCGGCAAGACCACCCTGTTGCAGCTGTTGGCCAATGCCCGCTCGATCGAGCAGGGTGAGATCCGCCTTGACGGCGCGCGGTATGGCGAGTGGGACGACCAGCGCCTGGGCCGGTTCATCGGTTACATGCCGCAGGATTTCGCCCTCTTCCCCGGCACCATCAAGGACAACATCTCGCGTTTCGATCGCTGGGCCGGAGTGGACGGAATCCTGGCGGACGATGGAGCGATCAAGGCCGCGAAGGCGGCGGGGGTTCACGAGCTGATCCTGAGCCTGCCCCAGGGTTATGACACCCAGCTTGGGCCCCGTGGCCGCGGCCTATCGGCGGGGCAGCAACAGCGCATCGCCCTGGCCAGGGCGCTGTATGGCCAGCCGGTGCTCTATGTGCTGGACGAGCCCAATTCCCACGCCGACGCGGAAGCGGAGGCGGCGCTGATGGCCGTGATCGCCCGGCTGCGGGCGTCCGGCGCCTTGGTCGTGGTGTCGGCGCACAAGCTGTCATTGATCGCGGCGACGGATGTGCTGGCCTTGCTGAAGGACGGCCGGCTGGAGCGGTTCGGCCCGCGTGACCAGGTGTTGGCGAGCCTGCGACCCGCCGAGCCGGCGCAGACGGCATAGGCGACCAACCATGCAGATGGACCTGAAACTCCCCCCCGCGCCCAAACGCCGACCGGCCCTGCTGGATCAGGCGCGACGTCTGGTCCTGCGGCTGGCGCTGGGAACGCCGCAGAGCGCTGAAATTTCCGCCTCGCCCAAACGCGATATTACCCTGGGCCTGATCGTGGTCGGCGCCTTCCTGCTGGTGCTGGTGGGGTGGGGTATGCTGGCCCGGCTGGATTCCGGGGTCTACGCTCCCGGGACGGTGGTGGTGTCGGGCAACCGCCAATCGGTGCAGCACAAGGATGGCGGCATCGTCGTCGAACTGGACGCGCACGAGGGCGATCGGGTTCAGACCGGGCAGGTCCTGTTGAAACTGTCCCCCGACGAGCTGCAGGCCAGCGAGCGGGCGACGGCGGACCAGGTGTTCCAACTGGAGGCGTTGCAGGCGCGGCTCCTGGCCGAGATCAACGGCCAGCATTCCGTGACCTGGCCGGCCGCCTTCGCGACCCTGACCGGCGCGGACAAGGACTCGGCCGAAAACGCTGTCCGCATCCAGCAGCGCGAGTTCGCCTCCCGCGCGGCGGAATTGTCGACCCAGAAGGCGGTCTACGAGGAGCGCGCCGGGCAGCTTTCGCAGCAGATCGAAGGCTATAGGCGGCAGGTGGAGTCCAACCAGCAGCAACAGGTGCTGATCCAGGACGAACTGACCGGCCTCAAGAGCCTGTCGGACCGGGGCTATGTGCCTAAGACCCGCGTGCGATCGCTGCAGCGCGATGCGGCGCAGTTGACCGGCAACTATGGCCAATACAACTCTGACATCGCCAAGACGCAGCAACAGATCGGTGAGACGCGGCTGCAGAGCAGCGACCTGGACCGGCAGCGGGTGGCGGACGTCAGCAAGGACTACCGCGACGCCCAGATGCAGCTCACCACCGCCGAGCCGCGCCTGGCGGCGATCCGAGAGCAGATCGAGCGGGCCACGGTGCGCGCGACCGCCACGGGCCGGGTGGTGGGTTTGACGATCTTCACCGTCGGGGGGGTGGTGGCGCCGGGCCAGAAGCTGATGGACATCGTGCCGGAAGACGCGCCGCTGGTTATTGAAGCGCGGGTCAAGCCCAGCGACGCCAGCGACCTGCGCGCCGGCCAGTCCACCGAGATCCGAATTTCGGCCTTTCACGACCGCCGCCTGCCGATCCTGCACGGGGTGATCAGCCGTGTGTCGGCCGACAGCTTCACCGACGACAAAACGGGCGCGTCCTTCTTCAAGGCGGAAGTCACCGTACCGCCATCCGAGCTGAGGATTATCCGCGACGCCCGCGGGTCTGGGGCTGGGCTGCGTCCGGGCCTGCCGGTGGAAGTGGTGGTGCCGCTGCGCCAGCGGACGGCGCTGGACTATCTGCTCGATCCCTTGCGGCACATGCTGTGGAAGTCGTTCCTCGACAAGTAGCCGGCGGGGCGGCGCCTTCACGGGCAAGGTCACCGGCCACTCCGCAGCGGCTGTCTTGGTTGACGCCGTCTTGGCCTGACGCCATTCCGATCGGGTGATTTGCCGCGCCCCGTTCGCAAATTCTCCAGCCTGAACCGCGCGTTAACGCGCGTGCCTTATGTGTCCCACGGACTAATCTCCGGGGAGGGGTGTATGGTTGCCAGGACGCGCTCTGCGACGTTTAGAAGCGACCTCGGCGTCGAGCGTGATCGCACAGCCGCGTTCATCCGCATGGCGCCGTTCGCCTTGATCATGGCCGATCGGGATCTCCAGGTCATCGAGGTCAGTCCCGCATGGACAGCCCAGACCGGCGTGCCGCGCGAGGCGGCCCTTGCGGGAAGCCTGTTCGACCTTTCGCCGCAAGGCGCGGACGAGCTCAACGAGACGCTGCTCAAGTGCCTGGCCGGCGAGACAGTGCGGGTGGAGCGAACTCAGATCACCCTGGCCAATGGTCGGAGCCCCTGGCTGCAGGTCGAAATCAATCCCTGGCGGAGCGAAGACGGCAACGTACAGGGCGTGTTGATCGCCAGCCATGACGTCTCCGAGGTGGTTGAGGCCCTGGAGCAGAGCCGCCGCTCCGAACAAAGGCTCAAGATCGCCGCCGAACTGGCGGATATCCACATCTGGGAGATGGATTACGTCTCACACACCCTTTGCAGCATCGGCGGCCAGGACACTTTCTTTGATACGCCCCTGACCTATGACGCTTTGTTCAAGGATATCTGGTGCAGCGTCCATCTCGATGACGTGGAACGCGCCAAGGCCGCCTGGGACCTTCACGCCAGCACCGGCGTGCCCTACCGGATCGAATATCGGACACGGCGGTCGGACGGCAAGGAAGTTTGGGTCTTCTCGACTTCGGACCTGACCACGGATGAGACGGGCCGCCCGCTGCGCCTCGTCGGCGCCCTGCAGAACATCACGGACCGGAAGCGGAGTGAGGTGGCCCTGGCCGCCGCGGCGGTGGAATCCGACTCGGCCAATCGGGCCAAAAGCGAATTCCTGGCCAATATGAGCCATGAGATCCGCACGCCCATGAACGGCGTCATCGGCATGAACGCCTTGCTGCTGCGCACGGAACTGACGCCGGACCAACATAAGTTCGCCGAGGCCGTGCGCACCTCGGCCGACTGCTTGTTGAACCTGATCAACGACATTCTCGATATTTCCAAGCTTGAGGCCGGCAAGGTGGAGCTTGAGGAGATCGATTTTTCCTTGGCTACGGTGGTCGAGGATGTTGTCGAGCTGCTCTCGACCAAGGCCACGGAAAAGTCTCTGGAGATCGGGGCCTATCTGGACGATGGCGCGCGGGCGATTTTCAAGGGCGACCCGACCCGGCTACGGCAGGTCCTGCTGAACCTGCTGACCAACGCCCTGAAGTTCACCGAGACCGGCTTTGTGGCGGTGGAAGTCACCTCGCGATCCGCGGGTCGCGGCCGTACGGGTCTGCGGGTCGAGGTCCGGGATACCGGGATCGGCCTGGATGAAACCGCGAAGGGCAAGCTCTTCCAGAAGTTCCAACAGGCCGATGGATCGGTGACGCGCCGCTACGGCGGCACAGGTCTGGGTCTGTCGATTTGCCGCCAACTGGTGGAGATCATGGGGGGCCAGATCGGGGTCAGCGACCGTCCTGGCGGCGGTAGCACCTTCTGGTTCGAGATCAGCCTGCCGCAATCGGCCAACCGCGCCTCCGTTCGCCCCGCCGGCCTCCGTGACCTGCAAGGCCTCAACGTGCTGGTGGTCGACGATATCGAGATCAACCGCAGTATTTTCGTCCGCCAGCTGGAGTCGGAAGGGGCCCGCACCGCCGAGGCCGTCGACGGGCCATCGGCCTTGGCCGCACTGGTCATGGCCGACGCCCGGGGTGAGCCCTTCGATATCGTCCTGCTGGACCATATGATGCCTGGCATGTCCGGCGAGACGGTTGCGACCAAGATCCGCGCCAATTCCGCCCTGGCGCAGCCCCGCGTTGTCCTGGCCTCCTCTATCGGCGAGAGCTGGCGCACGGACCGCGCCGCCAGGGCCGGTTTCGACCTGGTGCTGACCAAACCCATTCGCCATCGGGTGCTCGTCGACAGCCTTAACGGCTTGCGCGGCGAGCAGGCCCGCGCTTTCGAGACGGCGTGGGAGGATGAGGCGCCTCCCGAGATCTTCGCCGCGCCCGCCAGCTTACAAGCCGACGGCCCGCCGCGCGCCGCCACCGGCCGGGGTCGGTTGCTGCTGGCGGAAGACAACGAGATCAACACCCTGCTTGCCTGCACCGTGTTGGAAGAAGCCGGCTACAGCGTCGAATGCGTCGTCAACGGCGAGGAGGCGCTGGCGGCGGTCCAGAAACGAGCTTTCGACCTGGTGCTGATGGACGTCCAGATGCCGAAGATGGACGGCTTGCAGGCGACCCGCGCGATCCGCGCCCTGTCAGGTCCGGAAAGCAAGACCCCGATCCTGGCCATGACGGCGAACGCCATGCGGTCCGACCGTGAAGCCTGCCTGGCGGCCGGGATGGATGATTTCGTATCCAAGCCCATCGACGCCGAAGCCTTCCTGCGCACCGTCTCGCGCTTTGCTTCGGCCGAGCTGTGGGAAGACGACGACGAGGCGCCCCAGGCCGCGCCGGCGCCGACCGATCTGCCGGATCTGGACGAGGCCAAGCTGGACAACTTCCTCAAGTTGATGCCACCGGCCAAGCTGCGCGCGGTGATAGACACATATCTCACGGGCGCGCGGGGACGGCTGCTGCGAATTGAAGGCCTTGTCGGCGAGCTGGACTTCGTCGGCCTGGCGCGGGAGGCTCACGACCTGAAGGGTGTTTCGGGCAACTTTGGGGCGCGGCGCCTGCAGGCCCTGGCCGAGCAGCTCGAACGGGCCTGCCAGGCCGGGGACGATGCGGAAGCGCCAAGGCTGATCGGCGAAATCCGCCGCAGTTCCATGACCGCCTGGGATCTGGTGGAACGCTGGATGTCCAAGGTGGGCCTTATAGAAGACGGCAGGGCGGTGGCCTGATGACCACGGATGACATCGCATCGCGCAAGGGCAAGATCGTCCTGGCCGCTGACGACCAGCCCGAAAACCTGGTCATCCTGGAGTCGCTCATCGAAGCCCAGGGCTATACCTTCTTTGGCGTGGAGACCGGGCTGGACGCCATCAGCCTGGCCACCCGCATCAGCCCACGCCTGATCCTTCTGGACGTGCAGATGCCGCTGATGGACGGGTTCGAGACCTGCCGGCGGCTGCGCGCCATACGGGAGCTGAGGCCGGTGCCGATCGCCTTCCTGACCGGCCGCAAGGCCAGCGAAGATGTGCGCACGGGCCTTATGGCCGGCGGTAACGATTTCATCGTCAAGCCCTTCGACCCTGACAAGCTGATTGCCCGAGTCAACCAGTGGACTTGCCGCCGCCTGCCCGCTTCCGCCTAGCATTCGTCGCCCCACATTCCTCGCCCCAGGTCCTCGCTCAAGCCTGTTCCTGACACCCCGGCGCGACGTATGGTGTCGCCCTTGAGTTCCGGGGAGGGGATATGGGCGTGCTGCGGGCCTTTCGGTCGCTCTATCTGCAGGTGCTGTTGGGCATAGCGTTGGGCATAGCGGTCGGCGCCCTCTGGCCTGGCGTCGGGCAGGCGATGAAGCCGTTCGGCGACGCCTTCGTGAAACTCATCAAGATGCTGATCGCGCCGATCATCTTCTGCACGGTGACCGCCGGCATCGCCAAGATGAACGACCTGAAGAGTTTCGGCCGCGTCGGTGGCCGGGCCCTGCTCTATTTCGAGATCGTATCGACCTTTGCCCTGGTTCTGGGCCTCGTCGTCGGCGAAGTGATCCGCCCGGGCGATGGTTTCAACAGCAGCGCCGTCAGCGTCGATCCCAAGGCCGTGGCGGACTATGTCACCCAGGCCAAGCACCTGGGGCCGGTGGACTATCTGCTGCACTTGATCCCAGACACTTTCGTTGGCGCCTTCGCCAGCGGCGACATCCTGCAGGTGCTGCTGCTGGCGATCCTGTCTGGTTTCGCGCTTGGACGCCTGGGAACGACGGGCGAGAGCCTTTCCCATGGTCTGGGACGGGTGGGGGAGGTCTTCTTCGCCATCGTCCGGATCGTCGTCCGCCTCGCGCCCATCGGCGCGTTCGGCGCCATGGGCTACACCATTGGCAAGTACGGGCTGGCCTCCCTGGCGCAGCTGGCGTCGCTGGTGGCGACCTTCTACCTGACCTCGATCCTGTTCGTGATCGTGGTGCTGGGGCTGATCGCCCGGGCCGTTGGCTTCTCGATCTTCCGTTACCTGGCCTATATCCGGGAAGAGTTGCTGATCGTCCTGGGCGCTTCTTCGTCCGAGGCCGCGCTGCCGCAGATGATGCAAAAGCTTCAGCGCCTCGGCGCCTCGGCACAGGTCACCCACCTGGTCATTCCCACGGGCTACAGCTTCAACCTGGATGGCACCAACATCTACATGACCCTGGCGACCCTATTCCTCGCCCAGGCCACCAACACCCATCTGACCCTGATCCAGGAGTTGACCATCCTGGGCGTCGCCATGTTGACGTCCAAGGGGGCCAGCGGCGTCACCGGCGCCGGGTTCATCACCCTGGCGGCGACCTTGTCGGTGGTTCCGACGATCCCGATTACCTCTCTTGCCCTGCTGATCGGCGTCGACCGCTTCATGAGTGAGTGTCGGGCCCTGACCAATGTCATCGGCAATGGCGTGGCCACCCTGGTGGTGGCCCGCTGGGAAGGGGCCTTGGATACTGTCCGCCTTCGCGATGAGCTGGCCCGCGGACCTTCTCGCCCGGTCCCAGAGTCCCCGGCGGCCGTGGCGCCGACCCCCTGAACCGGCGTCCCTGCCTGCGAAACTCTTCACGATCTCCTTAGGAATTGAGCGCGAACATCGAGCTCGATCCGGGAATCGACGGAATGAGAAACGCGCGCGGGAGTTGAGGCCCTGCTTTTGGATGACGCTCAGCGCGCGGAGGTGTTAGGGTTTGGTAGCCTGAGTAGTGTTGAGGCGGCGATGTCGCACAGTGTCTCAAGGATGGCCGACAACACCGCTGAAGACAGCGCTCTGTTGACCTTGGTCGAAACTGTCGAGAACTTGGCCGGGCCATGTTCAACGAGCAGGCGGCGGTCTTTGCGGACATCTTTGAAGACGGGCTCTCCACACCCCTCTCACCCCGGATTGGATTGATGTGATTTCGCCGCGGGTTCTGATCGTCGAGGATGAGGGGCTGGTCGCCCTGTTGATCGAGGACCTGCTCACTGACCTGGGCTGCGAGGTCGTCGCCTCCTGCGATTCCATCCGCTCGGCCTTGGAATGGCTCGACGGTGGCGGCGCTCCCCCCGACGGCGCTCTGCTGGACGTCAACCTCGGGGGAGAGCTGGTCTATCCCGTTGCTGAACTCCTGACGGCCCGCCGCATTCCCTTCGCCTTTGCTACCGGCTACGGCGCACTGCCGGATGGCCGTTTCGCCGACGTGCCCGTGCTGGCCAAGCCGGTCAACCAGGCCAAGCTCAAGGACGTAGTCGACGCCTTTCGCACGGCGGCCTGACGTCCCACGTTTCAGCCCAAGCAAAAGGCGCCGAACCTTTCGATCCGGCGCCCCCGCATTGTTTGGCCAAATCGGTTTAGGCCGCGACGGCCTTCACCAGTGACTTGTGCAGCAGGCTGATGGCCGCGTCGCGATCGATGCGCTCAATGGCGGCGACTTCGCGGGCCATGCGGTCCAGGGCCGATTCATAGAGCTGGCGTTCGGAATAGGACTGTTCCGGCTGGCTATCGGAACGGTGCAGGTCGCGCACCACCTCGGCGATGGAGATCAGGTCGCCGGAGTTGATCTTGGCTTCATATTCCTGGGCGCGGCGGCTCCACATGGTGCGCTTGATGCGCGCGCGGCCCTTCAGTGTGGTCAGGGCCTGGGAGACGACATTGCCCTCCGCCAGCGGCCGCAGACCGGCCGTCTTGGCCTTCTTGGTCGGCACGCGCAGCGTCATTTTCTCGTGGTCGAAAGTGATCACATAGACTTCAAGCGACAGACCGGCCACTTCCTGGATTTCAACGGCTTGGACTTGCCCGACCCCGTGCGCGGGATAGACGACATGATCGCCGACGGTGAATTCCAGATCGATCTTGCTCATTCTTGAAGTCCTTTCCTCTGTTCCGCCGCGCGATCGGCTCAACAGCAACTATCCAAAACGACAAAAGGTCCCCGCCCGCTGTGAACAGGAAACTCCTTGCTTCCGGGTCTTGTACAACCTTCTAAGACACCATCCGCTTTCGATCAGACATGCTGTGACGAGCTCTCGGCGCGCTGAGACAAGGCGCGAAGCCCATCTTGGGCCACGACCGCTGCGTCGACGCATCATGTAGCACAAAAGCGAGCGGATTTAAAGGCTTGGCTCGCGCGGCCTCACCAAGGCCAGAGTCGTTGGGCGACTCACGGCTTGGTTTGCAAAGATCGCGCTAGAAAGCGCCTAATGCGGCTTGCTGCGCCGAGGGCGCCAATACCTGTCGCCGAACAGCGTTCTTTTCAGGTCTGAAATACTCTACGAGCCCGACCCGGGCTTCTCGCTGAAGTACTTTTCCAGCTTGCCAGTCTCGCGCTCAAAGGCCTCGGCGTCGGCCGGGGGCGTGCCCTTCAGCGTTATGTTCGGCCACACCTTGGCGTAATCGGTGTTCAGCTTCAGCCATTTTCCGTCCGGGTCGTCCTCGGTGTCCGGCTTGATGGCGTCCACCGGGCATTCCGGTTCGCACACGCCGCAGTCGATGCATTCGTCCGGATTGATGGCGAGGAAGTTCTCGCCCTCATAGAAACAGTCGACGGGGCAGACCTCCACGCAATCCATGAACTTACATTTGATGCAGGGGTCGGTGACGATGTAGGTCATGAAGGGGTCTTGGCAATCGTGGGAGAACGCCCTCGATACAGGCGCCGGTCTTTTTCCGGTCCCTGGCGCGGATGTCAATGCCGAGGCGCTGATCGCCCCGTGAGGTTTGCTGAAAGCCTGGCTTCGGCGCCAGGGAGCTTGACGGTCACACCGATGCTGGGGGCTCCAGGGAAGCGTACAGCGCCTGGGCCTCCGCCGGCGGTCCGCGTCGTTCCCCAAGCGCCTCGATCCGGATCGCCGTCAGCCGTCCGCCAATGGCGAAGACCAGTTCGTCGCCGGGTTTGACGCTCCTGGAGGGCTTGTCGACGCGCGTCCCGGTTCCCGCCCTCGTCATCCGCACCCGGCCCTCATCCACCATCCGGGCCGACAGCGAGCGGGTCTTGAAGAACCGCGCGCGCCAAAGCCAGACATCGATACGACAACCCTCTTCGGCCATCAGGGTTTCGCAACCCTGCGCCGCCGCACGCGTCGCCGCGCTGGCGCGATCGGCTGCAGCGCGGCCAGGGCCGCGAAGGGCGAGGCGGCGTTGGGCTTGAACACTCGTTTGGGCGCATCCGCCTTCTGCCCAGGGCGGCGGCGCCAGGCCGCCGGTTCGCCCGGGCCTGGGCGACCGACCATCGTGAAGCCCAGGGCGCGCAGGACGGCGCGGGCGTCGTCCTCGCTCCAGCCCAGTTCCTCACGCGCCTGATCCGAGAACAGCAAGCCGTCGCCCTGCCGCGAGGCGCCGCGCAGGAGCTCGTCCAGGCGTTCAAGCTGCCGCGCGGGAACCGCCAACGACCCGGCCGTGGCCAGGCCAAGGAACCCCAGGGCGCGAGCCGGCGGGGCGGGGGAGGGTAGGCGCATAGGCCCGTCCGCGGCGCCAGGCGCCCAGCCCCCTGAGGCCTGCAGCGCGAAGGCGCGGGCAAAGGGCCTGGCCCGTTCGCCAAGCAACCCAGGCAGGAACACGCAGAAGGCCCCCAGGCGTACGCCCAGCCCTCGCAGCGCCCGGCGTTCACCCTGGCTGAGGCTCTTCAGGTCCTCTTCCACCGCCTGGCGACCCAGCACGCCGCCCGCCTCGATCAACCGATAGGCCAGACCGCGCGGCAAGCCCTTCAGGCTGCCGCCGGCCAGGGCGTCCTCGAGGCGCTTGAGGGTGGGCAGGCTGCGGGACGCTTCCGCCGCGATGAAGGCCTCCAGCCGCCGCGCCGCGCGGGCCCTGGCGGGCTCAGGCCCCAGTTCCCCAAACAGCCGCACCTGCGGACTGAAGGGGCGATCATTGGCCAGCGCTCCGGCGGCTTCGCCCCGCCACAGCACCACGCCGTCAGGCGCCAGGGCGAAGGCGTCATCGTCCTCGGCGGCCAACTTGCCAAGTCGGCGCGTCACCTCTGGCGCCACGGCCCGCTGGGCGGCGGCGCGCAGGGCCTTGTCTTCCAGGGCATGGGAGCCGCGCGCCAGGTCGAAGCGCAGACCGCGCAGTTTGCCAACGAAGTGACCTTCCACCGTCACCGTGCCGTCCTGGGCGACGCCGGCCAGCATCTCCTCGCTCTGGCCAAGGCCGCGCATCAGGGCGCTGGTGCGCCGGTCGATGAAGCGGGCCATCAGCTTTTCATGCAGGGTGTCGGACAGCCGGTCTTCCAGCGCCCTCGTCACCCCTTGCCAGTGGGCGGCGTCGGCCAACCAGTCGGGCCGGTTGGCCACATAGGCCAGGGTCCGCACCCCGGCCAGACGGGTCGACAGGGTGTCGATCTCGCCGTCCGTTCGATCCAGGAACTTCAGTTGGCCCGCCATCCAGTCGTCCGGCACCCGACGGTTGCCCCCGGTAAGGTACTCGAAGAAGGTCCTCACCAGCCGGGTATGATCCTCCCGCGTGGTCTTGCGGAAGTCGGGCGTCTGGCAGGAATCCCACAGGCGAAACAGCGCCGTGCGATCGCGGCACCGGTCGGTTATCGCCTCGTCCGCCGCCAGGGTCCGCAGGGTGCTCTCGTCCAGCGCTTCCTCGGATGCGGACAGGCCCTCGCGAGGCGGGGGCGCGGAGAGGGATCGCAGCAGGGTCGCCAGGGACTGGAAGTCCAGGCTGGAATTGCGCCATTCAGCGGTGGCGACCGGCTGGAAGTGATGGTTCTCCACCGCGTCGATCAGGTCGTCATCCATGTCGTCGCAGGCGGCCGTGACGCCGAAGGTGCCATCGGTCTTGAAGCGTCCCGCCCGCCCGGCGATCTGGCCGACCTCCTGCGGATAGAGATAGCGGGAGCGTTTGCCGTCGAACTTGCGCAGGCCAGCGAAAGCCACATGGTCGACATCCATGTTCAGGCCCATGCCGATGGCGTCGGTGGCCACCAGGAAGTCCACCTCGCCCCCCTGGTAGAGCGCCACCTGGGCGTTGCGGGTGCGGGGACTGAGCGAGCCCATCACCACCGCCGCCCCGCCGCGCTGGCGGCGGATCAACTCGGCGATGGCGTAGACCTCGTCGGCGGAGAAGGCGACCACGGCGCTACGCCGCGGCAGGCGGGTCAGTTTCTTCGACCCCGCATAGGTGAGGGTGGAGAACCGCTCGCGCGTGACGATCTCGGCGCCCGGCAACAGCCGCCGGATCAGCGGCGCCATGGTTCCCGCGCCCAGGAACATGGTCTCGTAGCGGCCCCGCGCGTGCAACAAGCGCTGGGTGAAGACGTGGCCGCGCTCCGGGTCGGCGCAGAGCTGGATTTCGTCCACCGCCAGGAACTCCACCTCGCGGTTCAGCGGCATGGCCTCGACGGTGCAGACGAAATAGGTGGCCCGGGGCGGGACGATCTTCTCCTCGCCGGTAATCAGGGCCACGCAGCGCGCGCCGCGCAGCTTGACGATGCGGTCATAGATTTCCCGCGCCAGCAGCCGCAGCGGCAGTCCGATCATGCCGGACGCGTGACCCAGCATCCGCTCGACCGCCAGGTGAGTCTTGCCGGTGTTGGTAGGCCCCAACACAGCCACCAGCCGGGACGGGGCCTGTCCTGTGTGGAGAACGCTCATGTCTAAGATGTGGGGGAAGACTCACCGGCTGGCAACGGGCAAGGGGCGGGAGACTTATCAATGTCGCCACCTCGGCAAACGACGTTCTTAACGAACGTGGTTAACGCACATGAACAGGGGTGAAACGAATCAGGACCGAATCAGTTACCTCATCTGATTCGGGATTTGTTCCCTACAAGGTATTGTATCTGATCACGAATTAACCACAATCGGCAGGGCGATCCGGCGCCCTTGCCAACTGACGCCGAGCGGCCGGCGCTGACCGAGCTTCGTGGACGACTGGACGGCTGCGCGCCGTCCTGACAGGCCCGCCGGCCGCGTTCCGTGCTATCAATGGGCGGCAGTCTCGCCCGCGGCTATTCCGCCGCCCAAGAAAGACGCCCGTGACCGACGCCGAAGCCCACGCCCTGATCCGCGAAAACGCCTACCTCAAGCTTCGCAACAGCCAGTTGGAGTCGGCTCCGCCGCCTCCGCCCCACACCTCCGACGCGGATGTTTTGGCGCTTCGGCGAGAGGTGGACTACCTGCAGAAGCGCAACGCCCAGCTTGAACGAGAGAATGCGGGCCTGACGACCTCCGCCCGCGAGGCCCAGCACTAGCCCAGGCGCCCTTGACGTCCGCCGTCGCTTTCGCCTATATCGCGCCCTCCCGAGCGGGACCTGTTCCGCCCGATCCTATTTCTTTGCGAAGGTCTGCAAGAGCCATGTCGCGTCGTTGCGAGCTTACGGGTATCGGCCCGATGGTCGGCCACAATGTGAGCCACTCCAATATCAAGTCCAAGCGCCGCTTCCTGCCCGCGCTTTCCCCCGTGACCCTGGCGTCGGATTCGCTGGGCCAGACCTTCCGTCTGCGGATCTCCAACGCCGCCCTGCGCACCGTGGACTTCCGCGGCGGTCTGGACGCCTTCCTGGTGAAATCACGCGATGAAAAGCTTTCCACCCGCGCGCTGAAGATTAAGCGCCAAGTGAAGGCCAAGCTGGCCGCGGCCCAACCGGCGGCTTAGGGCTCCAACCCTTCCGAACACAAAGAAGGCCGGCGGTGACGCCGGCCTTTTTCGTTGGCGTGGGATCGGGTGTTACGCGTCGACTTTCTGTTTCAGTTCGCTGTCGAACAGCTTGAGCATCTCGGTCCAGTGGCGTTCCGAGGCGTCGCGGTCATAGACGGGCATGTCGGGCGGGGCGTAGCCGTGCTTGGCGCCTTTGTAGATCGTCACCTCGTTGTCCACCCCGGCGTCGTCCAGGGCCTTCTTCAGCCGCTCGGCCTGTTCGGGCGGGAAGCCGGCGTCTTCATCGGCCCCGGCGATATAGACCTTGGCCTTGATCTTCGGCGCCAGCAGGTGCGGGCTGTCAGGGGCATCGGTGGCCAAGCGCCCGCCATGGAAGCCGGCGGCGGCCACGACACGGTCCGGATAGTTCCCGGCGGCCCGTAGCGACAGAGCGCAGCCCATGCAGTAGCCAGTGGTCCCGACCCTGCCGCCCTTCACGTCCGGCTGCTTGGCCAGGTAATCCAGGAAGGCGCCGGTGTCGCGGGTGGACTTCTCTGGGTCGGTGGAGGCCATGAACTTGCCGAAGATGGCCCTGCGGGTCTCTTCGTCCTTGAAGACTTCGCGCAAGTTGATCGGTTCGTAAGGGCCGGCGCGCCAGAACATGTCGGGCAGCAGAACGAAATAGCCGTTGCTGGCCAGACGCTCGCACATCTCGAACATGGCCGGACGGATCGCCGGCGCGTCGAAATAGAAGATCACCGCCGGCCAAGGCCCCTGACCCTCTGGCTTGAAGGTGTAGGCGCGGGCGTCGCCGTCCGGGGTGGGGATCGAAATCTCGGTCATGCTCATGGAAATGCCTCCGTGGAAAAGGTCTCTCGCGCAATCAAGCCATCCGCGGTCAGCCGTCGAGCAGGGCGCGACCGGCGGTGGTGACATCGGTACAGCCGGTCAGCGCCATGGCCATGCGCAGTTCGCCGCGCAGGATCTGCAGCATGTGGGTCACCCCGGCCTCGCCTCGGGCGCCAAGGGCCCAGGCCCAGGCCCGGCCGATCAGGCAGGCCTTGGCGCCGCTGGCCATGGCCTTGAGCACATCCAGCCCGGAACGTACGCCGCCGTCCATCAGGATGGTCAGGTCATCGCCCACGGCGTCGGCGATGCGGGGCAGGGCGGCTATGGACGAGGCGACGCCGTCAAGCTGGCGGCCGCCATGGTTGGAGACAACGATCCCCTCGACGCCGCTGGCCACCGCCTGGCGGGCGTCCTCGACGTCCAGCACCCCCTTGAGGATGATCGGTCCCTTCCAGCGCTCGCGCACCCAGGCGATATCCGCCCAGGTGACCGAGGGGTCGAAGTTGCGGCCTATCCAGGTCCAGAAATCGGTGATGGTCTTCAGCTCCGCCGACGCCCCGGCGACATTGCCCAGGGTGTGGGGCGTTCCATTGACCTGCACGTCCCAGAGCCAATCGGGGTGCGCCAGCCCGTCCATAGCCTGACTGAATCGCGCGCCGGCCGAGGTGGCGATCATGCCATTGCGGGTGTCGCGATAGCGCGCGCCGGGCATGGGTAGGTCGACGGTGAACAGCAGGGCCGGACAGCCGGCGGCGTTGGCCCGGGCCAGGATCTCGGCCATGTAGCCGCGATCCTTGATCATGTAGAGCTGGAACCAGGGTGGGACGGCGGCCTTGGCCAGCTCCTCAATGGTGCAGACGCCCACGGTGGAGAGGGCGAAGGGCACACCCGCCGCCTGGGCCGCCCGCGCCGCCTGTGTCTCGCCGCGCCGGGCGTACATCCCCGCCAGGCCCACGGGCGAGAGCACCACCGGCATCTCCAGGGATTGGCCGAACAGCTGCGTCTTCATCGACAGCTTGGACACGTCCCGCATGACCCGCTGACGCAGGTTCAGAGCGTTGAGGTCATCGACATTGGCCGCCAGGGTCGCCTCGGCATAGGAGCCGCCGTCGATATAGTCGAACAGCACCCGGGGCAGGCGGCGGCGCGCCAGTTCGCGGTAATCGCTGATGGAGGCGGGTCTCATGGCGTGGGCTTCCCCGGTGGCGTCCAGTCGAAGGCTATAAGTAGGGTGCGCTGGTCCCGCTTGGCAAAGTTGTCGTCGCTGATCAGGTAGAACCGCTGCACGCCGCCGGGCCGGCTGACCACGGCGACGCCTTCGATATTGTCCACGGTCAGCGGGCTGGCCAGGACCAGCTGCGCCTTGGTCCTGGGGGCGGGGTTGGCCGCCGGATTATCGATGACGCTGACGACGATGCGCGTGCCGTCGTCGTCATGGTGATGGTGCTCCACCACAAGGTCGCCATTGGCCATTTCGAACAGGGCGGGCAGGCGGTAGCCGGGGGCGGGGGGAAATTGCGCCGCCGACCGTTCGCAGGCCTTGGCCAAATGGCAGAGCCAAATCTCGCCGCCTTCGATCCCCACCCAATAGGCGTCAGGCCCTTCGCGCGGGGCCAGCGCCAGGCCTTCCATGCCCTTGTTTTCCGGCATGTCGACCTGCGGCCTTGGCACGGCATGGGGCGGGCCGCCGGCGGCGGGGTAGACCCAGATGCGGTGGTCGTGCTCGAAGCTGACCATCAGATCGCCGTTGGGCCATACCGCGACGCCCTCGGAGTCGGCTTCGAATTTGCCGGACAGGACCTGGCCGTCCAGACCCTTCAGTCGGGTGATGCTGGTTTGGTCCAGGCCCGCGAGGCGGCCGTCGGGACCCAGCACGATGTGGCCGCGCATCAACGAGCCCTCATCGGACTCGGAGACGAAGTGGCCGTCCTGAGTGACCTTCAAGTCCGAGAAACCGCCGAACAGGGCGGTCTCGGGACTGGTCAGGTAGAGGGCGCCGGCGAAGACGAAATCGCCCAGGCGCTGATGCTCCGGGTCGGCCGGGTCCAGGGGCAGGGACGCGGCCAGGACGTGGATCGGTCCGTCGACCACCGAGCCTGGCGCGCGCATCGCGGGGCTGCAGGCGGGCAGCAGCAGCAGGGCGAAGATGCCGAGGGCGAGGCTTTTCATCCTCTCCCTCCGGCTCTCACGTGGTCGCCACCGGGCGCGAGGCGGTCTTCGGCGCCGAGGGGGTAACGGTGGCCAGGGGCTGCAACAGGCTGGCGACGGTTTTCTTGGTAACCAGCCGCGGCTCCTCCTCGAACAAGGAGGCCAGTTGCTCGGTGATCGCCCCGCCCAGTTGCTCGACATCGACGATGGTCACGGCGCGGCGGTAGTAGCGGGTGACGTCGTGGCCGATGCCGATGGCGATCAGCTCCACCGGGCTCTTGGTCTCGATCTCGGTGATCACCTTGCGCAGGTGCCGTTCCAGATAGTGGCCCGAATTCACCGACAAGGTGGAGTCGTCCACCGGCGCGCCGTCGGAGATGACCATCAGGATGCGCCGCTGCTCGGAGCGGCCGATCAGGCGCTGGTGCGCCCACATCAGCGCCTCGCCGTCGATGTTTTCCTTCAGCAGCCCTTCGCGCATCATCAGGCCGAGGTTCTTGCGAGCCCGGCGCCAGGGGGCGTCGGCGGACTTGTAGATGATATGGCGAAGGTCGTTGAGGCGGCCGGGGGATGCGGGCTTGCCGGCTTTCAACCAGTCGTCGCGGGAGGCGCCGCCCTTCCAGGCCCGGGTGGTGAAACCCAGGATCTCCACCTTCACGGCGCAGCGTTCCAGGGTGCGGGCCAGGATGTCGGCGCAGACCGCCGCCACCATGATCGGCCGGCCGCGCATGGAGCCGGAGTTGTCGATCAGCAGGCTGACCACGGTGTCGCGGAACTCGGTGTCCTGCTCCATCTTGAAGGACAGCGGCGCGGTGGGGTCGACGATCACCCGGGTCAGGCGGGCCACGTCCAGCAGGCCCTCCTCCAGGTCGAAGCTCCAGGAGCGGTTCTGCTGGGCCAGCAGGCGGCGCTGCAGGCGGTTGGCCAGGCGAGCGACGACGTTGGAGAGGTTGGCCAGCTGCTGGTCGAGGTAGGCGCGCAGGCGGGTCAGTTCCTCGGGCTCGCAGAGCTCCTCGGCGGTGACCACCTCGTCGTGGTGGGTGGTGAACACCTTGTAGGCCGGCTCGGGGCGGCCGTGGTCCTTGACGTCCGGCCGCGCGGGCTTGTCGCCCTCGGTGGCGTCCATCTCCTCGTCGGAGGGCTCGGCGTTCTCGTCGTCCTCGACCTCGGTCATCGTGCTTTCCGAGTCCTCGGATTCACGATGCGACTTTTCGTTCTCGTCCAGGGTGGAGCTTTGCGGGGACTGGTCCTCGCCTTCGCCTTCGCCCTCGTTGGCTTCCTCGGACTCGCCGTCCTGGGACTCGTCTTCCTGGCTGTCCTGGTCGGGGGCGTCGGAGAGGTCGTCGCCCATTTCCAGGTCACGGACCACGGCGCGGGCGATGCGGGCGAAGGCCTTCTGGTCCTCCACCGCGCCGGTTAGCCGGTCGAGGTCGGGGCCGGCCTTGGCCTCGATCTCCTCGCGGAACATGTCCACCAGGGCCTTGGCCCCCTCGGGAGGCGGCTCGCCGGTGAGGCGTTCGCGGACCATCAGGGCGACGATGTCGGAGATCGGCGCGGCGGCGCGGTCCACCAGGTGGGCGTAGCCCTTGCGCTGGACGCTGTGTTCCCAGACCGCGGCCAGGTTCTGCTTCACCCCGCTCAGGGCGTTGGCGCCGATGGCTTCGATGCGGGCCTGTTCCAGGGCGTCATAGACCTGGCCGCCCTCGGTGGTCTTGGGCTTGGTGCGGCCGTGGACGGCGGCGTCGTGGTGGGCGACGCGCAGGGCCATCTGGTCGGCCAGGCCGCGAATGCGGGTGGTTTCCGGACCGGAGAGTTCGCGGGGCGGATGCGGCAGCACCGCCCGGTGCCCGGTCAGGCTAGGCCCATCGCCGGAGAACACGACCTCAAGATCCGGCTGCTCGGCGAGGGAGCGGGCGGCCTGCGCCAGGGCGCGCTTGAAGACTTCGGCGGGGGATTCCTTCTGGGACATGGCGCAGGGTTCTTAGCGTGCGGACCGCCGGCTTAGAAAGCAAAAACCCACGGCGCCCGAGGCTGCCGTCGGGTCGCTTCGAGCCATCCGCGTCGGAGGAATTGGTGAGTACCGGCGATTCGCAGGCTGGTCGCTGCTTAGTGCCGCCCCAGGCTGAGCGCCTCGCCGGCAGGGTCGGTGGCGACGAAGACGCCGGGGTCGCCGGGCTTGAGGACCAGCAGGGGTTTGCGCTTGCGGTCCATCAGGGTCAGGCGGCCGTCCTTCATGGTCCAGACCGAGAAGCCCTTGGCTGACCACGCCGGGCTGCACATGCCGGAGGTGACCCAGCCGGCGCGGCCGAAGATGTCGGCTTTCAGGTCCAGGTCGCACAGCGAGGTTCCGCCGGCGCCGCTGAGGCGGAACTGGCCGCTCATTCGTTCGCGGGAGGTCAGGGTGCGGGAGGGACCCACCGCCTCCAGCCGCCAGGTCTTGCCGTCGGGGGCCTTGGCCTCCATCGGCCCGGCCGGGCCAGCGGGGAAGGTGACGATGCGGCGACCCTCGGCGTCGGTGAGGGCCAGCGCGCCCTCCGCGTCCAACGACCAGGCCGCCACCTGGCGCAGGGGCGGGAAGGCGCCGCGGCAGGCCAGGGGGGCCTTGATCTCCCAGCCGGCGGAGGCGGGAACGCCGGTAAGGCTGAGCGTACAGGCCACCTTGCCGCCCACCTCGCTGAGCCGCCAGGCGCCGACGGTGGCGCGCACGGACGCCGGCGCCGTGTCTGCGCGGACCGGTGTGGTGACGGACACGGCCGCGGCGAGGAGGATGGCTTGCAGCATGCCGCTCCGCTCTTATCGACCGCCCAGGGGTAAACATAGGGGCGGATGCGGCGAAAACGCGGCGGGCGGGCTGCAGGCGGTGGTTTAGTTCAAGGCGCGATCGTTGATGGCGCCGAGGGTAAGCGCCTGGAAGCCGGCCTCTTCACTGAGCCGGCGGGCCAGTTCGCGGGCGCCGACGGGGTAGGCTTCGCCGCCGTCGCAGACTTCTTCCGACAGGCGGGCGACCTCGGCCAAGGCGGTGCGCAGCTGTTCCACATGCTGGTGGGCCAGACTCCGCGCCTCGGCCTGCAGGCGATGGATCCGCTGGCTCAGGGGTTCGCCAGGCCGGGAATCATTGGTGCTGGGCAGAACGACAAGGTGGGTGGCGGACATAGAACTTTCCTTTGGCGTGGAGGTCGCGAACGGTCAGACGCTTCTCCACGGAGTCGAATTCACAAACCCTCGCCCGGTTCCGCGCCCCGCGGCGATGCTGACGGAACGTGGCCGTGGCGCCACGCTCCACTCAGCATCGCCTCGGGGGTTGGTCATTTGGCCTTCGCCGCCCAGGCCGTGGACTCGTCGCCGACGATGTCGACCAGGTTGCCCATGGTCAGGTTGGCGTCGATGAGGTGCAGACCCCAGTCCTTGAGCGTCATCGTGCCGATGACGATGTCGCCGGGAATGTCGTCCGTCCGCGGGTCGGCCGGGTCGGCGTTCACGTGGATGGCCAGGTAGTTGAAGTCATCGGTGGAGACGCACTGGGCGCTGAGCAGGCCCGGGACGCTGACAAACGGGGTGGTCACGGTGACGCCCGTAGCCCAGGCCTTGGGCGGGGTGGCGGCCTCGACGATCATGGTGGCGCCCGAGCCCAGGTAGGCGTGCAGCTCGCCCTTGCCGCCCGTCAGGTTGGCCGGGTTGACGCAGGCCGCAGCCATGCCCGGCTGCGGCGTACGCGGACGGCCGAAACGGGAGTTGGCCGGCGGCGGGGAATTGTCGCGGAACGAGGCGAAGGCGATGACGCAGCCGGTCTGGCTGTTGGCGTGGCACAGAGGGATGGACTTGAAGTCGCCCCCAACGTCCATCCCCTTGGGCACAACTAGGCTGGTGCCCATCAGGATCGCCGAGACCAGGCGGGCCTGGGCCGGCTTGCCGTCGATCTCTTCCTTGATCAGGCGGGTCAGGACCCCCGAACCCTGGGAGTGGCCGATCAGCACGACGCCCCGGCCGTGGTTCTCGTGGGCCAGATACCAGGTCCAGGCCGCCTTGACGTCGTTGTAGCCGACGTCGCGCACCGCCGGATCGGCGGAGCCGGGCAGGGGCTTGCCCATCACCATGCCGTTCAGAGCGGTGAGGGTGAACTGGCGATACATAGGGGCGAAGACGCGGCACTTGGCGCCAAAGCGGGCCAGTTGGTGCAACACCACCGAACGTTCCTCCGGTTCGATGGTCATGGAGGAGAGCACGCCTGGATCGCGGGAGACGGTGGGATAGACGTAGAAGCAGTCCAGTGGCGCCTTGGGGTCGGCCTTGAAGGTTTCGGCGCTGGTCTTGCCGTTGGCCTGGACTACCGTCGTGGTCAGGTCCACGGCGCAGGCGTCGGCGGCGCCGGGCCAGCAGAGCCAGGTTTGCTTGGCCCCGTAGTCGTTAGGCGCATAGGTGGCGGTCGCCGGCGGCGGGGCGGCGGCGACGGGCTGGGCCGAGGCAATGGCCGGCGCGGCGAGCATGGCGGTGAGGGCCGCGAGGGCCGAAAGGCGTCGAAGCATGCGTTTCCCCTGGTAATTCTTGGCGTGTTGAATGGCGTGATCATAGGGCCGCAGGGGACGGGGGCCTACGGTGAAAGACCAGGATCGGAGCACGCGTCTCAACTCCCCCCGCAAGGGGAGGGGCTCTTCTACGGCGGTTCGTTGCCAGGCAGGCCCGATGGCGGGACCGGAGGCGAGGGCTTGGGCTGTTGGGTCCAGAGCAGCTCACCGAAGGAGGCCGGGTTGGCGGGTCGGGTGACGCGCCAGGCGGCGTAGGGGGAGCCGGGGGTATCCTGGGTCATCTCGTCGTCGGCCCAGCCCTCGCAGTCCCAGACCCCCAGGTCCACGGGCAGGCCAAGCTCGCGGCACATCCGCCAGAGGATGCCGCCGATGGGGCGGTCGTCGGCGAAGGTTTCTTCC
>JBBROW010000010.1:0-89262 GCA_038228945.1 Caulobacterales bacterium
CATCGACGATCACCCGCAGGCGCTCGCGATCGGTCGGGATCAGATAGACGGTGACGCCAGTACGCATCCCGCAGACTCGCACGACATCACGCCGGGGGGAATCCAAACTCGGACTCTTATGTCCCGATCAATCCACTAGGCCTAGTTTGCATTTATGGTGGTATACCGCCTCAGACAAAAATTGAACTATTTGGAATATCGACAAATATAAGTTTTGTATCGCAGCAAATATTAGCGCTAACCTCCGCCTCTCTATATTCTGGATTTGTCGTTCAATTTCTTTCTATGGCTGTCGCTAGAGGTGTAATTGAAACGATATTGAAGACAAAATCGGAAGACTACTGGCCATATTTCGCGGCGGATAAAGATTTATCTATGCTAATAAACACGATTCTGCTACCCAGCACTTCAGGGTACAAATCTCTCATAAGCGAATATCTTGGTTTGCTGGTATTTCTTCTTGTTATGATCCTCGGTGCCTCTTCGCTGCCAATTTCCGTGACAACAGCGACTATCCTTGCCGCGAAACCAGCATTCGCCGCTCACTCAATTGCTGCTACACTAACCTCCTATCTTGCAGTCGCGATCGTGACCACGTCTAACCTAGCAATTGTCGGCTTCTATGTGCCACTTCGCTATCGACTGAATATTTTTAAACCACCAATTCGCGTTGCCAAGCGATAAGGAGTGGACCCCATGATCGAGCTTGTCATCGACTCCCGTCGGCGGGACCTGGGCGGCTTCGAGGTGGGACGGGTGTTGCCCTTCGCGCCGCGGCGCATGGTCGGGCCGTTCATCTTCTTCGACCACATGGGTCCGATCGAGTTCCAGCCGGGCTTTCCGCGCACCGTCGACGTGCGGCCCCACCCCCATATCGGCCTCTCCACCGTCACCTACCTGTTCGACGGCGAGATCACCCACAAGGACAGCGTCGGCTCGGACATCGAGATTCGTCCCGGCGAGGTCAACTGGATGACCGCCGGCAAGGGCATCACCCACTCCGAACGCTTCGAGGGCCTGCGCGCCCGCGGCGGCCCCATGCACGGCATCCAGGCCTGGGTCGCCCTGCCCGACGGCCAGGAGGAGATCGACCCCGCCTTCGCCCACCACGCCGGCGAAGACCTGCCCACCTATCAAGGCGACGGCTTGTGGGCCCGCCTGATCGCCGGCAAGGGTTTCGGCGCGGAGGCCAAGGTCAAGACCCACTCGCCCATGGTCTATGCGCACTGGCGGCTGGACGCGGGCGCCAAGGCCGGCATTCCCGCCGACTACCCCGAACGCGCGGCGTTTGTCGCCTCGGGCGAGGTGGAGATCGACGGCCGGCCCATCAAGACCGGCCAGATGGCGGTATTCGCGCCGGGCGAGACGGTCACCGTCACCGGCGTGGCCGACGCCCAGGTGATGGTCATCGGCGGCGAGCCTGTCGGCGAGCGCTTTATCGACTGGAACTTCGTCTCCTCATCCAAGGAGCGCCTGGAACAGGCCAAGGCCGACTGGCGCGCCGGCCGCATGAAACTGCCGGATCTGGACCACGACGAGTTCATCCCCCTGCCCGAAACCCCGCCCATCTCCCCGCCGCCGATGTCCTGAAGCGCCACGGGCCGCACCCGCCGTCACCCCGGACAAGCCGCGCCAATCCGGCGTGACGGGACGCTGGGCCGCCGCCTATCGGTACGCCCCGTCTTGGATCCGCTGGGCTAGTTCCACGCGGCGGACCTTGCCCATGGCCGTGCGCGGCAGGGCCTCGATCTTGTGGATCTGGGCGTCGGGATAGCCGCGCACGGTGGCCTGGACGGCCGCCACCAGCGCCGAGGGGGTGATCATGGCCTGGCTTTCGATGAACACGTGCACCTCGTCGCGCGCACCGTCAAAGTGGCCGCCGATGATGCAGACGCCCTCGCAGCCCAGCGCCTCGCGCAGCTGCCGCTCCCACGGTTCGACCGAAATCTTGATGCCGTCGATGTTGACCACGTCCATGGACCGGCCGCGCAGCGATAGCCGTCCGCGTTCGTCAAAGACCCCCAGGTCCCCGGGATAGAACCAGCCCTGCTGGAACGGCGCGCCCGTGGCGGCCGCGTCGCCCAGGTGGCCCGGCGCCTGGGCGCCGCGCAGCGCGATGCGCACCTCACCCAACCGATTCGCGGGCAGAACCTGGCCGGCCTCGTCCACCACCTCGACCCTCTGGCCCGGGATGATCTTGTGCCAGACAAGATCCTCGTCGGTGTCGAGCGGGGTGCTGGCCCAGACCCCGACCTCGGTGGACCCCACATTGTTCAGTATCAACGGCGTCAACCGCCGGCGCGCCTCGCGCGCCAGATCGGGCGTGATGCCCCCGCCCCACAGGTACGCCCGCATCGCCGGGCTGTAGGGAAAAGACCCCTCCGGCGCGGCCAGCACCCGGGAGAGGTAGAAGGGGGTGACGAATGTCTGGGTGATGCCTGGCCAGAGCAAGGCCAAGTAATAGTCGCCGCGCTGGTCGATGACGACCGTCGCGTCGTCGCACCAGCACAGCAGCGGCATGCTGTAGCCGGCGGCCGTCCACAGGCCCAGATCGAACAGGCAGAACACCGTCTCGGCGCCCGCCTGCGCGAAACGCGGATCGACGAACTTGTCGGCGAGTTTGGCGGTGACCAGCATCGCATCGGTTTCCCCGGCGCGGGACATCACCGGCTTGGGCGCGCCCGTTACCCCGGACGTCAGCAGAATGTGGCCGCCCACCGCTTCGAAAGCTGGCAGGGGCGGCAGGGGTTGGCCTTCCGCCATCGCGACTCCCGACGGGCGCGAGAGCACCAGCCGGCTGGCCCCCTCCGGCGCGCCCACGGCGGCGTGGGGCTCGCCCTCGACCGTGACCACGCAGGACATCCGCCGATCCGACAGCAGGGCCAGATGAGCCGCGCTCTCCAGCGCCACGGTGTCGAGGCCAAGGCTGCGGAACGCCAGATCCAGGATCCAGGCGTCCAGGATGTTATCAACGATGAGGACCGCCAGGCCCGGCTCCAGGCCGGTTTCCCGCAGCGAACGCCGCGCGCCGTCGATCAACCGCCAAAAGCGATCGTAGGAGACCGGTTGCGCGTTGTAGATGAGTGCGGGCTTTTCGGGCGTGCCAACCGCCGCCGCATAGATCTGCCTCAAAACATACATGGCTTGCCCCCCAAAAATCCGAACCCAGACCGCGCCGCCAGTCCCTAGCCCTCTTCGCTCAGCGCCCGCCGCGCCTGTTCCCAATATTGCGCGCCGGTGATCAGCGTTACCAGGGCGGCCAGCCAGAGGGTCGTGTGCGCCGCGATCGTCAGATAGCCCAGCAGATCAGAGGTCGGGGACAGGCCAAAGGCGGGCCAGGCCACCACCAGGATCTCGCCGCCGAGCGCCACCAGCTGCAGGGTGGTCTTCCACTTGGCCAGCAGGGTCACCGGCAACTTCACCGCCTTGCCGGCCGCCACTTCGCGCAGGGCGCTGACGGTGAATTCGCGGAACAGGATCAGCGCCGCCGGCAGGACCACGGCCGGATTGGCCCCCTCGCACAGCAGTCCCAGCACCGCGCCGCAGACCAGCACCTTGTCGGCGATGGGATCCAGGATCGCACCCCAGATGGTAGTGGCGTTCATCTTCCGCGCCAGCCAGCCGTCGAAGAAATCCGTCACCGCCGCGATCACGAAGGCCCCGAACGCCCAGCGCTGCAGGCTTTGCTGCAACGGCAAGGTCAGGGTGTCGCTGAACCATGGCACGTCCCCCGCAGCCGCGGCCAGGGCGAAGAACATAAAGAGGGCGAGCGCCAAGCGAAGGCCGGTGAGGAGATTCGGAGCGTGCTTCATGGTGTAACCTAACGCCGTCGCCGCGCTTATGTCTCAAACGACCCAACAGGAGGCGCTCATGTCGCGAAAGGCCCTGATCATCGGCGGTTCCGGTCAGATCGGCCAGGCCACCGCGCGAGCCTTGGCCGCGGCCGGCTGGCTGGTCACGGCGGCGCAGAAACGGCCCGAAGCCTTGCCCGCCGATCTGGTGAAGGCGGGGGTCAGTTCGGCCCGGCTTGACCGCGAGGAAGGCGGCGCCCTGGTGCGCCTAGTCTATGGCGGATTCGACGCGGTGATCGACACCGTCGCCTACGAGGATCGGCACGCCCGGCAGCTGCTGGAGGTGGAGGGCGACCTCGGCGCCCTGGTGGTCATCTCCTCGGCCAGTGTTTATCGCGATGACCATAACCGCACCCTGGACGAGGCGCGCCAGACCGGCTTTCCCGAATTCCCCGTCCCCATCACCGAGGACCAGCCCACCGTGGCCCCGGGACCGGAGACCTATTCCACCCGCAAGATCGCCCTGGAACAAACCCTGCTGCAGCGGGCCAGGCGGCCGGTGACCATCCTGCGCCCCGGCGCCATCTATGGCCCCGGCTCCCGCCACCCGCGCGAGTGGTGGTTCGTCAAACGCATCCTCGACGGCCGCCGTCGCATGCCGCTGGCCTACAATGGCGAGAGCCGCTTCCAGCAGAGCGCCACCGGCAATATCGCCCAACTGATCCGCGTCGCCCTCGACGCCGCCGTCGACGCCCCTGGCGATGCCCGCATCCTCAACGCCGGCGATCCCCAGGCCCTCACCGTGAAGGAAATCGGCGAGGCCATCGCCGCCGCCTATGGCGCCGAGCTGACCTTTGACCTGATCCCCGGTCCGCCGAAGCGGGGCCTTGGCGCCACCCCCTGGAGCATCGCCGGGCCCATCGTGCTGGACATGACCCGCGCCGCCGCCCTCGGCTATCGCCCAGCGACAACCTACGCCGAGGCTGTGGGCGAAGCCTGCCGCTCGGCGGAGGCCGCCGCCAAGGCTGGAGTGGCCTTCCCAGACTACATCAATGCGCTGTTCGACTACGTGGCGGAGGACGCCGCGTTTTCCAATGACTAGAGCCTTTCCAGTTCAAGCGGACTCACTTGAACCGGATAAAACGGCTCTATCTTCATAGGCTTAGAGCATGACGGGCGCCTCAACTGGTATCCACTTGAAGCTGTCATGCTCTGTGGGTAGGAGACGGACACACAGCGCGACACCTATGCATCCCCGGTGCGATGGCCAGGGAGAGCCGAGCGTGGCGGACCTGTCAGGGAGCCGCGCCCACCTTCACCCCATACCCGGCGAACTCCGCCGTGATCCCCGGCCGGCCGGCCTCGGCGGCGCGGATGTCCGCCTGGCCTTCCGCCGTGCGCCCCAGCTTCAGGGCCGCCGCTCCCCGGCCCAGGCGCCATTCCATGGTCGCCGGCTCCAACCGCGCCGCCGCGTCATAGTCGGTCCAGGCCGGCTGGAACCGCCGCAGCTTCAGCTCGACCATCCCCCGCGCGCCCAAGGCGAAGGCATTCCCCGGCCGCCGGGCCACCACCGCGTCGCAAGCCCGCTGCGCCGCCGACAGCATTCGTCCGCTCAGCGCCAGGCCCCGGCACCGCGCGTCCAGCAGGTCCCCCTCACCCGCCCCCAGCTTCACCGCTTGGGCGAAGTCGGAGTCGGCCCCCGCCGGACTTGCCCCTTGCAACTCCGTCATGCCGCGATGCACCAGGGCGGCCCGTCGCTCTGTCGGGGTCAGGGTCGCGATCGCCAGGGCCGCCTCGCAGGCCTTGCCCTGGACCTGCGCCCCAAGGCTGTCGTCAGCGCAGGATCGCAGCAGGACGCCCGGCGCCGGGTTGGGCTCCGGCGCCTTGGGGGGCCCCGGCCCCGTGGGGGGCTCCTGCGCCCCGGCCCCGGGCGCCCAAAGTGCTAGCGCCAGCGCCGCGCCCGCACGCCAAACCATCCCGCGCCCCACCCTAGTCACCCGCCGCCGCACGCCTCAGGGCGCCTTCACACCGAGGAAATCCAGTGCGTCCCGCGCCGGGGTGAACAGGTTGACACCGGTCGGCCCGCCGCCCTGCTGCATGCCGAGGTCGGTCATGCCGATCACCTCTCCCTTGTCGTTCAACAACGGGCCGCCGCTGCTGCCTGGGTTCACGGTCACGTCGCTCTGGATGTAGCTCAGCCCGTCAAGGGTCCGGTTGGCCGAGACAATGCCCCGGGTCACCGTGCTCTGGAACGCCGCCTCCAGCGGCGCGCCGATGGCGAACACCGTGTCGCCCGGCTGCGGCTGGGTCAGGCGCAGGGCCAACGGCGGGCGGCCGCGCGGATCGGTCTTGATCAGGGCCACGTCGCGCGCCTTGCTGCTGCGCACCACCTCGCCCAGGGTCTCGATGCCGTCAGCCCAGCGGATCTTCACGGTCTTGATCTCCCCCACCACATGCCGGTCGGTGAGCACATAGCCGTCGCTGGAGATCAGGAAGCCGCTGCCGTGGCCGTCAGCGGTCTTCACCAGCACCACCGAGCCGATGGCGTCGGCGATGGCCCGCGCGGCGCCCGGCGGTGGGGCGTTGAGGGTGATGGCCGACTGGTCGGAGGGCCTGACGATCTCCCCCGGCGCGCGCTCGGCCCCGATCAGGGTCTGGCGGAAGTCATCCGAGGCGATCAATCCCCGGACGTTCTCGGTGTAGGCGCCCTCCAGGACGGCGGAGACATTGCCCTCCCCCGACGTCTTGATCTCGAAGCCACCCCGCGTGACCACCGTGGCCACCACGCTCTGCTGCAGGCGGGAATAGATCTGCCACTCCACCTGCATCACGGCGGCGCCCTTGGCGACATCCAGGTTGTAGTCGACGCTCATGATGTCGCAGAAGCGCGCTTTGATGCTCTTGACGGTCCCGGCGATGACGAACTCGGCGTCGGCGCGGCTCTCCTCGAACAGGCTGCCGGATTGGCCCTCGATCTTAAAGCCGGCGTTCTCGATCTCGTTGCGGAAGATGTCGGCATAGACCTGCTGGTTGACGGCGTCGCGCCGGCCGCCGGTCCAGGTCAGGTCGCGGACGTGGTAGCAGATGATGCCGCCCTGCACCTCGCCCCAGGGCTGGCCCGGAGTCAGGGCCACGGCGATCTTGCCGAAGGAGATCGAACGCACCGGCGTGCCCACGGGCAGGTCCGGCACGGCGGCGCGGGGCGGGATTCTGATAGCCTCCGCCGCGGCCCGATCCCCCAACCCGACGGCCAGCGTCCCGGCCATAGCCAGGACGATTCCCCACACCGCTACGCGCATCACTTCCCCCAGCACGAACGCTACGGGCAATGTTCCCGTTTTCTTCCGGCAGATCAACCCATCGAAGAGTTGCCGCGCGGGTCATGTCGGCCCGGCCATCGCGCCCATGGCATAACCGTGTTATCCGTGCCCCAGGGCGCCGCCCGGACGTTTCCAGGCCCGCGGCGCCAAACCAAAGGGAAACGCCATGCGCCCAACGCGCGCCATCCTCATCATCTCCTGCGCCGCCCTGGCGGCCGCTCTGCTGACCGGCTGCTCGAAGAAGCCCGCCGAGACCAGCACCACCCAGATCACCACCACGACCACGACGACCAGCTCGTCCGCCGCTGTGCAGCCCAACCTGCCGACAGCGCCGGCGGCGACCCCCGGCGGGCCGATGACCACCATCACCGCCGACCAACTGCCGGCGCCCAAGGCAGGGCTGTGGCAGCGCATCTCGCAGCAGGACTCCGACCCGCCCAGCACCGACACCAAGTGCATGACCGGCAAGCCGCTCAACCCCATGGCCGACGGCCCGCCCTGCGCCCACGTGGACATCAGGCGCACGTCCACCGGCGGCTTCGTGCTGGACGCCAACTGCCCGGCCAACGGCGTCACCGCCAAGCTGCACACCGCCGCGGAGGGCGATTTCAACAGCGCCTACACCGCCGACAGCACCATGACCATGAGCCAGGCCGGGACCCCGGACAACGCCATGAAGAACCACTCAGCCTACAAGTACCTGGGGCCTTGCAAGGCGGGCTGAACCGCCGGCCCCGCTTTCCCGCCCACGCCAGAAGGTGGCGCTTGACCGCTCGCTGACCCGTGTTACCTCACACGCGCCATCCCTGATCGAGGTCCTTCATGAACCGTTCGCGCCTGCTTGCCGTCATCGCCGTCTCCACCCTGGCCCTGGCTGCATGTTCCAAGGGCGGGGGGGGGCAGCGCGGGCGGGGGAAGCGGAGCGGCGCCGGGCGCGGCCCCGGCCGGCGGTCCCGACACGGTGATCACCGAGGCGGACCTGCCTAACCTGAAAGCCGGCAAGTGGCAGAAGGTGGAAAGCGACGGCGTCAGCAAGGCGGAGACTTCCACCTACTGCGAGGCCGGCAAGCCCCTCAGGATGGCCAAGCCCGCCAAGGAGCAGTGCGCCAAGTTCGAAATCAAGCGGACCTTCCTCGGCGGTATCGTCATGGACATGCAGTGCGGCGACCCCGGCAAATACGAGATCACCGCCCACGCCAGCGCCTCGGGCGACTTCAACTCGCATATGACCTCGGACACGACCATGAGCGTCAACGTCCCCGGCCAAGCGCCGGTCACCACAAAGGTGCACACCGACGCCACCTACCTTGGTCCGTGCGACGCCGGCGAGAAGGCCAGCGACCTGGATAACTAAGGCGCTCCTGGAGCCGGACCGAACCTAGTTGAGGAACCAGGCCCGGGTTTCGGCGTCGGCGGGAAGCAGGGTTTCCAGCTTCAGATCCTCCAGGCCCGGGTCGACGCTCATCCCCACCGTGGCGACCAGGGAGAACAGCCGCAGGTCGCGGCCGTCGACGTGGAAGTGCAGGCTCATCACCGGCGCTCCGGGACCCAGGTCCGGGGCCTTGGCGCAGGCGTCGGCGACGCCCGGCAGATCGAAAATCTCCAGCAACAGGGCCCGTCCCTCGCCGTCGTCCAGGCGCCGCGCCACCTCCACCTCGATCAAACCCACCAGCCTGGCGGCCACCTCCCGCCAGTTCACCAGCGCCTTGCGCGGACCATCGGGATGCAAGAGCGCCGCCACGATGTTGGTGCTTGCCGGCGGACCAAAAGCGGACAGGAACCGCGCGGCGGACGGGTTCGCCTGCTGCAGGTTCCACAGCCGGTCGACGATCATCGCCGGGAACGGGTCGTGCCGGTCGATGATGAACTTGAGGGACTCGTCGATCGCCATCCTGGCCTCGGGGCTCCACGGCGCCATGCTGGTGGGCGCCACGAAACCCGCCGCCGCGAACAGCCGGTCCCTTTCCCCGCGTGGAATGGTCAGGGCGTCGGCCAATTTCTCGATCGACGAGCGGGTCGGCTTCGACCGGCCGCTCTCCAGGAAGGAAACGTGCCGCTGCGACAGGTCCGCGTCCAGGGCCAGGTCCAGCTGACTGACCCGGCGCCGCGCCCGCCAAGCCTTCAGCAGAGATCCGAAGGCCGGGGATTCGACGACGGTCTGCATGGGAGCGCTCCTTGAACTGGCGTCCCTTCTAGGCCCTTCGCCGCGGGGCGACGATTACCCGCCAGGTAATCAGGCGGCGGCCATCAGCTTTTCCGCCTCGGTCGCCTGGGCGCTCGGTCGGCCGCGCATCCGTCCCAGCCAAGCGGTGATCCGCGGCGAACCGGCCAGGATCTGCGTCCCCTCCGGCGAGGCGGTGAGGTAGTCGATGTGCGGCAGCACCATCAGATCGGCCAGGCTGATCGCGGAGCCGGCCATGAAGGCCTGGTCGCCAAGGATCTCATCCAGGGCCGCGATGCAGATCTTGGAGGGGGCGATGGCGGCGGCCACCGCCGCCTCGTCCACCGGCAGACCCAAGCGCGGGCACATGATCCGGTTCCAGCTGATGCCGGCGCTCATGCTGGGCATGACATAGGCGTCGACGATCCCCATCACCTGGTTCATCCGCGCCCGCGCCTTGGCGTCCTTGGGCTGCAGCGACGGCCCCTCGAAGGCTTCGTCGATGTAGCGGATGATGGCGTCGGTCTCGTACAGCCAGAAACCGTCGTGCTCGATCCAGGGGATGCGCCCGAAGGGTTGGCGGGCCAGGTGGTCAGGGCCCTTGCCGGCCCCGATGGCCATGGCCGCCAACCGATAGGGCACGCCCTTCTCCTCGCAGGTCAGCAGCACCTTGCGCACATAGGGACTGCCGGGAACGCCGTGAATAATCACTGGGGACATGATGTGAGCCTCCTCTGGTAAGTCTATGTGTTCACTTGTTTTCGACGATCGATTGATACGATTCCAGGATACCGCCCCAGCCACCGGGGCTATCGAAGGTCGCCCGCGCACCCTCGGCGCCCTCGCCCAGGCGCTCCAGATAGCGGTGCTCCAGGTCGACGCGCGTGCGGCCGCCTTCCACGGCGGTAAAGGTGACGTCCACCTCGGTGATCAGGTCAGGGTCGTAGGCCCATGCCGTGGTCACCCGCCAGGCGATCACCACCCGGTCCGGCGGCGACCACACAAGCACATCGCCCCAGTGCGCCTCCGCATCATCCTCGCCAACGCCGTAACAGCGGCCGCCGACCCGCGGCTCAATCACCGAGGTCTTCAAGGGGGTTGACCCGATCGTGTGGGTCTTGGGCCACCACAGGCCGATATCCTGGGTGAAGACGGCGAAAGCGCGGGCCGGGTCCGCCGCCACGGTCACCGACTTGCGCACCGGCGCGGGTTTGATGGTGGCGGTCATTTCGGCGAATCCATTGGCTTAGGCTTGGCGCCCAGCTCCTTGTTCTGACGTTCAATTTCGGCCGCGAAGGCGTCCATGGCGACGGTCCAGAACCGGTCCAGCCAGGCCCGCATGGCGCCCAGGCCCTGGGGGTCGATCTGATAGACCCGCCGCGCCCCTTCCGCCCGGTCGGTGACCAGGCCGGCGTCCTTCAACACCTTCAGATGTTGCGACACCGCCGGCCGGCTCACAGGCAGGCCCTCGGCCAGGTCGCCCACCGCCCGCGGCCCGTCGGCCAGGCGCTCGAACACGGCCCGTCGGGTCGGATCGGCCAGGGCGGCGAAGGCGGCGCTTCTGTAAGTCATTACTTACCGTAAGCGCAGGCTAACCGGAGAGTCAACACTCCGTCGCATCACATCCTCGGCGCAATGAACAGTGTCGCCGATCGCTGGAAGCCGATAGACCGGCGCACCGCCCGCCAGCCCTTGATCGTCACACTGCCGCCTTGCCCTGGCGCGCGAACGGCGCCTTTCTGCGCTCCACTTTGTGTTGAGGGGCCTGCTCTTGAAATCCCTGATGAAGTTGCTTCCGCTCTGCCTGGCGCCATTGCTGATGGCCGCCGCCCCTGTTCCCGCCACCGTATCAGCCCCGATGCCGCCGCAGGCGAACCAGACCCTGGCGCACGACGCGCTCAGCGAAATGGTCGCCGTCCATTCGGTGCATGACGTGGGCACGGCGGAGGTGGCCAAAGTGATCGTGAAATACCTGCGAGCTGGCGGCTTTACCGACCAGGACATCGCCGTCCTGGCCGACCCCAAGTTTCCCAATCAGGTCAACGTCGTCGTCCGCCTCAGGGGCAAGGGCAAGGCCCGGCCGATCCTCTGGAACGGTCACGAGGACGTGGTCGAGGCCAAGCCGGAGGACTGGTCGGTCCCGCCGTTCCAACTCACCGAGAAGGACGGCTTCTTCTACGGCCGCGGAACCTCGGACATGAAGGAGGACGACGCCGCCATGCTGGCCTCCCTGGTCCGGCTGAAGCAGGAAGGCTTCGTTCCCGACCGGGACATCATCATCGCCTTCACCGCCGACGAGGAGGTCGGTCTGGAGCAGGACGGCCCGGCTTGGCTACTGCGCGACCACCGCGCCCTGATCGACGCCGAGTACGCCATCGACACTGACGGAGCCAACGGCGAGATCGAGAACGGCAAACGCATCGCCCTAGAGATGGAAACCGGCGAGAAAACCTATGTCACCCTGCTGTTGGAGGTGACCAACCGCGGCGGCCACTCCTCCGAGCCCCGCCCTGACAACGCCATCTACACCCTGGCGGCGGGCCTCGGCCGCCTGGCGCAGTTCCAGTACCCCTTCAAGCTGAACGCCTCTACCAGGCTCTACTTCCAGCGCGAGGCGGCGCTGCAACCGGCCGAGATCAAGGCCGACATGCTGGCGGTGTCCGGAGACACCCTGGATCAGGCCGCCGCGGCGCGGCTAGCGAAGCATCCGGGGGTCAACGCCATCCTGCATTCCACCTGCGTGGCCACCATGCTCTCGGCCGGACACCAGGAGAACGCCCTGGCGCAGCGGGCCACCGCCACGGTCCAGTGCCGGGTCATGCCCGATGAGACCGCTGAACAGACCCGCCAGATCATCGCCGGCGTGGTCAATGACCCGGACATCCATGTTACCCTGCCGGCGGCGGTGGTGGCCGGCCCGGAATCGCCGCCCTCACCCGCCCTGCTCGCCAAGGTGCAGAAGGTCACCGACAGCATGTGGCCGGGCGTGACGGTAATCCCGGCCATGGGCGCCGGCGCCAGCGACGGTCTCTATTTCCGAGGCGCCGGCATTCCCACCTACAGCGTCAACGGTGTCTTCGAGACCGAGAGCCGCATGCACGGCCGGGACGAACGGGTGAACATCCAGGCCTTCTACGAGAGTGTCGAGTTCACCTACCGGCTGATGAAGGAGACGAGCAAGGCGCCATGACGGACGGCCCCTCATAGGCGCTCTCAATCGGATCGAAAAGATCAATCAATTGGACCTATGAGGCGATACGCGAGACCTTCAGTCACCCGCTGAGGAGCTCGCATATGTCCGACAAGTCGCCCCCCACCCTGACCACCACCGCCGGCGCGCCGGTGGCCGATAACCAGAATTCTCTGAGCGCCGGGCCTCGCGGCCCGCTGCTGATGCAGGACTACCAGCTGATGGAAAAGCTGGCGCACCAGAACCGCGAAAGGGTGCCCGAGCGCGTGGTCCACGCCAAGGGCTCCGCCGCCTTCGGGACCCTGACCATCACCCAGGACATCAGCCGCTGGACCAGGGCCAAGGCCCTGCAACCCGGCGCCCAATCAGACATCTTGCTGCGCTTTTCCACCGTCGCCGGGGAGCGCGGCGCCGCCGACGCCGAGCGCGACGTGCGGGGCTTCGCCCTTAAGGTCTATACCGACGACGGCAACTGGGACCTGGTGGGCAATAACACCCCGGTGTTCTTCATCCGCGACCCGCTGAAGTTCCCCGACTTCATCCGCACCCAGAAGCGCCACCCGGTCAGCAACCTGCGCAGCCCCACGGCCATGTGGGACTTCTGGTCCCTGAGCCCGGAGAGCCTGCACCAGGTCACCACCCTGTTCTCCGACCGCGGCCTGCCCCAGGGCTACCGGCACATGCACGGCTTCGGCAGCCACACCTACAGCTTCCTCAACGCCGCAAATGAGCGCGCCTGGGTGAAGTTCCACTTCAAATCCCTGCAGGGGATCAAGAATTGGACCAACGCCGAGGGCAATGCGGTGATCGCCAATGATCGCGAGAGCGCCCAGCGCGACCTGTTCGAGGCGATCGAGGGGGGCGACTACCCGCGCTGGACCTTCAGCGTCCAGATCATGACCGAGAACCAGGCGCACCAGACGCCCTACAACCCCTTCGACCTGACCAAGGTCTGGCCGCATGCCGACTTCCCCCTGATCGAGGTCGGGGTGCTGGAGCTGAACCGCAATCCGGACAACTACTTCGCCGAGGTGGAGCAGGCCTCATTCAGCCCCTCGAACATCGTGCCGGGAATCGGCTTCTCGCCGGACAAGGTGCTGCAGGCGCGAATCTTCGCCTATGCCGACGCCCATCGCTACCGGATCGGCACCCACTACGAGGCCCTTCCGGTGAACCGGCCCAAGGTCCCGGTGCACACCTATCACGCCGACGGCGCCATGCGCTTCGACGCGCCTGGCCGAACCAACGCCTGGTACGAGCCCAACTCCTTCGGCGGGCCGGTCGAGGACAAGGCCGAGGCGGAACCACACCTGGCCTTGGACGGCGCGGCCGATCGATACAATCACCGGGACGGCGCCGACGACTATAGCCAGCCTGGAGCGTTGTTCCGCCTGATGACTCCGGACCAGCAGCGCCAACTGTTCGAGAACATCGCTGCGGCCATGCAAGGCGTGCCCGAAGCGATCCAGCGGCGCCAGATCGCCCACTTCGACAAGGCCGATCCGGCCTATGGCGCGGGCGTCGAGGCGGCCCTGGGACTAACCTCTTCCGTGGCGGGGATTGCCGCGGAATAGGCGGCGATTGCGAGAGCGCCGACTTGGCCTCCTTGCGCAAGCAAGGGGGCTTTTTCTTGGGTCATACGGCGGCCGCTAGGTTTCACGGCCGGGCTCCGGCGCCGTGGCGCCGGCCTTGCGAGGTTGAGACTGAACGCCCTGGCCGACGTGCCGAAACGAGACAGACGTTATGTCGACACATGAATTCATGCGGTCGGACTATCCCGCCCATGGCCCCAGCAAGCCGGCGAAGACCGCCGCGCCGCGCAAGCGCCGCTCTGCCTTGGAACTGGTCTTGACCGGCGCGGCCCTGCTCGCCTGGTCGTGGTGCATCTACGAGATCGCCCTGCTGTTCATCAGCTAGGCCGGCTTCTGGCCCGCCATCACGTCCGCCGGGTTGGCCACGTTCAGCAGAGCCTCCCCGGTCAGATATCGCTTCAGATTGTCCAGGAACCGGGTCTCGTTACGGGACCACTGGCCGCTGGTGATACCCGACGCGTGCGGGGTCAGTGCCACGCGCGGGTGGGCCCAGAACGGGCTTTCCTCGGGCAGGGGTTCGGTTTCGAACACATCCAGAAGCGCATGTTCAGGCTTGCCCGCGTCCAGGGCCGCCAGCAGGGCCGGCTCGTCCACCAATCCGCCGCGACCGACATTGACGATCACCGAGGCCGGCTTCATGGCCGCCAGGAACTTGGCGTCTACCAGATGCCGCGTGTCGGCCGTCAGCGGCGTGCAAAGCACCACCACATCGGCATGGGGCAGCAGGTCTGGGATAGCCGACATCGGCGCGATGGCGTCCGCCTGCTCATGAGCCGCCTGGTCGCGGCGCACGCCAGTGACCTTGGCGCCGAAGCCCTTGGCGCGCTGGGCCACCGCCTGGCCGATGGCGCCAAAGCCAATGATCAGCCACTGGGAGTCCAGGATTTCGCGGAACGCTACGCGGCGCCAGGCGTGCTCCGCCTGGGCCTTGCGCCGCTCGGGGCCGTGCTGGAAATGATCGATGACCCCCCACAGCACATACTCCGCCATCCCCAGGGCCTGGCCGTGGCTGGTGGAAAGCTTGGCGCCCTTCTGGACCACCTGGGCGAAGACCGGGTTGTCGAAGCCGGCCGCAGCGCTCTGCACCCACTTCAGGTCCGGGGACTTGAGCATGGCGACCATGAAGGTCCGCACCGCCGGGCTGCCGAAGACCTCGTGGTTGGCGAAGACGGCGTCGGGGGCCGCCTCTTCCTCGGTGAGGGCCGCGCCGTTCAAGGTGATCTCGCCGGTGTCATTGACCAGGACAGCGTCGAAGGCGACGCCCAGGGCCGTGAGCGTGGGTTCGAGCCGCTTGTAGGTGGGTTCGTAGATCAGCACGCGCGCCATGGCCTGTCCTCACTCTCGTTTGCGAGGCTTCTCTAAAGGGCGGCGCGGCAAAGCGCGACCGGCTTTCGCCGCTCGGCGGATCAACGCCTGACGATGGGGTGTTCCATGGGCGCCAGCTTGGCCAAAAGGCGGTTCTGGTCGCGGAAGCGCACGCCCTCCTTGTCCATGGCCATCTGCAGATCCTCCACCAGGGCGTTGAAGTCGGTCTGCTGGATGCCAAGGTCGGCGTGGGACGTCTTCATGTCCCGGCCGGTGTAAGCGCAGCCGCCGTTCAGGATGTAGCAGAACTGCTCCTTCAGCGTCCGGCGCAGCCGTTCCAGGTCTTGGCCCTTGAAGATGTCGGTGATGCGCGGGTCGGCGACAGCGCGGTCCACCAGGCCCTCAACGACGCGGTCGATCCCGTCTCGGCCATGGAAGGCCTGCAGCATGGCGTCGCCCGTGAACGGCGCGGCGCCGGCGTTGCCGTTCGATTGCGCATAGGGCTTCACGGGGTCCTCGGCGGCGAAAACCGGGCCGGCAGCGCCCAGCAGGGCGGCCAGGGACAGGATGGCGAAGGCTTGGCTGGTCAAGGCTTTCAGAACCCCGCCTGAAGGGAAAGATAGCCGCCGCGCTGGCGGCGGAAGGTGGCGATGTCGCCCAGGTCCACATAGGCGGCGGTGAACGACAGATGCTTGTTCAGGGCATAGGCCACGAACACGTCGGCCCAATCGCTCTCATGGGCGAAGCTCAGGTTGTCCGGCTTGGTGCGGTATTCGGCCCCCACGGCCAGGTGGCGGTTCAGCATCAAGGCGGCCGAGCCCTCGGCCTGAAGCGAATAGGCGTCGCTGCGGTCGCCGCCGAACCCCAGCAAGCCCATCTGGTTGGCCTTGGTGGCCCGCAGGGTGGCGTTCAGCACCAGACTCTCGTTCAGGAACAGCTTGGTCGCGGCCACATAGTAGTCGACGCCGCTGTCGTGGCGTCCGCCAACGGCGTGGATGATCGCGCTCTTGTTGTTGTGCTTGTACTGCAGGCCCACGGAAACCTGGGGCAGCAGGCTGTCCTGGTCATAGACCGCGTCCCCCAGCACCCGCAGCTTCAGGCCGACGATGTCCTGATTGAAGGTGAAGCCGTCGCCCAGGCCCAGCTTGCCGCCCGTGGCCCCGGTGTCGAAGGCCTGGCGGGCGTAGGACACCTCCACCCGGTCGTAGAAGCCGACGGCCACGCCACCGCTCCTCAGGGAGAAATCCTTCAGCCCCACATAGGTCGCATGGACGTTGGCGCCGATACCGTCGCGGGTCTCGTATCCGGTTATGGTCGACCAGGCCGACAACCCACCGCCGCCCTCACCCTCGACGCCGCTGACGCCGCCGGTGAGCAGAAGTTTGCCCTGATAGGCCGCCTCGCCGGCCTGGGCGGCGCCCGCCAGAAGGACCAGGCCGGCGGCCAGAGCCGGGATGATGCGCCGATGTTTCATCCTCGCGCTTATCCCTTGCAATGGTTGATGGACCGTTTTCCATGCCGCCCGGAGGTGAGCCATGGATTCCCCAGACCTGAAGACCTGGATCGGTCGCACCGAGCAGGCGGCGGACGTCGCCGCCGACGCGCCGCTCGAGGGCCTGGCCGCCCTGCTCGACCACGAGACCCCGCCATGGCCGCACGCGGCGGCCCCGCCGCTGGGGCACTGGCTCTACTTCCTGCCCCGCGCCCGCCAGTCTCAGATCAGCGAGGACGGCCATCCGGTCCGCGGCGACTTCCTGCCGCCGACACCCCTGCCCCGGCGCATGTGGGCCGGCAGCCGGCTGGATTTCCACGCGCCCATCCGCCGCGGTGCGCGCCTGGAGCGCCACTCTCAGGTCGCGGATGTCAGCGAAAAGACCGGCGCCAGCGGGACCATGCTGTTCGTCACCATCCGCCACGCCATCCACGCCGACGGTGAGCTGGCGGTGAGCGAGGAACAGGACATCGTCTATCGCGAGGCGCCATCCGCCCCTACGCCGCCACCCGGCCCGGTCGCCCCAGCGCCGGCCTGCGACCACGCCCGCACCCTGCGTGTCGATCCGACCCAGCTGTTCCGCTTCTCGGCCCTGACCTTCAACGCCCACCGCATTCACTACGATCGCGACTATTGCCGCGACGCCGAGGGTTATCCTGGCCTGGTCGTGCATGGTCCCTATCTGGCTACTCTTTTGATGGACCACTTCCTGCGCCATCGGCGCGGGGCGCGGGTGAAGAGCTTCGCCTTCCGGGCCCGGCGGCCGATCTTCGACATCGCCCCCTTCACCCTGTGCATGAACGACCGGAGCGAAGGGGCAGAGCTGTGGATCGCCGGTCCCGACGGCCAGCCGTCGGTCACCGCCACCCTGGAAGCCACCGATGTCCTATGACCTGCTGAAGGGCCTGCGGGTCGTTGAGGGCGCGTCCTTCATTGCCGCCCCAAGCTGCGGCCTGCACCTGCTGCAGATGGGCGCGGAGGTGATCCGCTTCGACCCCATCGGCGGCGGCCCCGACTATGGTCGCTGGCCCCTCTCCCCGGGCGGCGACAGCCTCTATTGGGAGGGGCTGAACAAGGGCAAGAAATCCATCGCCCTGGACCTGTCCCGCCCGGAGGGCCGCGAACTGGCGCAGCGCCTGGCGGCCGCCCCCGGCGACGAAGGCGGCCTGTTCCTGACCAACTATCCGGTGGACGGCTTCCTGTCGCACCCGCGCCTGGCCGCCCTGCGGCCCGACCTGATCTCCTTGAGGGTGATGGGCTGGGCGGATGGGCGCACGGCGGTGGACTACACTGTCAATGCCGCCCTGGGCGTGCCGCTGATGACCGGCCCGACCAGCCTGCCGTCCGACGAGCCGGTGAACCATGTCCTGCCCGCCTGGGACCTGATGACCGGCGCCTACGCCGCATTCGCCCTCCTGGCGGCCGAAAGGCGCCGACGCCAGACCGGCCAGGGCCAGGAGATCCGCCTGCCCCTGGCCGATATCGCCCTGGCCAGCCTCGGCCACATCGGCCAGATCGCCGAGGTGCTGGTGGGCGGCGCCGATCGGCCCCGCTACGGTAACGACCTCTTCGGCGCCTACGGCCGCGACTTTCGCCTCGCCGACGGAGAGCGGATCATGATCGCGGCCATCACCCGGCGGCAATGGTCCGGGCTGCTGGAGGTCCTGGGCCTGACCGAGGCCGTCGCGGCCCTAGAGCGGGACACCGGCCTGCGTTTCGGCGCGGACGAGGGCGAGCGCTTCAAACATCGCAACCGCCTAACCCCCCTGATCGAGGCGGCGCTGGCCACTCGGACGCGGCAAGCTCTGACGCCGCATTTCGAGCGCCTGGGCGTCTGCTGGGCGCCCTACCGAACCACCCTCCAAGCCCTGCAAGATCCACAGATTATGCCCCCAGAGTCTCCCCTGTTCACCACCATTGCCCACCCCAGCGGCCACGCCTATCCGGCCCCCGGCGCGGCCGCCAGCCTGCCCGGGCTGAACCGACAGGCGCCCACCGCCGCCCCTCGCCTGGGACAGCACACCGACGAGGTTCTCGCCGAGCTCCTGGGCCTTGCGAGCAAGGAAATCGGCCGCCTGCACGACGATGGCGTCGTGGCCTGACAGCGGCGAAAAGCTGCGCCTCCCATTAACGAAATAGAGGGTTTGTCGGCGGCACTATGGCGGTCAGATCGAAGAAGCCGGCTCGCTCGCCGCAAGGAGCTTCGCCTATGACGCCAACCACCCTGCCCTCGGCCGGCGCCGAACTGGTCACCGTCGCCATTGGCGAACAGCAGTTCGCCATCGACATCATGTCCGTGCGCGAGATCCGCGGCTGGACCGCCTCGACCCCCCTGCCCAACGCGCCCAGCCATTTCCTTGGCATGATCAACCTGCGCGGTTCGATCCTGCCTGTGGTGGATCTGGGCGCCCGGCTGGGCCTGGGCGCCACCGGCGCCGACCGCTCCAGCGTGGTCATCGTGGTGCAGATCGGCACGCGCCAGGTCGGGTTGCTGGTGGACGCGGTCTGCGACATCCTGCAACTCACCGAAGGCATGCTGCAGCCGCCACCCGACGTCGGCGCGCCGGAGGTGAATGAGTTCGTCGCCGGGGTGATGACCACCGACCACGGCATCGTCAGCCTTCTGCGCCTGGACTACATCCTCCCGGCCGAAGAACGCGAAGCGGCTTAGCCCCAGGCGGCCCTAGCCGCGCCGACGGCGCGCCTGGCCAACTCCAGCGTTTCCGACACCGACTGGCCGGGACGATACAGTTCCGAGCCCAGGCCTAATCCGGCCGCGCCCACCCCTCGCCAGGCGGCCGCGTCGCTGGCCCCCACGCCGCCCACGGCCAGCACCTTCACACCCGTCGGCAGCACCGCCGCCAGGGCCTTTAGATGCCCAGGCCCGTAGGTTGAGGCCGGAAACAGCTTCAGGTGCCGCGCCCCCGCGCCGATGGCCGCGAACGCCTCGCTGGCCGTGGCGAAGCCCGGCGCCGGCGTCAGGCCCAGCTCCACGGCCCCGGCGATCACCGCCACATCCGTATTCGGCGAGACACACAGGACGCCGCCAGCTTCCGCCACCGACCGCGCCTCCTCCAGGGTCAGCACCGTGCCCGCACCGACGATCATCCGGCCCGTCGCCGCCTTGGCCAACCGGGCGATGCTGTCCAGCGGCCGAGGGGAGTTCAACGGAACCTCAATGGCCCGTACGCCCGCCTCGAACAAAGCCTCCGCGATCCCCACCACCTCGTCGGCGGTAACCCCGCGCAGGATCGCCACGATCGGACAGGCGTCCAGGGCTTCGTCCAGGGTCATGTCACTTCCCGCCAGATAGCCTTCAAACCTTCCAGGGCGGCGGTCTCACCGTCCGTGACCTCGGCCCTGATCTTCCGCTGCTTCATGGCGTGGGCGTAGAGTCGCGTCAGGGCCGGGTCTCCGATGATGTCCACCCGATCCCCCTCACCGAGAACCTTCGGCCAGAGCGAGGCGATCTCCGCCCCGATCAGCAGGCCCGAGAGATAGGATTCCACCCCGGTCTCAGCCAGTTCGCCCGCCCAGAAACGGCCACGGGCGCTGAACAGCCGGCTGGCCAGGGCCGAGCCGTCGCCGGCGGCCATGACGCCCAGGCTAAAGGCCGCAAGGTCCTCGTCGGCCTTGAGCGCACGCAGAACACTATGGGTCTTGAGCAGGCCGAACAGCTCGCCGGTCATGGCGGTGAGAAAGCGCACGATCCTGCCGTCGGCCACCGCCACCCACTTGGCGTGAGTGCCTGGCAGGCAGAGCACACGCCAGCCCTTTCGCCGGGACGGCTCGGCCGCCAGCCAGCCCAGGATCTGGGTTTCCTCGCCGCGCATGACATCAGGCCCCGAGAGCCCCGGGCAGATCAGGCCAGGCACGATGGCCACCCCCGGCGCCGGGCGCGCCAGCCCCCGCGCCAGTTCACCAGGATCGGCGGGGCACGCGAGGTAGCCGGCCGCCGTCCAGCCCAGGTTCGAGCCTATCATCCCGCATAGCAAGGCCGGCAAGCCCTGGCCGCCCAAGGCTGGCTGCACCTGGGTCTCGAACACCGCCGCCGCCGCGCCGGGCTCCAGCCGTGAAACCCCCAGCGGGAATTCACGCCGTGCGACCACCGCGCCGTCCGCGTCCAACCGCCAGGCGCGCAGGTTCGTTGTGCCCCAGTCCCCGGCGATCCAGCCGCTCACGTGCGGCCGCCGTCGATCACGTGGTTTTGGCCGGTTATCATCCGCGCGTCGTCGGAGGCCAGGAACAGGGCCAGGCGCGCCACGTCCGCCGGCTCGATCCGGCCCTGCAATGCCGTCTGCTTCATCCAGTCCGCCTCGGCTTGCGGCGTAAGCCACAACGCCAACTGGCGCTCAGTGACCACCCAGCCGGGAGTGATGGCGTTGACGCGGATGTTCTGCGCGCCCCAAGCACGCGCCAAGGACTTGGTCAGGCCCAGGATCGCCGCCTTGGCCGCCACATAGGCCGGCATGTCGCCCGGTCCCAGCAGGGCGTTCAGCGAGCTCAAGTTGATGATCGCCCCGCCGCCGGCCGCCGCCATGGCCGGCTTCACCGCCCGGGACGCGGCCATCACGGGATCCAGGTTCACCGCCAGGTTCGCCCGCCACGCCGCGCCGTCCAGATCTTCTGGTGCATGGCGGGTGTCGTTAGCGACATTGTTGATCAGGACCGTGACCGGACCAGCCGCCAAGATCGCGGCCTCAAGCGCCGCGACGTCGGTGACGTCCACGGCGGCGAACCCCGCGCCCGGAAGGCGTTCGGCCAAGGCCCGTCCCGCCACCGTGTCGCGATCCACAAACTCGACTCTTGCGCCCTGATCGTGGAACGCCTCGACGAACGCCGCGCCGATCCCGGTGGCGCCGCCCGTGACGAAAACCGTCCGCCCCGCCAAACTGGGATAGCGGGCGAAGTCGCCCATCAATGCGACTCCCGGGTCACCACGTCGCCGCTGCCACCCACCAGGAAGTCCAGGTCGCAGCCCCGGTCGGCCTGCAGCACCGTGTCCACATAGAGCTTCGCCCAGCCCCGCGCGGGCCGCGCGGTCTTCGGTCCGGCCTCGGCGCGGCGGCGGTCCAGCTCGGCGGCGTCCACCAGCAGGTCCAGCCGGCGGGCGGGTCCGTCAAAGTCGATCAGGTCGCCGTTGCGGACCAAGGACAGGGGGCCGTCCGCCTCCGACTCAGGCGCCACATGCAGGATCACGGTGCCATAGGCGGTGCCGCTCATGCGGGCGTCGGACACGCGCACCATGTCGCGCACCCCCTTGGCCAACAGCTTGCGCGGCAAGGCCATGTTGCCGACCTCCGGCATGCCGGGATAACCCCGGGGCCCGCAGCCCTTGAGCACTAGCACGCTGGTCTCATCCACCTCCAGGTCCGGGTCGTCGATGCGGGCGTGGTAGTCTTCGATGTTTTCGAACACCACCGCCTTGCCTTGATGCTTAAGCAGCGACGGCGTCGCGGCGCTGGGTTTCAGGATGGCCCCCTGCGGCGCCAGCGAGCCCCCCAGCACCCAGATGCCCGACACCGGTCCCACGGGGACTTCGACGGTGTGAATGACCTCGCGGTTGAAGCACTCGCCCTCGGCGGCGATCTCGCCGATGGTCTGGCCGTTGACCGTCATCGCCGCGCCGCGCAGCCGCTCGCCCATGTCCTTGAGCACCGCCGGCACCCCGCCCGCATAGCAGAAGTCCTCCATCAGGAAGCGGCCGGACGGCATGAGGTCGACGGTCAGGGGCGCCTCACGGCCGATCCGATCGAAGTCCTCCAGCGACAGCGGCACGCCCAGCCGCCCGGCCAGGGCCAGCAAGTGCAGCACCGCATTGGTCGACCCGCCGATGGCCGACAGGGTCAGGATCGCGTTCTCGAAGGCGGCGCGGGTGGCGATGGCCGACAGCCGCACGTCGCCGCGCACCATCTCGACGATGCGGCGGCCGGTCATGTGCGCCAGGGTCTGGCGGCGGGCGTCCACGGCCGGCAACGCGCCGTTATAGGGTAGGCTCAACCCCATGGCCTCCACCAGGCTGGACATGGTCGAGGCGGTGCCCATGGTCATGCAGACGCCGTGGCTGCGCGACATGCCGCTTTCGGCGGACATGAACTCGGCCATCGACATCTCGCCGGCCCGTACCGCCTCGGAGAACTTCCAGACGTCGGTGCCCGAGCCGATGTCCTTGCCGCGGAACTTGCCGTTCAGCATCGGGCCGGAGGAAACCACGATGGTGGGCAGGTCAACGCTGGCCGCTCCCATCAGCTGGCCAGGCGTGGTCTTGTCGCAGCCCCCCAGCAACACCACCCCGTCAATGGGATTGGCGCGGATCGACTCCTCCACCTCCATGGCCAGCAGGTTGCGGAACAGCATGGCCGTCGGGCGCATCTGGGTCTCGCCCAGGCTCATGGCCGGGAACTCCGCCGGCAGGCCGCCGGCTTCCCACACCCCGCGCTTCACATGCTCGGCCAAGTCGCGCAGGTGGGCGTTGCAGGGGGTCAACTCAGACCAGGTGTTGCAAATGCCGATCACTGGACGGCCATCGAAGACGTCGTCCGGCAGACCCTGGTTCTTCATCCAGCTGCGATGGATGAAACCGTCGCGGTCCAGCTTGCCGTAGCTGGCGGCGCTTCTCAGCGGCTTACGAGCCAAGACGTTCCTCCTCAACCGGCGAAAGGCGGTAGGGCCAGGCCAGCGACACCGGGTTCGAAGGCCAGCAGGCTGCCCGACAGGGGATAGCGCTCCAGAGCCTCGGGGCTGAGGTTCTGCCGTGCGCTGGTAATGTAGAGTGTCTTCAGCCCCGGCCCGCCGAAGGCTGCGCTGGTGGGCTGCTTGACCGGTAGGGCGATGGTTCGCTCCACCACCCCGTCCGGCGAACGGCGCTCCAGCCGCGAGCCGCCCCAGATGGCGGTCCAGACATAGCCCTCCGCGTCCACTGCCGAGCCGTCCGGTCCGGTTCCGTCTCCGCCCACGCGGGCGAAGGTTGTCGGCGCCCCTAGGGTTCCTGTCACAGCGTCGATGGGAAAGGCGTCCACCCGTCCCGCGCCGGAATCGGCCACATAGAGCAGCTTGCCGGCCGGGTCGCAGACCAGGGTGTTGGTGATCGAGATGCCGTCCAGCACCCGCCGCCACGACCAGTCGGCGTCCAGGCTGTAGACCGCCCCGGCGGTGGACGGCTGATCGTCGTCCATGGTGCCGAACCAGTAGCGGCCATGGACATCGACATTGCCGTCGTTGGCGCGGTTCTTCGGACGATCCGGTTCAGGATCGAAGCGTTTCTCATAGGCGCCGGTTGCGGGGTCCAGAATACCGACCCCGTCCTCCGTCGCCGCCAGCAGGCCCGGTCCCCCGGCGCGCGGCGCCACGGAAGTCACCTGCAGGTCGACAGCCACGCTTGAAGCCTCCCCGCTGGCCGGGTCGAACCAATGCAAGCGGCGCCCCTTGATATCGACCCACCAGAGCCTGCCCAGGGCCTCGTCCCACACCGGACCCTCGCCCAGAGTGGCTTCGGCCTTCGTCGCAACGCGAATCTCGTTCATGCGTCCTCCCGGGTCAGCAGAAAGACGGCGATTTCGCCGGCCCGCAAGACCGGTAGCGAAAGACCGACGTGGCTGAGCATGTCGCCGGTCGCCCTGAGAGTCTCTCCGAGGGTCAGCGGGGGGTACCGGCGCGGAAGCGCCCTGGCCCGGCGCGGCGGGTTGATCTGGGCGATTGTGTAGGTCGCGCCGGCCTCAAGCCCCGTCAGCCGCAACGACGCCAGGCCGGCGGTGCGCGGCGTCTCCACCTGCGCCGCCGACACCAGCATCCGTCCCTCTCCAGCCAGGGCCGTGGCCACACAGCCCGGGTCCGGATGCGCCAGGCGGATCGTCCGGCCGGCGTGCATCCAGGCGCGGTGTTGCTTGTAGAGGGCGAAGCTGTCGGCCACGGCGGCGCGTTCGGTTTCGGTAAAGGCGCGCAGGTCGGCCTCCGTCCCCATGTGGCCCATCAGCGCCGTCATGGCCCGCATCTGCAGGCTGGCGCCGCGGGCGGTGGTATGGCTGGCGCGGGGTCCCACGTGCGAGCCCATGACCTCCGGCGGGAAGAAGATGGAAAACCCGCGTTGGATCAGTTGCCGCTCGATGGGATCATTGCAATCCGAGGTCCAAATTCGGTCGGTGCGCTTCAGGATTTCATAGTCCGCCCGCCCGCCGCCGGAAGAGCAGCTCTCGATCTCCACCCCCGGATGATCGGCCCGCAGCCGGTCGATCAGCGCGTAGACCGCCAGGGTCTGGCGATGGGTGGCGGCACGGCCGCCGCTGACGGCGTGGGTCAGGTCGCGGTTCATATCCCACTTCAGATAGCCAATGGCGTTGTCCCGCAGCAGGGCGTCGATCTGGCCATGGATGTTCTCGAACACGTCCGGCCTGGTCAGGTCCAGGACATATTGCCCGCGGCCCAGGGGCTGGCTCCGGCCTGGAACTCCCAGCACCCAGTCGGGATGGGCGCGCAACAGGTCGGAGTCGGCATTGGCCATCTCCGGCTCGACCCAGAGGCCAAACTCCATCCCCAGGCCCCGGACATGATCGATCAGCGGCGTCAGGCCGTCCGGATATTTGGCCAGGTCCACCGTCCAGTCGCCCAGGCCCGAGCGATCGTCCGGACGACCCCGAAACCAGCCGTCATCCAGCACGAACCGCTCGACCCCGACCCCCGCGGCCAGGTCCGCCAGGCCCCTGAGGGTCGGCAGGTCGTGGTCGAAATAGATCGCCTCCCAGGTGTTGTAGTGCACGGGTCGAGGCCTTCCCTTCAGCCGCCCGCCCAGGATCCGCTCGCGCACGAAGGGGTGCAGCCGGTCGGAAAGACCGTTGGCGCCCGAGGGCGAGCGGGCAAGGTGCAACTCTGGCGTCTGATAGGTTTCTCCGGGGGCCAGGATGATCTCGCCCGGATGCAGCAGCTCGCCGGCCTGAATCTGGATACGGCCGTCCCTCAGGCGCTCGGCCAGGATGCGGTGATCTCCGCTCCAGGCCAGGTGCAGGCCAAACACCTCGCCCAGCGCCTCGCCAAATCCCGCCTCCCCGACCAGCAGGAACGGCGGGGCGTGGTGCGAGGTGCGACCGGTGCGGTTCTCCTTGACGATCAGGCCAGTGGCAAGGGTCTGGCGGACGTGGGCGAATTCTCGCGCCCAGCGGCCATCGAACAGCATCAGGTCCGCGTGCGGCTGCTCCAGGACGCCGGCGGCCAGCCAGTCCACGGTCAGCGGTTCGTCGCCGATGTTGGTGAGGCGAACCTGGGATGTCAGCACGCCGGCCGCCCCGTCCAGGGCCAGTCTAAGGTCCAGCTCCACCCGCGCCAGCGCGTCGCTCAGCGTGATCCGCGCGGTTCCACCCTCCGCCTGGATGCGGACCGCCGCGAACTGGGTGATCAATTCCAGGCCATGGCGATGTGCCAGCAGGCCGGGATGGCCGGTAAAGCCCTGTCCGGCCTCCGGCAACCAGCACAGCGCCTCGCCGTCATCCAGGCTTCCACCCGGAACGCCGCGCTGCGCCAAGGCGGTGAGTTCCGCGACCGGATCGCCAGGCGCCAGCGCCGGCCCCCAATAGGCCAGGCGCGGCGCGCCTGAGGCGGGCGTCAGGAAGACCAGGGTCTCCCCGCCCCCGTCCAGACGAAACCCCACCGCCGGTTCGATTGCCATGCCGGCCCTAACCGGCGCGGGGCGCGAAGGCCGTGGCGTGTCCGATCATGGGTGGCCCTCGCATATTGGACCGGACGGAAGATAAGCGGCCCGGAGTCGTGGCGGACCCTAGAGCATTTTCCGCTAGTCTGGGAACGCCGTTACGCCGCGCCCGGCGCCTTAACCGGCGTTTGACCCAAACCGCCGCCGCGCCCCCCTGACCCTGCTAGGGCACGCACCGCCAGTGACCGGCGCTGCAGCGGGGAAGGTATCCCGCGACACACGGCGGCGCGTAGGTCTGCAGGCAGTTTTCACCGGACTGACGGGGCTGGCCATAGCCGCTGCCTCCGCCGCTCTGGCGCCCGCCTCCGCTCTCCTCGCATAGCCAGCCGGAGGCCGTGCAGGCCGCATGACCGTCGTAGCCGCAGTTCGGCTTGGCGACCGCCGGGCAGCGTTCCTCGCGTTGAAGATGGCCCCAGTTCTCGGCGCTGCCGGTGGCGGCCAAGCCAAATACCGTCGCGGCGACGGCCACGAGGCCCAGGAAAAGATGTTTCATGATTTCCCCCACACAAGTTGGGTGCGCCAGCCCGATGCAATTTAAACGGCGTTCCCGCGCTGGACGCAACCAGGATTTCGCGGGCCGGCGCACCGTTCACGGCGAAGGCGGGGCCGACAAAGCCGCCGCGACTACATTTGTCTGATCCGGCGCGGGCGCCTTGTCAGGTTGAATGAGACGAAAGCCTGAACAACCGCTTGCGCGTTTTGGCTGGCCGCCTCTAGGCCAGTTCCTCCAGCTTTCCACGCAGCATCTGCAGCACGGCGGAGAAGTCCTTGCCCCCATGCCCGAGCCCTGCGAACAGGGCGTAGAGCGCCTCCGCCTGAGCCCCCAGCGGCGTCGAGGCGCCGGATGAAGCGGCCGCCGCCTGCGCCAGCTTCAGATCCTTGAGCATCAGATTAGCCAGGAAGCCGCCCTCGTAGCCGCGGTTGGACGGGGCGCTGGGCACCGGTCCGGGCCAGGGGCAATAGCTGGTCAGGCTCCAGCACTGACCGGAGGACTTCGAGGCGATCTCGAAGAACCGTTCCGGATCCAGTCCCAGCTTCTCGGCCAGGGCGAAACCTTCGCAGACCCCCAGCATGGAAACCCCCAACACCATGTTGTTGCAGATCTTCGCCGCCTGGCCAGCCCCAGCCCCGCCGGCGTGGATCACCACCCGCGCCATGGGCGTCAGCACGGCCTCGACCTCGGCGAACAGGGCGTCGTCGCAGCCGACCATGAAGGCCAGGGTACCGGCGTCCGCGGCCATGATGCCGCCGGAGACCGGGGCGTCCGCCGCCCGCAGGCCCGCCGCCTTGGCCAGGTCCGCCACCGCGCGGGCGCTGTCCACGTCGATGGTGGAACAATCGATCAGCAGGGTTCCCTGCCGAACATTGGCAACCACGTCGTCAGCCCAGACCTGACGCACGTGGGCGCCCGCCGGCAGCATGGTGATCACCGTATCGGCGTCACTGACTGCCCCAGCCGCCGACGCGGCGATCCGGCAGCCGTTGGCCTTGGCCTTTTCCAGCGCCAACGGCACCAGGTCGAAGGCGATGACGTCATGGCCGGCCTTGACCAGGTTGGCCGCCATGCCGCCGCCCATATTGCCCAGGCCGATGAAGGCGATGTTCATGCCGCGGTTCCCTGATCGAGAGGCGCCCATTCCTGGCCGGGGCCAAGGGGGGCGAAGATGGCGTCGATGGCGGCGTCGGTGACCCCGGCCAGGTCCGGCGGGTTCCAGCGGGGCGCATTGTCCTTGTCGACGATCACCGCTCGCACCCCTTCCATGAACTCAGGCCCCACGCCCAGGCGGGCGGCGATCCGGTGTTCCATGATCAGGTTGTCGGCGAAGCTGGCGGCCTTGGCGCCGTCGCGCAGCAGCCGCGCCGCCACCTTCAGGCTGGTGGGAGATTTTCCGGCCAAAGTCCTGGCCTGACCCCGCGCCCACTCCGACGGATCGGTGGCCAGGGCGGCCATCACCTCCTCCACCCGATCGTGGCCGAACAGGCGGTCGATCTCGTGGCGCAGGGCGCCGATGGGCGCCGGTCCGGGATCGGCGCGGAAGGTTTCCAGCACCTGCTCCGGCTGCTCGGCGTCGGCCGCCAGGGTCTCCTTGAACGCCGCCAGGTCAGACGCGGGAACAAAGTGCGTCGCCAGGCCCACCGCAAGACAGTCCGCCGCCTTCAGCCGCGACCCGGTCAGGGCCAGGTAGAGACCCGTCCGACCGGGCAGTTTGGGCAGGAACCAGCCGGCCCCCACGTCGGGGAACAGGCCGATGCCGGTCTCGGGCATGGCGAAAGTGGTCCGCTCGGTGACCACGCGATAACGGGCGGTCCAGGAAATCCCGACCCCGCCGCCCATGGTCACCCCGTCCATCACCGTGATCACCGGCTTGGAGTAGGTGAAGATCAGATGGTCAAGCTGGTACTCGACGAAGAAGAACCGTCGCGCGGCAACCCCATCCCCGGCCGCGCTATCGGCCAGGGCGCGGATATCGCCGCCGGCGCTGAATCCGCGCTCGCCAGCATGGTCGATCAGCACCGCATGCAGGGTCGGATCGTCCCGCCAGTCCAGCAACGCCGCGATCATCGCCTCGCAGATGCCGGTGGTCAGGGCCCCCAGCGCCTGTGGCCGGTTGATGGTCAGCCGTCCCAGGGCGCCGTCGCGGCTGGCCAGCACTTCCGGTTCAACGAGGGTTTCGCTCATCCCTTCAGCATCTCCCGGGCGATGATCACCCGCATGATCTCGTTGGTCCCCTCCAGGATCTGGTGGACCCGCAGGTCCCGCACGATCCGCTCGAGTGGATAGTCTTTCAGATAGCCATAGCCGCCGTGCAGCTGCAGCGCCGTGTTGGCCACCTCGAAGCCCGCGTCGGTGGCGAAGCGCTTGGCCATGGCGCAGTATTTGGTCGCATTGGGATCACCCGCGTCCATGGCCGCCGCCGCCCGCCGCACCATCAGCCGGGCCGCCTCAAGCTCTGTGGCCATGTCGGCCAGCTTGAACTGCAGGGCCTGGAAGTCACTCAAGGGCCGGCCGAATTGCTTGCGCGTGGTCAGGTGTTGGCGCGCGGTTTCCAGAGCCAGGGTTGCGCCGCCGAGGGAACAGGAAGCGATGTTCAGCCGCCCGCCATCCAGGCCCATCATGGCGAAGCGGAACCCCTCGCCCTCCCCGCCCACCCGGTTGATCGCCGGCACGCGGACATTGTCGAAGTGGACCATGGCCGTGGGTTGGCTGGTCCAGCCCATCTTGCGCTCCTGGGCGCCGAACGACAGGCCGGGCGAGTCTTTCTCCACCACGAAGGTCGACACGCCCTTGGCCCCCGCCCCGCCACTGCGGGCCATGACCACATAGATGTCCGAGGTCCCGGCGCCGGAGATGAAGGCCTTGGCGCCGTTCAGCACATAGGCGTCGCCGTCCCGCGCCGCCGTGGTCGCCAGCGACGCGGCGTCCGACCCCGCGCCAGGCTCGGTCAAGCAATATGAGGCGATCAGCTCCATGCTCGTCAGGCGCGGCAGATACCGCTGGCGCAGGTCATCGGAGCCGAACTTGTCGATCATCCACGAGGCCATATTGTGGATCGACAGGAAGGCGGCCGTGGAAACGTCCCCGGCGCTCAGAGCCTCGAAGATCAGCGATGCGTCCAGCCGTCCGAGGCCCGAGCCACCCACGTCCTCGCGCACATAGATGCCGGCGAAGCCCAGCGACGCGGCCTGGCGCAACACCTCCACCGGGAAGTGCGCCTCCGCGTCCCAGCGCGCCGAGTGCGGCGCCAGCTCCGCCTGGGCGAAGTCGTACGCCGCGTCCCAGATCGCCTGCTGATCTTCGGTCAGGTCAAAGCCCATGAGCGGCCTATTTCATTGTCGGGATGACGAAGCTGGAGTCGGCGGTCACGTCACCTTCCGGCCAGCGCGCCGTCACCGTCTTGACCTTGGTGTAGAAGCGCACCCCGTCCATGCCATGCTGGTTGGCGTCGCCGAAGGCGCTGCGCTTCCAGCCGCCGAAGGTGTGGTAGGCCACCGGCACCGGGATCGGCACATTAATCCCCACCATGCCGACGTTGACCCGCGATGCGAACTCCCGCGCCGCGCGGCCATTGCGGGTGAAGATGGCGACGCCGTTGCCGTACTGGTGCGCCGACGGCAGGGCCAGGGCTTCCTCGAAGGTCTCCGCCCGGACCATCTGCAGGACGGGGCCGAAGATCTCTTCCTGATAGGTCTTCATGCCGGTCTTGACGTGGTCGAACAGGCTGGGGCCGACGAAGAACCCCTTCTCATAGCCTTGCAGGGTGAAGCCACGGCCGTCCACCACCAGCTCGGCGCCCTCATCGACGCCCATCTGGATATAGTCCTCGATCTTCTGGCGGTGCGCGGCGCTGACCACCGGACCGTACTGCGCCGCCGCATCCGTGCTGACGCCGACCTTCAGGGTGTCGATCTCGACCAGCAGGCGTTCGCGCAGGGCCTCGGCGGTTTTCTGACCCACCGGCACCACCACCGGCAGCGCCATGCAGCGCTCTCCGGCCGAGCCGTAGGCCGCGCCCACGAGGTCCTTCACGGTCTGGTCCAGGTCGGCGTCGGGCAGGATGACGCCGTGGTTCTTGGCTCCGCCCATGGCCTGGACGCGCTTACCCTCGGCTGTGCCGGTCGAATAGACGTAGTGGGCGATGTCGGACGATCCGACAAAACTCACCGCCCGGATATCCGGGTGGTGCAGGATGGCGTCCACCGCCGTCTTGTCGCCGTGCACCACGTTCAGCACCCCGGCCACGTCGATGCCCGCCGCGGCGCCAGCCTCCATGAACAGCTCCCCCAGCCGCACCGGCAGCGAGGGGTCTTTTTCCGACGGCTTGAGGATGAAGGTGTTGCCACAGGCCACCGCCACCCCGAACATCCACATCGGGATCATGCCCGGGAAGTTGAAAGGGGTGATGCCGGCCACCACGCCCAAGGGCTGGCGCATCGAATAGACGTCGATCCCCGGCCCGGCGCCCTCGGTATATTCGCCCTTCAGGGCGTGGGGGATGCCGCAGGCGAACTCGATCACCTCCAGGCCGCGCTGGATATCGCCGCGGCTGTCGGCGACCACCTTGCCGTGCTCGGAAGACAGCAGCCGCGCCAGCTCGTCCATGCGCGCTTCCACCAGGCGCTTGAACTCGAACAGCACCCGCGCCCGCCGCTGCGGATTGACCTGGGCCCAGGCGATCTGGGCCTTGAACGCCGCTGCGACCGCCGCGTCCAGCTCCGCCTCGGTGGCCAGGGCCACCCGCGCCTGCACCTCGCCGGTGTTCGGATCGAACACCTCGCCATAGCGGCCAGACGCGCCGGTCACGGCCGCGCCGTTCACGAAATGGGAGATTTCACGCATGAATTTCAAGAGCCTCAAGGCGGGGTGCAATTGGGACTAGCACTCCGGGCAAAGTCCAGAACATGCAAAATTCCATATTGTATGTCGCAAATTCGCAGGGCAGATTCCGGCCATGTTCAATTGGGATGACCTGCGCATCTTCATCGTCGCCGCCAGGGCCGGTTCGGCGGCGGCGGCGGCCCAGCGCCTGGGTCTGGACGCCACCACCGTGGGACGACGCATCGCCGCCCTGGAGTCGGCGCTGAAGGCGACCCTGTTCGTGCGCAGCCGCGCGGGGCTTCAGCTCACCGCGACTGGCGTGCGCCTGCTGGAGACCGCCACCCTGGCCGAAACCGCCATGAACGAGGTCGCCGAAGCGGGCCGTGCGGACCTCGTGGCCGGCACTATCCGCATCAGCGCCTCCGAGGGGTTCGGCGGCCAGATCCTGGCGCCCGCCCTGCCGGATCTGCGCCGCCGGCGTCCGTCGCTGAACCTTGAGCTGATCGCCAACCCAGGCTTCCTGTCGCCGCTGAACCGCGAGGTGGACATGGCCATCACGCTCAGCGCGCCGCAAAGCCCCCGCCTCCTGGTCGAACCCCTTACCGACTATGAGCTTGGCCTGTTCGCCTCAGCCGACTATCTCGCCGAACACCGTGCGCCGACCTCCACCGCGGCCCTGACATCGCACGCCATGGTCGGCTATGTGCAAGACCAGATCTATGCGCCGGAACTGCAATATCTCGAGGAAATCGGCGCCGGCCTGCGGACAACCCTGGCCAGTTCATCGCTCCGCGCCCAGCGCCAGATCATCGCGGCGGGCGGCGGCATCGGGGTCCTGCCATGCTTCATGAGCGAGGGCCTGGAACGTATCCTGCCCAGCAAGGTCCGCTTGACCCGGCGGTTCTGGATTTCCACCCATCGCGAGGTCGCCGCCACCGCCCGGGTGCGCACCGTCCGCGATTGGCTAAAGGCCCTGGTCAAGGACCAACGCCACCTGCTCTCCCCAACCGAGGTGGCAAGCGAGGCACGGGCTTGATGAGGCCTGCGGCCCAAACGCCACCGGTGACGGGGATCAGAGCTCCGTTGCCGGCGAACGCGGAATGAATGATGGCGCCCCAGGTCGGACTCGAACCGCGTGTGGGTTTGTCTACCGTAGCCGGGGTGAAGCCAGAGTTCGGCCTCGGAATGAGGACCGGTCAGATACTTGCCCCTCAATGCGGCAAGCCCTGTCAAAGGGTCCGGGTCAGACCAAGTTTGACTTGTTTTCAGTCAGCTATGGTGAGCCCAACGCCGAGGAGCGTAACTCCCATCGCTGACCACCACACCGCCATGAAGGCCGCGCGTAAGTTACGCCGCGGTGACGGCCCGGAATTGCTTCCGGCGCGACGTCCGCAGAATTGCTCCAAGACCAAAGAAGCCCACGAGCATCATTGCCCATGTGGCCGGTTCGGGCACACCTGCGCTGAGTTGGTAGATGCCGGCGCCTTGGCCGCTACCGCCGCCAGACCCAAACCCGCCTATCGAGTTTGGACCAAAATAGTATTCAACATACCGGGCGGTTACGGGGGCTGTGGAATACGAAGAGAAGAGTTCGCCGGCCGTCCCGTAGGGAACAGGGCTCGGACCTGCCCCCGATACGGCAGTGAAATTCACATTGTCCGTCGACGTTAGGATTTGGAATGTCGTCGGGATGCGATCCTGCCCATTATAGTAGACGCCGAAGGAGTCTAACGACTTCATGGATCCAAGGTCCACCACGAGCGTTTGATTCGCGCTGGATCCGTCAGCGAATACCCAGCGCGGATCCGTGTTGGAATACGCCGGATTGCTTGTGCCATTAATGAGGTTGCCAGCAGCGATAGTCGCGTCAAATCCAGCGTGGATGCTTGAACCGGTGACCGTCGCCCCCGAGCCGGGAAGGATGTTAGCGGCGATGGCAGAACCCGCCAGAGCGCTTGAGACTGCGACAATGGCCAAAAATGCGAGCTTCATCGTGGTCTCCGGACCGGGCGTTGGTAAAACAAAATTATAGCATCATGCACAGTTGGCAAGAACGCTCAGATAGCAACTCTACTCGCGTCAGTGGCGATCTCGTCGAGCGAGACCCCTCGGCCGCACGAGCCATCCGTCCGCCGCCAAACGTCGGATATTAGAACACCCACCGGCTTGCCTGGTTCCGGTCACATTCGCGTTCTCTTCACCACCGCTCCCGCGGCACGCCAAAGTCGACCATTCGTCGCCGGGGCAACATGTTCCGTGAGGGCAGGATGCCTATGGAGCCTTGAACCTACTGCGCCCAGAGAGACAGATAAGGTGCTGTGGGACTGACAGCGCCGATCTATCCCGCAGTCAGTTTGGTGCCCGAGGTCGGACTCGAACCGACACACCTTGCGGTACTGGATTTTGAATCCAGCGCGTCTACCATTTCACCACTCGGGCCGCGGGTCCTTCTAGCGTCGTCGGGATCAATCCTCAAGGTTCGTTGCGGCGTTCGCCGGCAGGGCGCTTAAGACGTTCACCAGCGCCCCTTTCGCGGAAGCGTCCTTCCGCGGCTTTGGCTTCTTGCGGACGGATCGCCGCGGCGTCCAACGTGTTGGCGATGAGGCAGGCATAGAACTTCTCGATCATCTCGACGCTTGTTCGGCAGTTCTTGGCGATCTGATAGATGTCTGCGCCCTCCATCAGGCGTATGGAGATGTACGTGTGCCTCAGGCTGTAGGCGGTGCGCTTTCTTAGCCTCTGCTCACAAGGGCGCTGGCGTCAGGTGTCGGCGCCGTCGCCGGACAGGCGGATGGCTGCCGCCTCCAGGCGCTTGAGCAGCATCTTCATCATCAGCACCTCGCCGGGCGCCAGGCCCGACAGCAGAGCCGCCTCATAGGCCAGGGCCAGCGGGGAGATCTCGGCGTGCAGGCGGGTCCCCTCGGCGGTGAGGGACAGGTGGTGCGAGCGGCCGTCGGCCTCGTGCGCCACGCGGGCCACGAGACGACGGCGGACCAGGGCCTGGGCAGCGCGGCTGATGGTGACCTTGTCCATGGCGGTGCGCGCCACCGTGGCGCCGGGGGTCAGGGCGCCGTCCTGGGCCAGTACGGCGATCAGGCGCCACTCCGGAATGGTCAGGCCTAAACGATCCTCATAGGCCCGCGCGATCAGGCGCGACACAGCGTTGGAGGTCACGGACAGTCGGTAGGGCAGGTAGTCGTCGAGGACCAGAAGCTCATCAACCCTGGCTTCAGCTTGGGCGTCGGTTCGGACGTCCCGTCCTGAACGCGTCGCAAAGACCGAAATCTCAGCCGCCATGCCCGCACGCCTCCTGGTCATCGGAGCGCCGCGACAACTTGCTGTTCTATGGCGCCGAACAAGGTGTGTCGGTCGGCGCCGCGCATCTCAATGCGCACCGTGTCGCCCATCCCCAAAAACGGGGTTTTCGCCTCTCCGTTGAGCAGTGTTTCAACAGTTCGCATTTCGGCGATGCAACAATAGCCAAGCCCGCCCTGGGCGATGGGCTTGCCTGGCCCACCGTCGGCGTCGCGATTCGACACCGTGCCAGAGCCGATGATGGTTCCCGCGCCCAAGGACCTGGTCTTGGCGGCATGGGCGATCAGTGTCCCGAAGTCGAAGGTCATGTCGACGCCGGCGTCAGGGCGGCCAAAGTCGGCGCCGTTCAGCTCCACCAGCATGGCGCCGCTGAGCTTGCCGTTCTTCCACGCCTCGCCCAGTTCATCCGGAGTAAGCGCCACCGGGGAGAAGGCGCTGGCCGGCTTGGATTGAAAAAAGCCGAACGATTTGCCCAGTTCGCCAGGGATCAGGTTGCGCAGGGAGACATCGTTGACCAGCATCACCAGGCGCACCTGGGCCAGGGCCGCCTCGCGACTGGCGCCCTGGGGCACGTCCCCGGTGATCACCGCCACCTCCGCCTCCAGGTCGCAGCCCCAGGCGACGTCCGCCAGGGGGATGGGATCGCGGGGTCCCAGGAACCCGTCGGAGCCGCCCTGATACATCAACGGGTCAGTCCAGAAGCTGGCCGGCATCTCCGCCCCCCGCGCCTGCCGCACCAGCGCCACGTGGTTCACATAGGCCGAGCCGTCGGCCCACTGGTAGGCCCGCGGCAGGGGGCTGGCAGCGTCGTGCTCATGGAAGCGCAACCGCGGCACGGCGCCGTGCTCCAGGCTTTCAGCCAGGCCTTTCAGCAGGGGCTCGCAGCGCTCCCAATCGTCCAGGGCAGCCTGCAAAGTGGGGGCGATGGCGTCGGCGTCGGCGAACCAGGCCAGATCGCGGGAGACCACCACCAGGCGCCCGTCACGCCCAGCTTTCAGCGACGCCAGCTTCATATCGAGCCGTCCTTTGCAATGACCAGGCTGAGCTTGACGCCCTCGTCATAGCGGGACTGTCCGCCGAAGACGTTGACCTCGCACAGGATGTCGCCGCCGGCCTCGGCGACCCAGATATAGTTCCGCTCCACCGTGACATTGCGCCCGCCGGGGGTGAAGCCGTCGAAACTGTCGCCCCAGGGCATGATCGGCGCCAGCTCGCCCCATGAAAGGCTGAACGCGCGCTCCAGCTCGTCTTCGGCCATGGCGGCGAGATCGGCGTTCAGCTGGCTCACGCGGTCTTCCAGCTATCGACATAGGCGGTGTTTTCCACCGCGGCGGCCCCCTCCCCCACGTCCAGCGGATCGCGGGTGTCGATCATCACCGCATATTCGTCGGTGGCGGCCTTGGGCTGGACCAGCATGTTCTTCAGCGCCTTGGGATGCGGGCCGTGGGTGAATCCGCTGGGATGGAAAGTCAGCATGCCGGCGTCGATATTGTCCCGGCTGAAGAAGTCGCCAGCGTGGTAGAACAGCACCTCATCATAGTCGTCGTTGTTGTGGAAGAACGGCACCTTCAAGGCGCCCGGATCAGTCTCGAAGGGCCGCGGCGCGAAGGTGCAGACCACGAACCGGTCCGAGGCGAACGTGGTGTGAACGCTGGGCGGCAGGTGGTAGCGGGCGCTGACCACCGGCCGGATCGACGTCACATTCAAGCGCACCGGCGCCAGGTCGCCATGCCAGCCCACCGCATCCAGGGGATTGTAGGGATAGGTGACGGTGGAGACGGCGCTGCGCTTCTTCACCTCCACCCGCACCTCTCCGGGCATATCCTGATGGGCGCGGAAGGCGTCGTCCAGGACCGGGGTGTCGAGCATCGCCGGGTCGAAGACGGCATGGGCGCCCAGCACGCCGCGCTCGGGCAGGGTGAAGTGGCTGTTGGTCGCCTCAATGGTCAGCAGGGCGGCGTTGGCCTCCGGCGCCAGGCGCCACATGGTGCCGCGCGGCAGGTACAGGTAGTCACCGGCCTCGAAGGCGAGGTGGCCGTAGTCACAGTAGAGGTCGCCACGCCCCTGGTGCACGAACAGCAGCAGGTCGCCGTCCGCGTCGCGGGCCAGGGCCGGCATCGGCGCGGCCAGCTTCCAGAACCGCATCTCTACATGGGCGTTGGCCAGGATGCGCGGGGCGTTCCAGGGCGAGGGCTCGGCGCCGTTCAGGGCGGCTAGGTCGAACGCCCGCGGGCGCAGCGGCCCCTCGAAACTGGACCAGCTGGTGGGCGGGCGGCGGTGATGAAAGAAGGCCGCCGGGCCGAAGAACCCCTCCTTGGACACCTCCCGCTCATAGGTGCCGGCGGGCATGTCGGCGTGGGCCTGGCGAGAGTGCTCGCCCTGCGCCCCGCGAACGGGAATCCAGTTACCCCTGGCCACGCTAGGCCTCCTTACCGGGCAACACCCCGCGCCGGATCTGGTCCAGCTCGATGGACTCGAACAGCGCCTTGAAGTTGCCCTCGCCGAAGCCCTCGTTGCCCTTGCGCTGGATCATCTCGAAGAAGATCGGCCCGACCATGTTTTCGGTGAAGATCTGCAGCAGCAGGCCCTGGCCCTCGGTGGGGGCGCCGTCCAGCAGGATGTCGTCCGCCCGCAGGCGCTGTAGGTTCTCGCCATGCCCCGGCACCCGGGCGTCCAGCTGCTCGTAATAGGTCGACGGGGTGGATTGGAACACCACGCCCCGGTCCCGCATGGTCTCCACCGACTGGTAGATGTCGGCCGTGCCCAGCGCGATGTGCTGGATGCCCTCGCCCTTGTAGTCCTTCAGGAATTCCTCGATCTGCGAGTGCTCATCCTGGCTCTCGTTCAGCGGGATGCGGATCTTGCCGTCCGGGCTGGTCATGGCCTTGGAGAACAGGCCGGTCTGCGCCCCCTCGATGTCGAAATAGCGGATCTGGCGGAAGTTGAAGATGTGCTCGTAGAAGTCGGCCCAGTGGCCCATCTGGCCGCGATGCACATTGTGCGTCAGGTGGTCGATATAGGTCAGGCCGACGCCGGGCACGGTCTTGGCCGCCCCCTCCAGCGGCACGAAGTCGACGTCATAGATCGCCTGCGCCCCATAGCGGTCCACCAGATAGAGGTTCGAGCCGCCGATCCCCTCGATGGCGGGAATGTTCAGTTCCATGGGGCCAACCGGCCCCAGCACCGGCTTGGCGCCGCGCTCGACGGCCAGCTTGAAGGCCTTGGCGGCGTCGCGCACGCGGAAGGCCATGGCGTTGGCCGATGGGCCGTGATGCTGGCGGAAAGCGGCCGGCTGCCCCGCCGGCTCCATGTTCAGGATGAAGTTGATGTCGCCCTGGGCGAAGCGCAGCACCGCCTTGGACCGGTGCCGCGACACCGCCTGGAACCCCATCTTCTCGAACAGGCCCTTCAGCCGCTCGGGCTCGGGCGAGGTGAATTCGACGAACTCGAACCCGTCAGTGCCCAGCGGGTTGTCGAACAGGTCGGAAGACGCGGCTTGGGCGGCCATGGAGGACTCCTTCGGGGACGATGCGATATAGTATCAATTGAAACGATCTCGCGAAAGCCGGGTTGCCGGATAAACATAGGCGCACCGCCGCCGCGGCCTAATGTCTTCAAGCGCCGCGAACGGCGAAACCGGCTTCCCCTTTGGCCTGACGCCCTCTAGCAGGGCGGGATGTTGCGACGACTCTATGATTGGGTGATGCGTCTGGCGGGCTCCAAGCACGCCGAGGTTTGGCTGGCCGCTCTGGCGTTCGCGGAGGGCGTGTTCTTTCCCATCCCGCCGGACGTCCTGCTGATGCCCATGGTCCTGGCGCGGCGGGACCGGGCGTGGCGGTACGCGTTGATCACTGTGATCGCGTCGGTGCTCGGCGGGTCGGTGGGCTATTGCGTCGGCTATTTCCTCAACCCGGTGGGCATCTGGATTCTGTCCCTCACCGGACACGCGGACTCCGCGGCGCAGTTCGAGAAGACCTATCAGCATCTCGGCTTCCTGCTCATCGCCCTGCCGATCCCCTACAAGATCACCGCCATCGCCTCGGGGCTGTTCAAGTTTAAGTTCTTGAACTTCCTGCTGGCCTCGCTGGTGATCCGCGGCATGCGTTTCTTTCTCGTGGCCGGGCTAATCTGGCGATTTGGCTCACCGATCCAGGCCTTCGTCGAGAAGCGTCTGGTCCTGGTCGTCAGCGCGGTGGCCCTAGGTTTGGTCGGCCTGGTCTTCCTGCTGAAATTCATCCACTGACAGGTCGAGACGGCCCGGCCATCGCGCGCTATACCCGTTGCGATGTCAGCCCTGTCTCCGATCCTCAATCGCTGGCCCTGGTTCGCCTTCCTCGCCGCCGCGGCGATGCTGGCCATCGCCCATGGCTTCGAGACCTTCGGCCACCTGGCCCCCTGCATGCTGTGCCTGAAGGAACGCGAGGCCTATTGGATCGCCGGCGCCATCGGCCTGGCGGGGATCGTGGCTGGGTTCACGCCGTACAGGACCCCGGCTGTCCGGCTGATCAATGCCCTTCTGGTCTGCGCCTTTCTCTACAGTCTGGGCTACGCGGTCTATCACGCTGGGGCTGAGCAGCATTACTGGCCAGGCCCCAAGGCCTGCAGCGGGGGCGCCGGCGTCACGGCCGCCGACCTCAACAACCTGCTTCAGGGCCACAAGCTGAAGATCGTCAGTTGCGAGACCATCGTCTGGTCGTTCCTGGGCCTGTCGATGGCCGCCTGGAACGCCGTGATTTCCCTGGGCTTGGTGGCGCTGAGCGCCCTGGCCGCCCTGCGCAAGCCGGCCTGATGGATCATTCCGCCATCTTACCGCCAGAGGGCGGCGAGCGACCCATTCCGCCCCGTCCCGGCCACGGCGCCAACCTGCGCCGCCTGGCCGAAATCCTGCGGGTCGACCATGCTGGCGAACTGGGGGCTGTACACATCTATCGCGGCCAGAGGGCGGTGCTGGACGGCGCCGCCGGCCACGAGCGGATCGCCGGCAAGCTGGCCGAAATGGAGGGCCACGAGGCCGTCCACCTGGCCCGCTTCGACGAGATGCTGACCCAGGCCCGCGTGCGCCCGACCCTGATGGCCCCGTTCTGGCGCGCCGCCGGGTTTGCCCTGGGCGCCGGCACGGCCCTGCTGGGCGAAAAGGCCGCCCACGCCTGCACCGAGGCTGTCGAAAGCGTCATCGAGGCCCACTACGCCGGCCAGATCGCCGAGTTGGCCGACCGCGATCCGGCCCTGGCCGCCGAGCTTTCGATCTTCCGCGACGAGGAACTTGCCCACCGCGACCACGCCCTGGCCGAGGGCGCCCGCGAGGCGCCGGGCTATGGCCTGCTCGCCGCCGTCATCCGCGCCGGCTGCAAGGCCGCGATCAAGATCTCAGAGAAGATCTAGAGAACCGAGAGGGGGAACTATGGACATCGAGACCATGCGCCGGAGCGCCGAGGCGCCCGTGGAAGCCACCGCCGCGGAGGTTGACGGGGTCGCCGCCGACCTGGCCGCCGCCTTCACCGACGACGCCATGTTCGACTGGTTCCTGCGCACCGACGCCAAACGCGCCGCCGCGCGGCTGAAGTTCTTTCAGTACATTGTCCGCAACATGGCCTTCGGCGTCGGCAAGATCGAGCGGCCCACCACCGGCGGCGCGGCGGCGATCTGGATGCCGTTCGAGTGGCTTGGCCCCCAGCCGATGGCCGCCGAACTGCGCGCCATCCCCGCCCTTCTGAGCGCCACCGGCTTCTCGCGCTTTGGCCGCCTGGCCGCCATGCGCGAGGACATGGACAAGCACCACCCCATGGAGCGTCGCCACGCCTACCTCTGGTTCCTGGGCGTTGCGCCTGAGGCCCAGGGTCACGGGGTCGGCTCGCGCCTGCTCAAGGTCGGCACGGACCGCTGCGACGCCGCCGGCCTGCCTGCCTATCTGGAAACCCAGACCGAACGCAACGTCGCGCTCTACCGCCGTCACGGCTTCGAGGTCATCTCCGAACACAAATGCCGGGACGATGCGCCGATGATGTGGAGCATGTGGCGCGAGGCGCAGCCGCTGCCTTGATGGTCAGCCGTTGCCGCTGGCCTCGGCCATCAGGGCGCTGGCATCGCCGACGCGCTTGCGGGTGACCTTCATCAGGCCTTCGATGACAGCGTTGCGCTGTTCCTTGGTCATGGCTTCGCCAGCGGCGCGCAGCATCTTCAACGCTTCGATATGCACCTGCACGGCGGGCCAATCCCAGCGGCCCATCTCGCCGCTGAGGTCGGCCAGGCCGCACAAGGCGCGGGCCGCGTCGTCCAGGCCGCTGTTACGCACCACGATGCTGGAATCGATGATGTGGGTGGACAGCCTGTATAGGGTCTCGAAATCCTCGCCGTCCCGCCCGGCCGCGGCCGCGCCGAAGCGTAGTTCGATCTGGGCGATCGCCCCGTCGATGGCCGCCAGGCAAGGCTCGCGCAGGGTGTCCACCGCGGCCTCGGAACGGCGGATCGCCTCGCGGGCGCTGAGGCCTCCCGATGCGGCCATGGCGGCGCGCAGACGGTTAGGCGGTCTGATCATCTTGACGGGTTTCACAGCGCCACCTTCGAGGGTTTGAACAGGGTGTCGATGTTCGACTGATCCAGATTGGGTTCCTTGGCCAAGCCGACGTCCGGGGCGACGTCGTCGCAGCGGCGCCCATCGACTCCCGGCGGCGGGCCTAGGCGCCGGAAGCGGCGGTCTGGGCCGACATAGGACTCGCAATCCACGAACATGCGGTCGTCCTTGGAGACCCAGACTATCCGCTGCAGCAGCACCGCCGGGGTGATCGGCTTGGCGACGATGAAATGGGCGCCGCACTCGCGGGCCTTCATCACCTGAGAGATCCGGGTGTGCCCCGTGACCACCACGGCGGCGACGTACTTGTTGGGATCGGGCGCTTCGCGGCGAATCCAGCGCAGGAAGGAATAGCCGTCCTCGTCGGGCAGTTGGGCCTCACAGAGCACGAAGTCCAGCGGCCCGCGGGAGACCACGCCCTTGGCCTCCTTGACAGTCTGGCACTTGGTAATGTTGCGGATGCCAAACCCGGAGATCACCTGCCCCATGATCTCGAGCGACTGGCTGTTGTTGTCGACGATCAGGACGGCGAGCTTTTCCAGGTTCACCTTGTCCGCCGGGGACATGGGGGTGAAGACCTGTGTCGCGGCGCTCATCTCACCAGAACTCCGCTTCCCGTTCCTGGGGCGGCAGTTCGTCGGCCCCCATGAGCCGGCGGCTGACGTCGGTGAGGCGCATATTCTCGAACATGTGCAGCGGAATCGATCCCGCCCCGTCCAGGCGTTCCAGGCGCTTGAGCAACATGCTCAGCTCGTCCAGGCGCTGGCTCAGCAGGTCCATGGCCTGGAGCCGCATGGCCAGGGGCTGTGTGAGGCCATGCTCCATGACGTCGCTCAGGGCCGACTGGCAGTCCTCGGCCACCGCCGAGGCGCCATCGAGCTCTTCGGCCAGGCGCCGCGCCAGGTCCTTGAGGCTGACGCCATCCTCTTCTCGAGGGCGCGTCGATCGTCGGGTCTGGGCCATGGTCACGCCTCGCTCAGAAGAGTTCGACGCCGCCGTCGGCGACGGGCGCGGGAGCGCGTTTAAGGGTCGGGGTCTCGGGATTCTGATCCACTTCGCGCTGCCGGGCCCGGCCGCTCACCGGCCAGAACTCCACCCGGCGGGCGCGCCGGCCGCCAAGGCTGGCGGCGACGATCGGAATGCCTTCGTCCTCGAGGAAGCGGCGGGCGAAGGAGGCGTTGGCCGCGCCGATATCGTTCAGGCCTTCGAACAGCTTGGCCCCGCCGAACAGCTTGGCTTCGATGCGCTCACGCCGGGCGCCCACTTTCATCATCTCGTTGATCAGCACTTCCATGGCATAGGCGCCGTACCGCATCTCCTCGTCCTTCACCCGCGTACCGTCCGCGGACTCGGCCAGGAGGACGTGGTTCATGCCGCCCACCCCGGCGACCGGATCATGCAGGCAGGCCGCCACGCAGGATCCCAACACGGTCGTCATCAGGGTGTCGCCATTGGTCGACACCGCGTGCTCACCTTGAATGACGTGTGTCTTCTTCGCGGGGGATGGCGGTGCGCCGGGACTGTAATGGGGCGTACCCGTCATGTAAGCGCTCCGAAAACCTGCTCGATCTTCTCGCGCAGCACTTGAACCGTGAACGGCTTAACCAGGTAGTTATTGACCCCGAACTGCACCGCCCGCTGCACCAGTTCGCGGTCGGCGCGGCCGGTGAGCATGATGAAGGCGGTCTTGCGGGTCGGTTCGTGCGATCGCACGGCGCGCAACAGGCCCAGACCGTCCAGCTTGGGCATGTTGAAGTCGGAGATGATCAGATGCGCTGGGCGGGCCAGCAGCGAGCGCAGGGCCTCCTCGCCGTCGGAGGCCTCGCGGCTGTTGGTGATGCCGAGCTGTTGCAGGCCGTTGCGCACCAGGGCGCGCATGGTCATCTGATCGTCGACGATGAGGGTCTGAATGGAGGCGGCTGCGGGCATAGCTAGCGCCTTTTCTCGCAAAGCGTGAGTATGGAAGGGCCGATGTCGGCGAGGCTGGCCTGCCGTTCAACGGCCCCTGCTTCAAATGCGGCACGGGGCATTCCGTATACCACGCAACTGCCCTCGTCCTGACCCAGGGTCCGGGCGCCGGCAGCGCGCATGGCCTTCAGCCCCAGCGCGCCGTCGCGGCCCATGCCGGTCAGGATCACGCCAAGGGCATTGGGGCCGACGGCGTGGGCCACAGAGTTGAACAGGGCGTCGACGGACGGACGGTGGCCGCTGACCAAGTCACCCTGGCGCAGCCGGCAGCGGAGGCCTGCGGCGCGGACCACTTCCAGGTGCGTTTCGCCGCCGGGGGCCAGATAGACGCGGCCAGGTTCCAACAGATCGCCGTCCGAGGCCTCTTCCACCCTTGCCCCGCAGATCCGGTCCAGCCGCGCCGCGAAGCTGCGCGTGAAGGTGGCGGGCATGTGCTGGGTGATGACGGTGGGAGGGCAGGTCTCGGGGAAGTTGGCCAGGACGGTCAGCAGCGCCTCGACCCCGCCGGTGGACGAGCCGATCGCCACCACGGTGTCGGTGGCGGCATAACCGGTGCGGACCTTTGGCTGGGCGATGCGACCGGCCGGGCGAACGCTGGCCCGGGCGGCGATCTTGACCTTGGCGGCCAGTTCCGAGAGGCCCTCGCTGGCCACCGCGCTGGTGGGCTTGGCCACACAGTCCACGGCGCCCAGCTCCAGGGCGCGCAGGGTGGCGTCGGCGCCGGCCTGGGTCAGGGTGGAAACCATCACCACCGGCATGGGCCGCAGCCGCATGATCCGCTCCAGGAACTCAAGGCCGTTCATGTTCGGCATCTCGATGTCCAGGGTGATGACGTCGGGATTGAGCTCCTTGATCATCTCCCGGGCTTCGAGAGGATCGCCGGCGGCGCCTACCACCGTCAGCTCGGGGTCGCGGCGCAGGGTGGCGGTGATCAGGCCGCGCATGGTGGGGGAATCATCGACGACAACGACGCGAACCTGGCTCATGCCCGGCCCCCCGTCTGTTGGCGATAGACCGTCAGGCCATCGCTGACGAACTTGACGCCCGCCCCGCCGACCCGTTCGGAATGGCCGATATAGAGCCGGCCCTGGTCGCCCAGCAGGGGCGCGAACCGCGACCAGATCTTCTCCTGGGTGGGCTCGTCGAAATAGATCACCACATTGCGGCAGAAGATGGCGTCGAAAGGTCCCTTCACCGGCCATTGGCCGATCAGGTTCAGTTCCTTGAACGACACCAGCGAGCGGGCCGCTGGGCCGACGCGCCAGTCGCCGGGATTGCGCGGGTCCTTCTCCAGCCAGCGGCTGCGCCCCTCGGGCGGGATCGCGGAGATCAGTTCCTCGCTGTAGACGGCCTCGCGGCCGGTCGCCAGGACGCGGGTGTCGATGTCTGTGGCCAGGATCTTGACGTCGTGGTTGGCGGCGTCGGGCATCAGCGACAGCAGGGTAATGGCGATGGAATAGGGTTCCTGGCCGGTGGAACAGCCGGCCGACCACAGCCGCATGCGCGCCCGTCCCGCCTTCACCGCGGCGAGGCGCGGAGCCAGGACGTGTTCGCGCAGGTGGTCGAAGTGATGCGGCTCGCGGAAGAAGCGCGTCACATTGGTGGTCAGCGAATTGAGCATCGCCCCACGCTCGTCCTCGCCGCGTGGCGAGGAGACGAAATCGATGTATTCGGCGAAGGTCGCCAGGCCCAGGCTGCGCAGGCGTTTGGCCAGGCGGGAATAGACCAGCGTCGACTTGGACTCCGACAGGGTGATGCCGGCCTGCTCATAGAGAAGGCGGGCAATCTGCGCGAAGTCGGCGGCCGTGAAGGCGAATTCGCCTTCCACCAAGGCGGGAGTATCAGATTTTCGAGCGAACGCCTGGCTCATGCAGCGAGCGCCTCCAGCTCGGGCAGCAGGCGCTCGTTGGCGATCTCGCTGATCATCCGGCCTTCCATGGTGATCAGGCCACGGACGAAGCTCTTGACCTTGTCGCAGGCCACGTCCGGCGTCGTCTGGATCAGGTCCTGGGTTACCGAAAGGATGTCGGACACCGCGTCCACCAGCAGGCCGATGGTCCGCTCGCCCATGCGCACGACGATGATCACCGAACGCTCGGACGGTTCATTGCTGGCCAGGCCAAGCCGGCAGGCCAGGTCCATGATCGGCAGCACCGCGCCGCGCAGGTTGATTACCCCGCGCATGTACTCCGGGGTCTGGGGCAGCGGCGTGGCCGGACTCCAGCCGCGGATTTCGCGCACCGACATGATGTCCACGCAGAATTCCTGCTCGCCGATGCAGAAGGCGATGAATTCTCGCCGGTCGAAAGTGCTCTGGGAAACGGGGTCGGCCATGGCTCTATTCCGCAGCGTGCAGTGTGGGTTCGATGGGGGTGCGGCGGCGCAGGGCCACCACGGCGTCCACATCCAGGATCAGGGCGACGCGGCCGTCGCCCAGGATGGTGGCGGCGGCGATGCCGTCCACTTGGCGGTAGTTGCTTTCCAGCGACTTGATCACGACCTGGCGCTGGCCCTGGATGGCGTCCGCCACCAGGCCGGCGCGGCCCCCGTCTTCGTTCTCCACCAGCAGGACCACACCTTCGGTGGCGGGCATCAAAGTGTTGCGGAAGCCCAGCACCGAGCCGATGTCCACCAGAGGCACATAGGTGTCGCGCACCGCCAGCACCGCGCCTTGCGGCCCCAGCGCCTTGACCTCGTCGGGCTTGGGCCGAAGGCTTTCGATAATCGCGGTCAGCGGCACCACCAGGGTGTGACCGGCGACGTCGATGACCATGCCGTCCAGAACCGCCAGGGTCAGGGGCAGGCTAAGGGTGAAGGTCGAACCCTCCCCCGGGCGTGACGTAATCGAGATGCGGCCACCCAGCGCTTGCACACTGCGACGGACCACGTCCATGCCCACGCCGCGGCCGGAAATGTCCGACACCTTGGCTGCGGTGGAAAAGCCCGGCAGGAAGATCAGGTTGTCGGTCTCTTCGTCGCTGAGCACCGCGTCGGGGCCGATCAGGCCCTTGTCGACGGCGATCTGGCGCACGCGGGGGCGGTTGATGCCGCGCCCGTCGTCCTGGACTTCGATGACGATCCGCCCGCCGCGGTGCAGGGCGGCCAGCCGCACCGTGCCCTCGGCGTTCTTGCCGGCGGCGACGCGGTCCTCGGGGCCTTCCAGCCCGTGGTCGATGGCGTTGCGCAGCATGTGGGTGATGGGATCGGACAGGCGTTCGATCACCGTCTTGTCGACCTCGGTGCCTTCGCCGTCCATGACTAGGCGAACCTGTTTGCCGGTCTGGTTGGCCACTTCACGCACAAGTCGCGGCATGCGCTGGAAGACGGACTTCACCGGCTGGGCCCGGATGGCCATGACGCTGTCCTGGATGCCGCGGGTGAGCTGTTCCAGCTCGTCCAGGCCCATGGCGATGTCGGAGGATGGAGCAAAGCCGTGGGCGCCGACACGCTGCGCCAGCATGGCCTGGTTGATCACCAGCTCGCCCACCAGATCGATCAGCCGGTCGATGCGCTCGGGATCGACACGGATCGTGGCCTGCGGCTGCGCCTGTTCGTTGGCGGCGGCCTTGGGCGGGGCGGCCTTGACCGGGGCGGCGGGCGCCGCGACAGCGAGGGGCGGCGCCGGAGCGGCGACAGGAGCCTCGGCGACCAGGGCCATCGGCGCGGGGGGCTGGACCACCTTCTCAGCATTGATCTGGGCGATCAGGGCGGCGACCTCGTCGACCGCCTCCACCGCCGCGCCAGCCTCGTCGGCCAGCTCCGGCAGGGCTTCCTCGCCGTCGCGCAGGATGCTCAGTTCGCAGTCGTCGCTGACAAATTCGAAAACGTCGCGGATCACCTCTTCCGTGGCGTCAGTGGTCAGGCGCACGGTCCAGGTCAGATAGGCGGACTCGGGATCCAGATGCTCCAGCGACACCAGGTCGCTTTCGTCCATCTGCACCTCGATCGGGCCTAGGCGCTCAAGCTCGCGCAACAGCAGCGCCGTCTCATTGGCCTTGGCGTAGAGGGCGGCGTGCGGATGGAAGCTGACGATCCAAGCCTGGTCGCCAGGAAACTCGTCCAAAGCCGGCTCGCCGTCCACGTCGGGGATTTCCACCTGCATCGGGGTGAAGGTGATGCCGATGTCGTCGTCGGCAATGGACATGGCCACCGGGGCGGGGGCAAAGTCGTCCACCGAAACGGTCATCGGCGTGAAGCTGATGCCCATGTCGTCGGCCGAGACCGCCGGAGCGGCCGCGGCCGGGCCAGGCGCCGCGGCGCCGCCCTGGCCGTTGATCCAGCCTTCCAGCTCGGCGACCATGGCCGCCGTGCCATCTACGTCAGGGGTGCCCCCGGTGCGGGCGGCCGTGACCTGATCGGCCAGGATGTCGGCGGCGCGGAGCAGGACGCGCACAAGCTCGCCGACAGCAGGGATCTTGTTGCTACGGACATCGTCGAGCAGGGTCTCGAAGACGTGGGCGTACCGCACCAGCGCTTCCAGACCGAACGCGCCCGCGCCCCCCTTCACGGAGTGCACGGCGCGGAAGACGGCGTTCACCGTCTCAGAGTCGCCCTCGCCCGTTTCCATGGCCAGAAGGCCATTTTCCAGGTCGGCCAGGAGCTCGTCGCACTCCTGGAAGAACGTAATCTTGATTTGCTCGAGTTCGTCCATCGCCGCTAGGCCGCCACCCGCCGGATGGCTTCGACCAGCTTTTCGGGATGGAACGGCTTGACGATCCAGCCCGTGGCGCCGGCGCGGCGCGCGCGGTCCTTCTTGGCCGGGTCGCTTTCCGTGGTCAGCACCAGGATCGGGGTGGCGCGGTAGGCCGCGTCTTCCCGAACCGCTTCAATAAAGCCGAAGCCGTCCATCTTAGGCATGTTGATGTCGGTGATGATCACGTCGGCTCCGTTTGCGTTCAGCACCTCCAGACCATGTTCGCCATCGACGGCTTCAATAACGTTGAAGCCCGCCTTCACCAGCGCCATGCGGAGCATGTCACGCATGGTCCGACTGTCATCTACGGTCAAAATTCTCATTAGAAAGCCCCTCCAGCCTCCAGGACCTCACCAAGACGCCCGGAGGCGCCGAATAGACGCATGGCCTCACGGAACGACTCCGAGTGGCTAGAAATTGCAAAGGGCAGACCGTCCTCCGCCCAGGCGCGCCGGGCTGAAAGCAAGACCTGCAGGCACAGCCCACCCAGGCGCTCCACTGCTGAAGCATCGATGTCCATGGCTTCCCCCCGCCGTTCGAGCAGCGCGGCCCTGAGGGGCGCGGCGGCTCTCAAATCCAGTACAGGGCCGAGTGTTAAGGATACGCTCATGGGCTAGAACTCCTGCCATCCGTCGTTGCGCGAGGGCGCCTGGCCAAAGCTTTTGGCCACCTTGTCAGCCATGGCCCGGGCGGGCGACGGCATGGGCGTGCTTCGCGATGTCGCGGGCCGCGGCGCGGGGCGGACAAACCCGCCCGCCGTGCGGAACATCGACAACAGCCGCTCCAGTTCAGCCGACTCGGCTTTCAGGGCGTGGGAAGCGGCAGTGGATTGCTCGACCATGGCCGCATTCTGCTGAACCATTTGATCCATCTGGTTAACAGCGGTGTTGACTTGTTGCAGGCCGGTGGACTGTTCCTCCGCCGAGGCCGCAATCCCGGCCACCAGGGAGTCGATCTCGGCGACCTTGCTGGAGATCGACTGCAGGGCCTTGCCGGTGGCGCCCACCAGGTCGACGCCGTGCCCGACGTGGCTGGAGGAGGCCGAGATGAGGGCCTTGATCTCCTTGGCCGCCTCGGCCGAGCGCTGGGCCAGGGCCCGCACCTCGGAGGCCACCACGGCGAAGCCGCGACCCGCCTCGCCGGCCCGCGCCGCCTCGACGCCCGCGTTCAGAGCCAGCAGGTTGGTCTGGAAGGCGATCTCGTCGATCACGCCGATTATCTGGCTGATTTCCGTGGAAGATTTCTCGATCTGACCCATGGCCCCGACCGCGTCGGAGACCACCACACCGGACCGTTCGGCCTCGTCCCTGGCCGCCGCCACGGCCTGGTTGGCCTGCCTCGCGCCGGCGGCGGTCCGCTTCACCGTGGCGGTGATCTGGTCCAGGGCGGCGGCCGTTTCCGCCAGGCTGGCCGCCTGTTGTTCTGTGCGCCGCGACAAGGTGTCGGTGGCCTGAACGACCTGGTCGGCGTTGGCGCCGATGCCTCCGGCGCCCCCCGTGACCTGGCCCAACGTCGCCGCGTAGTGGCCGATCAGGGTGTTGAAATGATCGCGTAGCGGTTCGTATTCTGCGGCGAACGGCCGCGGTATCGTGGCGTCCAAATCACCGTCCGCCATCCGCGCCATCGCCGATCCCAGGGCCGAAACGACCGCCTCGCGGTCGGTATCCTGCGACTGGCGCTCGCCGGCCGCGGCGCCGGCGTCCCGCACGGCCTGTTCCAGGCGCGCCTCGGCGGCCGATTCGATATCCGTGATGGCGACCTTGACCAGGGCGCCCACCGCTTCGGCCAGGGCCGGCCCATCGACGCCGCCGCCAAACAGGCCTCGCGACTTGGCGCCCTTGAGGATCAGATGCCGAACCAGCGCCTCCAGCACCCGGCCGTCGCCGGCCAGACGCCAATTGGCCTCCGCGCCGCTCGCGCCTTGGGCCTGATCCACCGCGCCTGAGGCCAGGCGCGACCAGCGCGCCGCGTCGGCCGAGCGCGCGCGCTGCAGCTGGCTCTCATCAACGCTTGTCCCGCGAAGCCGGGGCGTACGACGGACCTGATCGTACAGGCTGTCCAAGGCCCCTGGCAGGGCCTCTTCGATCAGCGGACGGGCGCGGGAGAGGGCGGCGCGGCCCGTCGTGTCCAGGCCCAGGAAGTCCAGGCGATCGGCGATCGAAACGTTTGCGGGGGATGCCAAAGTCAAAACTCCTGATGAGCGGTATCGTCGGGATTCAGCGGTTCCCCGTCGCCAGCCGCTTGGGCGCTGCACGGAGGGTGAAGTCGGAAGGGTTTTGCAGGCTTGCCCTGGCGGCGCGGAAGGCGCGGTCGGCGGCGGGCACGCCCGTGTCGAACTGGCCAACGAAGGATTCCAGGTCGTCTGCCTGGGCCTTCATGGTGTGGGCCGCGGTAGTGGTCTGCTCCACCATGGCCGCGTTCTGCTGGGTCACCTTGTCCATCTGATTGACGGCGGCGTTGACCTGGGCCAGGGCGGCGGACTGTTCCTGGGCCGAGACGGCGATGTCTGCCACCAGCTGATCGATCTGGCTGACCTTGGCGACGATGGCGCCCAGGGCCGAGCCGGTGGCGCCCACCAGCTGCACCCCGTCGCCAACTTGGCGGGTGGAGTCGGCGACCAGGGCCTTGATCTGCTTGGCCGCCTCGGCGGAGCGTTGGGCCAGCAGGCGAACCTCGGCGGCCACCACGGCAAAGCCCCGACCCGCGTCACCGGCCCTGGCCGCCTCGACCCCGGCGTTCAACGCCAGCAAGTTGGTCTGGAAGGCGATCTGGTCGATCACCCCGATGATCTGGCCGATCCGTCGCGAGGAATCCTCGATCTGGCCCATGGCCTGCTGGGCCTGGGAAACCACATCGCCGGACTGGGCAGCGTCATCCCTGGCCTGGACCACCGCCTCGTGCGCCTGCTGCGCGCCGCCGGCGGTCTTGCGGACGGTGGCTGTGATCTGGTTCAGGGCCGTGGCGGTCTGTTCCAGGCTGGTGGCCTGGTTCTCCGTGCGACGCCAAAGATCGTCGGCGGCCGCCGCGATCTCATCGGCGCCATGGTGGATGCCAGAGGTGGTCTCGGCGATGCGGCGCATGGCGCCGCGCAGGGCGTCCACCGCGGTGTTGAAGTCCACCCGCAGGCGCTCATAGTCGACGGGGAACGGCTCCCCAAGGCCCGAGGCCAGGTCGCCGGCCGACAGCCGGGCCAGACCATCGCCGATGGCGCTGACCACCAGCGCCTGTTCCCGCGCCGCGGCGTCGCGAGCGTCCTGGGCCAGACGCCGCGCGTCATCGGTGGCGGCCCGCTGAGCGGCGGCGTCCGCCTCCGCCGCGGCCTTGTCCAGAATGGTGCGTCGGAAATCGATGAAGGCGCGCGCCAGCTCGCCCATTTCGTCGGCGCGGTCCTCGCCAGCCAGGCTGCGGGCGGTGTCCCCGTCCGCCAGGGCGCGCAGGGCGGCGATGGCCTTGGCCAAGGGGGTGAACACCCGCCCGCGTAACAATAGCAAGAGCCCCACCGTCGCCACCGCGCTCAGCAAGGCACAGATCAGCGCCACGGCCAGGGTGGTGTTCTGCAGCCGGTCGAAGCGGGCCGCGTGCGTCTTGTCGAGGGCGTCGAGGGCCTGGGTCTTGGCCTCCAGGGCCACGCGGCTTTGGGCCACCGCCTGGCGCAGGGCGTCGGACTGGCCGCGGAACGCCGGCATCAGGGCGTTGCCCGCGTCCGGGCCGCCGCTGACATAGGCATGGGCCATCTTCTGGCCGAGTTCATAGAAGCCGGGGAAGTCCTCCGCGACATGGTCATAGGCGACGGCCAGGTCCGGCGCCTCCAGGGCGCCGGCGGCGGCCTTGGCCTCGTTGACGTCCTGGGTGAAGGCCTTGGCGTGCTGGTCGGCCTCGCCAAAGCCACCGTCCAGTCCGGCCTTGCCCTGGGTGGCCGACACATCCGTCAGCGCGTCCCGCACCTGCAGGATATCCAGTTCCGATTGCTTCTGCAGGGTGGTCAGGGCGCCAAGGCCGGCGGCGACCTTTTCATGCCGGGCGGTCTCGCCCACCCGCATGGCCTTGAGCCTCAGGTTCATGGCCAGGTTGGCCCCGGCCCCGCCCACGGCGATGACGATGATCGCCACCAGGGCGTTGGTCGCCAGGCGCTTGAGACGGTTCGCGGTGCGCGGGTCCGTCATCGGACAACCCGCCTTGCCAGGCGTCCGGACAAGGTGCGCGCCGCCTCCTGTCGCAAGGCCTCGCGCCTTAGCATCGCCACCCGGCCCAACCCTTCGTTCCGCAAACCTGATTCCGTGAGCGTCAGGATGGTCGGGGGAGCGTTAACGAATCCTCTCCGCGACGGGCGGGGCGAGCTGTGAACATCGCCTTTGTTCTGTTTTCGTGGACGGCAAATTCACCGACCGGCGTTCCAGCGACCTGGTTGGATCTCACCCGATCAATGTAAAGATGGTTAATCGCACTCTTCAGCGGCAGATAAGCTCAATGAATTCCGTGATAGTGTAAATTGTTAACCACGATATTCGCGAGCTATCAGCGGAACCGATGCGAATTTACCGTCGATTTAAGTAATGCATTTTGTCGAATTCGAGCCATTCGCCGCCGAACGACCGCTTCGAACTGGGCGCGAGCGACCTGGGGCGACTTCGGCGTCGAATTCGTCTTCAGAGAGCCTCGTGAAAGGCCTCACGCCGCGGATGCGACCTTACGGCGTCACCCCAGCCATGGCCGACGACAGGGCCAGGGCGCATGCCACCAGGGCTGTCACGGCGAAGCCAGCAGCGGCGCAGGTGAGCCACAGCACGTGCAACTTCAGAGCCGCGCGCGACGGCCGCTTGGCGGGATCAGATTGCGGCACGGCGAACATGGCTGGCTTCGTTGTGGTCAAATTGCGGTTCGGGGCGGCGTGCCGCAGAGACCAGCTCGAACGCGGCGCTCACTGGCATCCCCCGCGAAAGCTTCACCACCGCCGTTGGCCGGTCCCGGCAGGCGCTCCCAGCCTGGTCGGTCAGCGCCAGAACGCAGGGTTCACCGGCGTTGAGCACGCCGATCAGGCGGCGGACTTCCTCGCGAAGGGACGGGGCGGAGGCGGTCAAGGAATCGGTCTTTTCGACAGCGGGCGGATTGGGGAGCCGGGCTGTTAGGGGTGAAGACCACCCGTGTCAACAAAATAGTGCGTTTGCACTCTCTGCTAAGTCACATTTTGTAACTACACTCTGTGCAGGAGCCGCGAAGGCCGTTATATCGCCCTCCCTATGGTTTTTTGGCGCCCGATGCCCCCTCTCCTCCACCCTCCTCTCAGCCCGCCTGTCGTCGACCGGGACCCCCTTGGCGAGTTCCCCGTCGGGGCTCGCGCCTACCTGTTCTATCTGGTCTTCCAGATCGGTCAGCAGCGGCAGGGCGCACTGGAAGCGGACCTCGCGCCGCTGGGTCTCAACTTCGCCAAATGGCGCTCACTGCTGTTCATCCACCGGCTTGGCCAGTGCACCATGAAGACCCTGGCCGCGCTCAGCGGCGTGCATCGGACCACCCTGACCCGGTCGATCGATCGGCTGGCCGAGGATGGCCTGGTGCTGCGTTCCAGCTCGAAGCAGGACCGGCGTCACGTGGTGCTGACTCTCACCGACGCTGGCGTGGCCAGCTTCAACGCCGCCCACGCGATCCAGGAACAGTTCAGCGATCACGTCCTGCAGGACATCCCCGAGAAGGCGCAGCGAGATCTGTGTCGGCGCCTGCAGAGCGTGCTCAAGGGCATGATCCCGGAGCCGGCCCTGGCTGAGGATATCCTGGCCTTTGACGTTCAGCACGCCGGCGCCGGCTGAGGTTTCAGGGTTCCGCCGTCTCGCCCAGGCGGCGCAGCAGGCCCTGCACGTTCTCCTGATTGCGGCTGATCGCGCGCTGGAAGTCGCTGCGTTCAAACACCGCGTCCGGAATCACCAGCCCTTGGGTGTCCCGCTCGCACAGGCCTGCGTCGAGCAGGCGTTTGACGTGCCGGCGGACAGTCTCGTAGCTGAGCCCCAGGTCCTTGGCGACGGCGTAGACAGTCACCGCGGCCCGCTTCTCTGACCCGGCGCCGGCGACGTTTTGCCGCGCGCGGAACATGCGGCTGACGATGGTCAGGAAGACCAGGGCAGTCAGGGCGTCCCCCGGAATCAGATCACCCACCAGCCTGGCGCTATCCAGATAGTAGTCGATCGTAATCCGTGCGACGACCCCAGCGTTCCCGAGCTTAGCGGAGGTTGCATTTTTGTCGTTATGCACGAATTGGCGCGATCATTCTGACGAACCCTAACTGAACAAGGGTTTGGCTTGAGTCGGTTTCTGACAGTGTCGGCGCCAGCACCGGCTTGCCAACCCGATTGCGCCGCGCTCTCGCGCCGCATGCGCTCAAAACGAGTATGAATGATGCTCGACAGAAGCCCATTGTCGCCAAGCCGACAGTGAGGTGGCAACAGGCCTGCCTTTCCGGCGTCGATGTCGCTAGATGGAGCCGGCCCGGCGGCCCGCGTCGCCGCCGTCCAACTGGGAGCCTTCGGGAACAGCCGCATGGATGACGACGTCCGCAAAGCCGCGCTCGCCTATCACCGCCTGCCGCGGCCGGGGAAGATCGCCGTGGAGCCCACCAAGCCCATGGCCACCCAGCGCGACCTGGCCCTGGCCTATTCCCCCGGCGTGGCGGCCGCCTGCGACGCCATCGTCGCCGACCCTTCCCAGGCGCGGGAGCTGACCTCGCGTGGCAATCTGGTGGCGGTGATCACCAACGGCACCGCGGTGCTGGGCCTTGGCAACATCGGCCCCCTGGCCAGCAAGCCGGTGATGGAAGGCAAGTCGGCCCTGTTCAAGACCTTCGCCGGCATCGACGTCTTCGACCTGGAGGTCGACGCCACGGACATCGATCTGTTCTGCGACATCGTCGCGGCGCTGGAGCCCACCTTCGGCGGCATCAACCTCGAGGACATCAAGGCCCCCGAGTGCTTCGAGATCGAGCGGCGTCTGCGCGCGCGGATGAACATCCCGGTGTTCCACGATGACCAGCACGGCACCGCCATCGTCTGCGCCGCCGCCGTGCGCAACGGCCTGCTGCTGCAGGGCAAGGACCTGAAGGACGTCAAGCTGGTCACCTCCGGCGCCGGTGCCGCGGCCATCGCCTGTGTCGACCTGCTGGTCAGCATGGGCCTGCCGCCGGAAAACGTTACCCTCACCGACATCAAGGGCGTGGTCTATGACGGCCGCGACGAGGAGATGTCGCCCCAACACGCCCGCTACGCCCACAAGACCGACGCCCGCATCCTGCCCGATGTCCTGGTCGGCGCCGACGTCTTCCTGGGCCTTTCGGCGCCCAAGGTGCTGAAGGCCGAGTGGCTGCCGCTGTTCGCCGCCAAACCGCTGATCCTGGCCCTGGCCAACCCCGAGCCGGAGATCCTGCCCGAGCTGGTCAAGGCCGCCCGCCCCGACGCCATCGTCGCCAGTGGCCGGTCGGACTATCCCAACCAGGTCAACAACGTCCTCTGCTTCCCCTTCGTGTTCCGCGGCGCCCTGGATGTGGACGCCGCCGAGATCAACGAGGCCATGAAGGTCGCCGCCGCCGAGGCCATCGCCGCCCTGGCCCGGGAGGAGGCCAGCGACGTGGTCGCCGCCGCCTATGGCGGCTCGGCCCCGGTGTTCGGCCCCGACTACATCATTCCCCGCCCCTTCGACCCGCGCCTGATCCTGCGCATCGCGCCGGCGGTGGCCAAGGCGGCCATGGACAGCGGCATCGCCGGGCGACCCATCGCCGACCTGGACGCCTATCGCCGGGAGTTGGAGCAGTTCGTGTTCCGCTCCGGCCAGCTGATGCGGCCGATCTTCGAGATCGCGCGCAAGTCCCCCAAGCGCGTGGCCTTCGGCGAGGGCGAGGACGAGCGGGTGCTGCGCGCCGCCCAGACCATCGTCGACGAGGGCTTGGCCTTTCCGATCCTGATCGGCCGCCGCGCCGTGATCGAGGCGGAGGTGGCGCGCCTGGGCCTGCGCCTGGACTGCTCCAGTCAGGCCCAGGTCCTGGACCCCTCCACCGATACGGAGATTTTCGGCCCGCTGATCGAGCGTTACCAGGGCCTGGCCGACCGTCGGGGCGTGCCCCCGGCCGACGCCGCCCACCGGGTCGGCGCCCGGCCCAGCGTCGCCGCCGCCCTGCTCCTGGCCGCCGGCCACGCCGACGCGGCCCTGTGCGGCGGCGCCGGCGACTGGTGGGGACACATGTCCGATGTCCTGCCGGTGGTCCCCCGCCAGGACGGCGCCAGCCGGATCTATTCCATCACCTGCCTGGTCCTGCCCACCGGGCCGCTGTTCCTGGCCGACACCCACGTCATCGTCGATCCCACCAGCCAGCAGGTGGCGGAGATGACCCTGCTGGGCGCCGAGGTTGTGCGCCGCTTCGGCCTGACCCCCAAGGCGGCCCTGCTATCCCATTCCAGCTTCGGGGCCAGCAATTCGCCGACGGCGCGGAAGATGCGCGAGGCCTTGCGCCTGGTCCGCCTGGCCGACCCAGACCTTCAGGTGGACGGCGAGATGCACGCCGACGCCGCCCTGCGCCCGATCCTGCGCCAGCGCCTGGTCACCGACAGCCCGCTGGACGGCGCCGCCAACCTGCTGATCATGCCGGGCCTGGACGCGGCCAATATCGCCTTGACCCTGCTCTCATCGGTGACCGACGCCCTGCAGGTCGGGCCTCTGCTGCTGGGCGTGTCCAAGCCCCTGCACATCCTGGTCCCCAGCGTCACCGCCCGCGGCATCGTCAACATGACGGCCCTGGCCGTGGCGCAGGGGGCGCATGCGGTCGGAAGTTAGTCCTTCGCCCGTTCCACGTAGGAACCATCCTCGGTCAGGATCACCACCTTGGTCCCCGTGGCGATGTAGGGCGGCACCATGGTCCGCGCGCCGTTGGACAGTATGGCGGGCTTGTAGGACGACGAGGCCGTTTGGCCCTTCATCGCCGGCTCGGTGTCGACGATCTCCAGCGTCACCCGCGTGGGCAGTTCGATGGAGATGGCCACCTCGTTGTGGGTGGAAATCATTACCAGCATACCGTCCTGCAGATAGGTGGCCGTGTCGCCGATGACGTCCTTGGTCACCACGATCTGGTCGAAGTTCTGCGGGTTCATGAAATGGAACCCCTCGGCGTCCTCATAGAGGTAGCTGAACTCTCGCTCGTCCACGAAGGCCCGCTCCACCTGTTCGGTGGTGCGGTAGCGTTCGGACACCTTCACCCCGTCGGAGATGCGGCGCATGTTCAGCTGGGTCACCGGCGTGCCCTTGCCGGGGTGGATATTCTCGCATGTCAGGATGACGTAGAGCTTGTTGTCCATATCGACGACATTGCCCCTGCGAAGCGAGCTGGCCTGAACTTTCGACATCTATTCCTCAACGGTGTGGCGCTGGCCCCAAGTGGTTTTCGGGGAAGCCGCGCGAGTCTAGTGGAGCGATCTGTTGGCGCGGACCTATAGCATCGCCGACCATATCTCCAGCCGTCTTCACCCCAATCGCCTTCGCCCGCCAGGACCCCGACCTTGAAAACCCCCGCCGCGTCCCCTTGGTGGCGCCCCCAGAACCACCAGGACCGGCGGCCCTTCCTGCTGGCCCGCAACCGGATCAAGCGTAGCCTCCGCGCCTGGTTCGACGCGCGCGACTTCATCGAGATCGAGGCCGCCGCCCTGCAGGCCTCACCCGGCAACGAGGCCCACCTGCACGCCTTCGCCACCGAGGCGATCGGCGCCGACGGCGAGCGCGCGCGCCTCTACCTGCACACCTCGCCGGAGTTCGCGGCCAAGAAGCTGCTGGCGGCCGGCGAGCGGCGGATCTTCGATTTCGCCCGGGTCTGGCGCAACCGCGAGCGCGGGCCCCTGCACCATCCCGAATTCACCCTGCTGGAATGGTACCGCGCCGAGGAGCCGTACCAGACTCTGATGCAAGACTGCGCCGCAATGCTGGCCCTGGCGGCGGAGACCACCGGCGCCAAGGCCTTCGCCTTCCGGGGCATATCCTGCGACCCCTTCGCCGAGCCGGAACGCCTGACCCTGGCCGCGGCCTTCGACCGTTTCGCCGGCATCGATCTGCTGGCCACGCTCGCCGCCGACGGCCAGACCGACCGGGACGCCCTGGCCGCCGCCGCCGCCACCGCGGAGGTCCGCGTCTCGGCCGACGACACCTGGGCCGACGTCTTCAGCCGGGTGCTGGTGGAGCGCATCGAGCCGAACCTGGGCGCCGGCCGGCCAACCCTGCTCTGCGAATACCCGGTCCCCGAGGCCGCCCTGGCCCGCCCCAAGCCGGGCGACCCCCGGGTGGCGGAACGCTTCGAGCTCTATGCCTGCGGCGTCGAGCTGGCCAACGCCTTTGGCGAACTCACCGACCCGGCCGAACAGCGCCGCCGCTTCGAGGCCGAGATGGCCGAGAAGCAGCGGGTCTATGGCGAGACCTATCCCATCGACGAGGACTTCCTGGCCGCCCTGGCGATCATGCCCCCCGCCTCCGGCTGCGCCCTCGGCTTCGACCGCCTTGTGATGCTGGCTACCGGGGCGACCCGCATCGAGCAGGTGCTGTGGACGCCAGTGGCGGGAGCGGACTGAGGGGGCAATGGCGCCCCGCATTGCCCCCGCCGCCCGCTTGGCCCATATCCGCGCCAGCCATGACCACCTACCCCACCACCCTCCGCAGCCCCAAGGCCCTGGCCGACGCCGGGCTGATCCCACCCGAGCGCATCCCCGCCCTCGAGGCGGTGGCGGCGCGCTATGCGGTGGCGCTGACCCCGGCCATGGCTGAGTTGATCGACGCGGCCGACGACGACGACCCCATCGCCCGCCAGTTCATCCCCCACACGGCCGAGCTGATCGCCCTGCCCGGCGAGGACGCCGACCCCATCGGCGACGTCGCCTTCAGCCCCGTGGACGGCGTCGTCCACCGCTATCCCGACCGGGTGCTGCTGAAGATCACCCACACCTGCGCCGTCTATTGTCGGTTCTGTTTCCGCCGAGAGATGGTCGGCCCCGCCGGCCTCAAGGCCCTGACGCCGCAAGCCCTCGACGCCGCCCTCGCCTATATCGCCGACCATCCGGAAGTCTGGGAGGTGATCGTCACCGGCGGCGATCCTCTGGTCCTGTCCCCCCGCCGCCTGGCGGACCTGACCCGCCGCCTGGCGCAGATCTCGCACCTGAAGGTGGTCCGCTTCCACACCCGCCTGCCCGCTGTCGATCCCGCCGCCATCACCGACGACCTGGTCGCCGTCCTCAAGAGCCCCACCCAGGCGACCTACGTGGCCCTGCACGCCAACCACGCGCGGGAGCTGACCCCCGCCGCCCGCGCCGCCTGCGCCCGGATCGTCGACGCCGGCATCCCCATGCTGGGCCAGACGGTGCTGCTGCGCGGGGTCAACGACGATCCCGAAACTCTAGGCGCCCTGATGCGCGCCTTCGTCGAGACCCGGGTCAAGCCCTACTACCTGCATCAGGGCGACCTGGCGCCCGGCACCAGCCACCTGCGCGTGCCCATCGCCGAGGGCCAGGCCATCCTGCGCGCCATCCGCGGCCGCTTCTCGGGCCTCTGCCAACCCACCTACGTCCTCGACATCCCCGGCGGCCATGGCAAATCGCCGATCGGACCGGGTTATCTGAGCGAGGCGACGGACGGGCTGATGGTCGAAGACCCCAACGGCGGGACGCACCTGTATCCGCCGGCGGACGAGGACTGACCCACAAAGCCCCTCCCCCTAAAGGGAGCTAGCGGGAAACCACGCCCCCTAGTTCACCGTCGGCCTGCCGATCTCCAGACCGTCGGCCCCGGCGGTGACGTGGATCACCGAGCCGTCGGCCAGGTCGCCGGCCAGCAGCTTGCGGGCGATGGGGTCGACCAGGTCCTTCTGGATCACCCGCTTCAGCGGCCGCGCGCCATAGACCGGGTCGTAGCCCTTCTCGCCCAGCCAGTGCAGGGCGGTGGGGTCGAGGCTGAGGTTCAGGCGGCGATCGGTCAGCAGCTTTTCCAGCCGGCGTAGCTGGATGGTGACGATGGAGTCCATCTGGGCGCGGCCCAGGCGCTTGAACAGGATGATCTCGTCGATGCGGTTCAGGAACTCGGGGCGGAAATGACGTCGCACCAGGTCCATGACCATGGGCCGCACCGCCTCCACATCGTCGCCCTCCCCCTGCGCCGCGAGATATTCGCCGCCGAGGTTCGAGGTCATGATGATCAGGGTGTTGCGGAAGTCCACCGTGCGGCCCTGGCCATCGGTGAGCCGCCCGTCGTCCAACACCTGCAGCAGCACGTTGAACACATCCGGGTGGGCCTTCTCCACCTCGTCGAACAACACCACCTGATAGGGCCGCCGGCGCACCGCCTCGGTCAGGGAGCCGCCCTCGTCATAGCCGACATAGCCTGGAGGCGCGCCGATCATGCGGCTGACCGAGTGCTTTTCCATGTACTCGCTCATGTCCATGCGGGTGATGGCCGCCTCGTCGTCGAACATAAACTCGGCCAGGGCCTTGGTCAGCTCGGTCTTGCCCACGCCTGTCGGACCCAGGAACAGGAACGAGCCGATCGGCCGGTTGGGGTCCTGCAGCCCGGCGCGGGCGCGGCGAACAGCGTCGGAGACGGCTTCCAGCGCCTCCTCCTGGCCGACCACGCGGCCACGCAGGCTGTCTTCCATGCGCAGCAGCTTGTCGCGCTCGCCCTCCAGCATCTTTTCCACCGGCACCCCGGTCCAGCGGCTGACCACCTGGGCAATCTGCTCGGCGTCCACCACCTCGGGGGTCAGGGGGTCCTGGTCGGCGGTCTGGGCCGCCTCGGCCTCGGCCAGGCGCTTCTCCAGGGCCGGGATCTCGCCGTAGGCGATCTCGGAGGCGCGCTGCAGGTCGCCCTGGCGCTGGGCGGTGGCCAGGTCGGCGCGCAGGCGGTCCAGGGCCTCGCGGGTCTGGGCGCCCTGGCCGACCTTCTCCTTTTCCGCCTTCCAGCGGGCGGTCATCTCGGCGGACTGGCCTTCCAGTTCGTCCAGCTCATCCTCCAGCTTTTCCAGCCGCTGCTTGGAGGCGTTGTCCGTCTCCTTGGTCAGGGCCTCGCGCTCGATCTTCAGCTGCACCACGCGGCGGTCGATCTCGTCCAGTTCCTCGGGCTTGGAATCCACCGCCATGCGCACGCGGCTGGCCGCCTCGTCGATCAGGTCGATGGCCTTGTCGGGCAGGAAGCGGTCGGCGATGTAGCGGTTGGACAGGGTGGCGGCGGCGACGATAGCGCTGTCGGAGATGCGCACCCCGTGGTGCACCTCGTACTTCTCCTTCAGCCCGCGCAGGATCGAGACGGTGTCCTCCACCGTCGGCTCGCCCACAAACACCGGCTGGAAGCGGCGCGCTAGGGCGGCGTCCTTCTCCACATGCTTGCGGTATTCGTCGAGTGTCGTGGCGCCCACGCAGTGCAGATCGCCCCGCGCCAGGGCCGGCTTGAGCAGGTTCGAGGCGTCCATGGCGCCTTCGGATTTGCCGGCGCCGACCAGGGTATGCATTTCGTCGATGAACAGGATGATCGAGCCCTCGGCCGCCGTCACCTCGGTGAGCACGGCCTTCAGCCGCTCCTCGAACTCGCCGCGGTACTTGGCCCCGGCGATCAGCGAGCCCATGTCGAGCGCCATCAGCTTCTTGTCCTTCAGGGACTCCGGCACATCGCCATTGATGATGCGCAGGGCCAGGCCCTCGACGATGGCGGTCTTGCCGACGCCGGGTTCGCCGATCAGCACGGGGTTGTTCTTGGTGCGGCGGGCCAGCACCTGGATGGTGCGGCGGATTTCCTCGTCGCGGCCGATCACCGGGTCCAGCTTGCCGTCGCGGGCCGCCTGGGTCAGGTCGCGGGCATATCGCTTCAGCGCGTCATAGCCTTCCTCGGCGCTGGCGCTGTCGGCGGTCTTGCCCTTGCGCAGCGCCGTGGCGGCGTCCTCGAGGCCCTTCAGGGTGGCGCCGGCCGAGGTCAGGGCCTTGGCGGCGTCGCCGCCATCCTTGGCGATGGCGATCAGCAGGCGCTCGGTGGTGACGAAGGCGTCGCCGGCGGCCTTGGCTCCCGCCTCGGCGGCGGCGAAGACGCTGGCCGTCTCCGGCTTCATGTAGAGGTGGCCCGAACCGCCCTCGACCTTGGGGATCTTTCCCAGCAGGGCGTCTACCGCCTGGTCGGCGGCGTCGGGCCGGCCGCCGGCGCTCTCGATCAGGGCGCGGGAAAGCCCGTCCTTCTCCTCGAGCAGGATCTTCAACAGATGTTCCGGCGCCAGCTGCTGGTGGCGGCGCGCGAGGGCGAGGGATTGGGCCGACTGGATCGCCTGCTTGGCGCGGTCGGAATAGAGATCGACGTTCATGGCTTCCCCAAATCAGGCGGACTGAACCCTATTACAGGGCTGGAGCCGGTCGCCTTGATGAAGCGCAACCAGCCTGGAGCGGATGTAGGTGTGGCAATTGGGTCACACAATAGGGGGGGCGTCGTATCTATGACTTGGTGCCTACCAGAACCTGGTCGAGGGCAGCGCGGTTGCCTTGCCCCCCTCAGTCACGCACCAGCCGTTCCAGTTCCTTCGGGTCGATGGGTTTGCCCAGCACCGGGAGATCCTGGAAATCGGCCCGCAACCCGCCGCGGCCATAGCCGGTGAGGAAGGCCACTGGGGTTCCCTTGGCGCGCAGCACTTCGGCCACCGGAAACGAGGTCTCGCCACCCCCCAGATTGACGTCCAACAGGGCCAGGTCGAAGTCCTGGGTCGTGGCCAGGCGCATGGCTTCGGCGGCGCTGGACACCGACGCGGCCGGGGCGCAGCCGAGATCCTCCAGGATGTCCTCGATCAGCATGGCCACCATGGCCTCGTCTTCCACCAGCAGGATCCGTTTAGGCGGCGGCAACCGCTCCGCCGCCGCCGGGCCAGGCTCAGCGGCGGGCGGCGTGGATGGCGCGCGAAGATTGCTGCGCTTCATGGTCCCGTTCCCACAGTCCATCCGCGAATAGAGGGACCTCGCGGACTGAAATGTAAACACGCAAAACCTTCGCGCGCGACCGGTCGCCTGGCTGTCGTCGGGCCGTCCTCGCGCGCTTATGTCGCGCCAGATGAACGCAAACCCTACCGCCGTCTTCAGCCTCGTTTCAGGCATGGCCGCTTAGGCTGGGGCCATCAACAGGGAGACGCGATCCAAGACCGAACCCGAAGGCTCGATCTGCGTTGGGAGCATGAATACGAAGGCCAAGACCACAGGAGCACGCAGGGTGTCACCCAAGAGGGCGTCAGGGGTTCTGGCCCTGGGCTGGGCCTGTCTGGAATCCGCGGCCACCGGGCGCACCGAGCACCGTCCAACCTCCGCCGACTATCCCGAGAGCGTCGTGCGGCGCACCACCTTCATCGCTGGCGGCGGCCTTGGCTGGAGGATCTCCGCCCTGGAAACCCCGCGCGAACACCCCGCTCCCTGGAAGATCGTGGTCATCACCGGTGCGCCGTCCTGGGCCGAGTACTGGGCGCCAGTCATGGCCGCCCTTCCCGCCGACCGCCAGATGATCGTGGTCGACCGACCCGGCTTCGGCATCAGCGAGCCGGCCACCTGCGTGCCCGACATCCGCCAGCAAGCCCAGGCCCTGTTGCCCGTTTTGGACGCCGCGCCAGGCCAGAGAGTGCTGCTGGTGGGCCAGTCCTATGGCGCCGCCATCGCCACCCTGATGGCCGGCATGGCGCCGCGCAAGCTGGCCGGGGTGGTGCTGCTATCCAGCTTCCTTGGCGAGTTCGGCCCCACTGCCCGCTGGCTGGTGGACCTGGGGCGCAAGGTGCTGCACCTGATCCCGCGGGACCTGCGCCACGCCGTGCTGGAAGTCACCGGCCAGGCGGCGCAGTTGAACCACATGCGCGAGACCCTGACACGCCTGCGCGTGCCGGTGCACGTGATCCACGGCGACCAGGACGACTTCGCCCCCATCACCCTGGCCGAGACTTTGGTCAAGGAAACCCGCACCCGCGCGCCGATCCGTTTCGAACGGGTGCCCGGCGCCACCCATTTCCTCAACGATGGTCCCGCCATCCTGATCGCGGCGCTGGAGGCTTGCCTGCCCGCGCCCAAGCCAGCCTTCGCCTTCAAGTGGCCGGCCTGGACGCCGCCCCAGTCGGAACCGGGGGCGGAAGTCCTGGTGGCCGCCTAACGCTTCAGCTCGTCGCTGACCACGAAGGCGCCGGTGAGGATGCTGGTGTAGGGGTCGAAGGTTTCGGCCGCCGCCTCCGGATAGCTCAGGCTCATCCTGGCCAGGCCCCCATCGCGGTGGTGCCAGGCCAGGACGTGGAAGACGCCCTTCTCCTCATAGTGCAGGTCCATGTCGCCATTGACGCGGTTGTAGCCGACGTTGGACCGGGCGGCGTTGTCCGCCGTCTCCTTCTCCACCAAGGCGTCGAAGGCGTCTCCCGTCATCGGCGCATCAATGGCGAAGGTCAGGGCGACCTTGCCGTCGGCGCTGGTGAAACTCCCCTTGCCGGCGCGGGGCAGCAGGGCGGCCGGATAGCCGGCGGTCCAGCCGTGCGCCGCGTCGCCGAGCACCGTCCAGCCGGCGGCCTTCTTGGCCGCCGCTGCCTCGGCGCGCAACTGCGCCAAGTCGGAAACGAAGATCAGGCCAGTGCCCGCCCGCTGCTTGCTCTTCTGCCAGTCGACCAGGGCCTCGCGCTGGGTGTCATCCACCGGCTCGCCCGCCCGCTCGCCGCTAGGCCCGCTCTGATGGTTCCAGATCAGCAGCTCGGAAAAGGCAAGCGCGTCGACGGCGTCCGGCGCGGCCAGCGGCCCAAAGCCGGCGATGGGGCCTTTCAGAGGGCGCAGGGTGACCGACCCCTGGCCGGCGACCTTGTCGTCGTCGTCCTTGACCGTGAAGTGGGCCACCACCGGGCCGCCAGCGTCCAGCAGGTCGCCGGTGAAGGACATCTTGCCGTCCTGCACCGAGACGGTGAAGGCGCAGTGCTTCTCGACGCAGGACCCCGAAATCTCGCCGACAGGCGGATCATCATCAAGGCCAGCGAACCAGCCGCCCAGCGTCGACTGGAACTCGCCGTCGCCCGGCTTGACCGTGGCGTCGATGACGAAGCGCCGCGCCGCGCCCGGCTTGCCGTCGGGACCTTTGATGGGCGGGGTCTCGCCGATCAGGCGCAAGGGTTTGGGCGGCGGGTCGTCCGCGCGTGCGGCCGTTCCCACCACGGCAAAGGCCATCAGCACAGCCACCCCGAACCAAAGCTTCATGCAACCCTCCAGAATTGGAGGGAGCATGGCCTTAGCCGGGGCTTAGGCCAAGGGTGTTCAGCTAACGCGGTTCGATCAACCTTCGTCGGCGTCCGCGGTGGCCGGGGCGCCTTCGCCGCCTTCGAAGCTGCGCGGGGCGCGGCGACGACGGGGCTTCTTGGCTTCACCGGCCGGGTCTTCGTCGGCGACTTCCGCGGGGCGAGCCTGGAGGAAGGCCGGCGCGTGGCTGACGTCACCGTCCTCCGCGCGCAGCATCCGGGCCGGCGCTTCACGTTGCGGCGCTTCACGGGGAGGCGCCTCACGGGGAGCTCGGGGCTGGCGAGCCACGGCGGGTTCACGGACGGGGGCGTCACGAGCCGGCGCCGGCTCACGCGGCTGGGTCAGCGGCGTGGCTTCCGGCTCGATCACGTTCAGCGGGTCGCGGTTCTCCTGGCGGGCCGGACGGTCGTCGCGGTTGAAACGATCGCGGTCGCGGAAATTGCGGTCCCGCGGCCGGTCGTCGCGGGGACGATCATCGCGCGGCCGATCATCTCTGGGACGGTCATCTCTCGGGCGATCGTCGCGAGGGCGGTCGTCACGGGGACGATCATCACGAGGCCGATCATCTCTGGGGCGATCATCTCTGGGGCGATCATCTCTGGGGCGATCATCTCCGGGGCGGGCATCGCGAGGACGGTCGTCGCGGAAATTGCGGTTCTGACCCTGACCCTGGCCCTGGCCTTCGTAACGGTCCTGACGGTCCCGGTTTTGGCCCTGGCCTTCATAACGATCCTGGCGCTCGCGGTTCTGACCCTGGCCTTGGCCCTGACCTTCGTAGCGGTCCTGGCGATCGCGGTTCTGGCCCTGCCCCTCGAAACGATCCTGGCGGTCGCCGCGGTTCTGGTTCTCGTTGCGGGGCTGTTCACCGTCGTTGGATTCGGCTTCTGATTCGCCCTCGGCGGCTTCGTTGCCCCCCGACTCGTCCTCGAAATCGATGTCGTAGCCCGACACGAACTGGTCGCGGCCAACGATTTCCGAAACCGGCCGCAGCGGCTGCATCGCGCGCAAGGTGCGGAAATAGTGTTCGGCGTGTTGAAGGTAGTTCTCGGCCAGGACGCGATCACCGGCGGACGCCGTGTCTCGGGCGAGTTGTTGGTACTTCTCATAGACGTGCTGGGCCGCGCCGCGGACTTTCACCCCGTCCGGCCCATTGGAATCGAAAGCGCGGTTGGCGTTGTGCTGCGGCTTGCCGCTACCACCACCACCGCCCGTGTTGCCGCTACCGCCACCGCGATTCCGGCCCCGTTGACGCTTCATACCCTTGAAATCTCTCATGCTTTTGTCGACCTGCTGCAGATCCCTGCCGGCCGGACGATGACCTCGTCGGGCGGACTGCGGCTCTATCTTGGATGCGGGCCCGATCGCCCGGATTAGTGTTCGAAAACGCTTGGTTCCCTGTCTCCGCCGTCAGGCTTCAAGCGCGCCGTCTCGAGGGATTCGTCGATCGCGCTCCCGGAGGGACCGTGCGCCTGGTTCGCTTGCGAACCCGCGCCCTGACCCAATGCTCCGGCGATTTGGGTGGAGACCCCCTTGATCTAGCGAGAGCCGGACTATTTTCCAAGGGGTTTCTTGAATCCTGTGACAACACGATCTCGATCGCTCAGGTCCCGCACCGTCCGGACCCCCCCCGCGCCAGCCTCCTTGAACAGCCGCTCGACGGCCGATTTCTGGCTCGCGCCCATCTCCACGGCGAAGTGGCTGCCGGGTTTGAGAACCCTCAGGATTTCCGGCGCCAGGTGGCGATAGGCGTCCAGGCCGTCCTCGCCGCCGTCCAGGGCCAGGCGCGGCTCATGATCGCGAACCTCCGGGTCCAGGGTCTCGATCTCGGCCGTGGCGATGTAGGGCGGATTGGAGACCACGAGATCATAGTGATCATCCGGCAAGCCGTCGGCCCAGGTCCCGTGCTCCAGGACCGCACGATCGCCGAGGCCGAGGGCGGCGGCGTTCTCCCGCGCTACCTCCAGCGCCGATTCGGAAACATCGACGCCCAGCCCTGCAGCTTCTGGCCGCTCTGCCAAGATGGCCAAAAGTATCGCGCCGGAACCGACGCCCAGGTCGAGAATATTGAACCGCCGACCCTCAGCGAAATCGGCCAGGACGACATCCAGGATGGTCTCGGTGTCCGGGCGCGGGGTGAGCACGTCCGGGGTGACCTTCAGCATGATCTTCCAGAAGCCGCGGCGGCCGAGTATATGGCTGACCGGCTCCCGGGCCTCCCGCCGGCTCAGAAAGGCCTCCAGAGCCTGTTCCTGGGCGGGTGTGAGCGGGCGTTGAGGGTCGGTGACAATGTCGGTGCGGCTGGCGTTGGCGGCGACCTCAAGCAACAGCCGCGCATCTATGACCGGACTGTCGACCGCGGCGGCTTCAAGCCGACGCCGGGCCATGGCCCAGGCTTTGACGAGGCTCAGCGCCATCGACGAAATTCCCCTATCGGCCTCGCGCGGCCGGAACAGTCCTTAACGCGCCCCGCGCCGAACCGTCGAGCGCGGCGATCAGCGCATCGAGTCCACGTCGACGCCAACGCGGCGGAGGTTGGCCACGAAGCGGTGAACATCGCCGAAGCTGCGGCGGATCTTTTCCACCGCAGCGGGATCCTCATGCGCGCGCTTGGGTACAATCACACCCAGCCGCCCGACGCGCTGGATCAAGCTCATCCCCTCGAGGCGCGCCACATAGCGGCGGGTGGTTTCGTAAGGCAGCTTCAGCGACGCCGAGAGCGCCAGGACCGAGATCGGCTGGCGCATCTCGTCAGGCGGCGCTTCATCCAGCTCGGCGTATCTGGCCAGGACTGCCTCGGTCATATGCTCGGTGTTGGCCGCGGTGATGGCCAGATAGACCAGACCCAGGAGCAGGTCCCCGCCGACCAGCTCAGCCAGCATCTCGGCCTGGCGCAGGAAGAACTGCCCCGTAACCCGGACAACCGCTCGCTCATGCCGCGGGCTGGCGGCGATGGGCGCGGACTCGAAGACGGCCGGGGTTGTCATCGAGGCCAAGTCTAGACCAGCTTGTCCTTCAAATGCTGAACGCTGTTCCGCGACTTGCGGTCGCAGTCAAAAGGCCCCGCCGCCAAGAAAATTGGGTGCGGAACGTCTGTTCCACACCCCAAAATTTTCTCTGCGCTAAGGCTTAACCTAGGCGCGAACGCCGGTCAGGGGCGACGAACCAAAGGCGCCGGCCTTGACGTTGCCGGTCATGTTGTCGCCGTCGACCGCGACGGTGAACTCCAAGGTGATCGGGAAGGGCTGAGTCAACTGGGCGGACCAGCTGAGGTTATTCCCGTCGACCTTGCCCGAAAGATCTTGAGCGCCCTGGGCGCTTTCCATCTTACCGGTGAAGGTGTCGCCGCTGGTGGCGATGGTCAGCGTGCCTTGCTGCACGCCCATCGGCGAATTGATCGTGGTCTTCCAGGTGCCGTCGGCGGACATGGACGTCCTCTCCCGTTATGGTTGGAGCGCAGACCTAATCAGCGCTTCGTCCAACAGGCAAGAGTGACGCTGCGTTCACTTTTGAGATTTCGGCGCGCGGAGCGCCGATTCTCAGACCGCGAAGGCCAGGGCAGAACCCCTCGCCTTACTCGGCCGCCAGGACGGCGGCGTTGCCGGCTTCGATTTCGGCGGCGCGGGCTTCGACCAGTTTGACGATATGGTCGACCATGCCGTCGTTGCCCTGTTTGTGATCCGGCTTGCCGGCCAGATAGACCATGCCGGCGCCCTTGCCACCGCCGGTAAAGCCGACGTCGGTCATCAGGGCTTCGCCGGGGCCATTCACCACGCAACCGATGATCGAAAGGCTCATCGAGGTGGAGATGTGCTTGAGCCGCTCTTCCAACTGGCCGACGGTGTCGATGACGTTGAAACCCTGACGCGCGCAGGAGGGGCAGGCGATGATGTTCACGCCGCGGTGACGCAGGCCCAGCGATTTCAGAATATCGAAGCCGGCCTTGATCTCTTCCACCGGGTCGGCGGCCAGGGAAACACGGATGGTGTCGCCGATGCCGGCCCACAACAGGCTGCCCATGCCGATGGCCGACTTGATAGTGCCCGAGCGCAGGCCGCCAGCCTCGGTGACGCCCACATGCAGGGGGCAATCGATCAGTTCCGACAGTTTCTGATAGGCGGCGACCGTCATGAACAGGTCCGACGCCTTCACGCTGATCTTAAACTCGTGGAAGTCCTCGTCCTGCAGCATGCGGGCGTGGAACAGGGCGCTGTCGACCATGGCGTCTGGACAGGGCTCGCCGTATTTTTCCAACAATTCGCGTTCCAGCGAGCCGGCGTTGACGCCGATGCGCATGGAGCAACCATAGTCGCGGGCGGCCTGAATGACCTCCTTGACCCGCGCCTTGCCGCCGATGTTGCCTGGATTGATCCGCAGGCAGGCCGCGCCGGCCTTGGCCGCCTCGATGCCGCGTTTGTAGTGGAAGTGGATGTCGGCCACGATCGGGACGTTGGACGCCTTGGTGATCGCCGACATCGCCGCCGTCGATTCCTGATCGGGGCACGAGACCCGCACGATGTCTGCGCCGGCCTCCTCCAGTTCGCGAATCTGGGCGATGGTCGCCGCCGCGTCCGCGGTGAGGGTGTTGGTCATCGACTGCACGGTGATGGGCGCATCGCCCCCCACCGGCACATTGCCAACATGGATCTGGCGCGATTTGCGCCGGTCGATCGCCCGCCAGGGGCGCACGTGGGTATGATCTTCAACGCTCATGATACACCAAGGATAGGGTGAAACGCGTCCCGGCCCAAGGGGTCCGAGCGCCACAGTCGCCGATTTGTCAGCCGCCGAACTGGCTGAGTGAGGTGGTAGGGTCCTTTAGCGGCCCCCTGGAGACACCGGCGACATAGGCCGAAACCGCTTGCGGCGAACCGACATCGACGGACAGACCCTTCACCGAGGGCGGCGCGCGCCACGCTTCGCCGGCAGCCAGGAAGGCGGTGAAATAAACGGCCCCACCCGCGCCATGCACGGTCAGGGCGGTCGGCTTGGTCGCCTGGAGAACCAGCCCCGCTCCGGCCTGTGGAGCGCCATAGATCTTGCCTGCGGCCACAAAAGGCGAGCCGACGGGCGGGGCGCCACTGTCCGCGGCGGCGGCGGCGGCTGCCGCGGCGACCGTTGCGGCGGAAGAGTCCGCGGAGCTCTTGCCAGCCACCGCGGCGGCCAAGCCTGGCGGTTCGTAAGCCTTGGGTGTCGTGGCCTCTGGCGGCGGCGGCAGAGGCGCGCCGACACTGACCACTCCGGTGACCGGCTTGATCTGTGCCATGGGCGCCTGGCGCACGGCCTTGGGCCGGGCGGTCTCTTCCTTGGCCACGGCGTGGCGAGCGATGTTCCAGCCGATCAGAGCCACCAGCAGGGCGGCTGCGACGCCGGCCATGGGCCCGAAGCGCCGGGGCTTGTTGTGGCGCACGCCAATGGGGGTGTGCAGAGTAGCGTCATGATCCGGCGCCTCGGCCTTGAAGCGGGCGATGATCGCGTCGGCGTCGAGATCCAGCGCCTGGGCGTAGGCGCGGACATAGCCGATGGCAAAAGGGCGCGAGGGAAGGCTGGCCATGTCGGAAGCTTCGATCGCGGCGATGTAGCTGGGCCGAATCCGGGTCATCTCGGCGACCGCGTCGATGGAAAGGCCCCTGGCCTCCCGGATCATGCGCAAGGACTGGCCGATGTTGTCGCCCTCAAGAACCACCCGCAGCGAACGCCTGGCGCTCGCAGCAGATCCGGCAGCGGAGCCCCCGCCAGCCAAGTCGAATGTGGTAACCGCGCCTGTGTCCAGCGGCATGGCTACTAAGTCCCCGACTCTTGCCAACCCCGGACAGGGGATGGCCACCCAAAACGCACTAACGAGGCTTCGTTAACGATCCGTTGTGAATATCAGTGAAATCGCATGAATCCAATGGCCTAGACCGCGACATAAAGCTTTCTTGCGAGGGTCTCGATCTCGTTGCGAACCGAGCCGCCGGAGCCCTTCAGAAAGCCTTCCACGCCTCTGCGGGCGGCCTCTCGGTCGCAGGACAGCACCATCTGCTTGACCGGCCCGATACCGGCCGGCGGCATCGACAGGGCCTCGAAGCCCAGGGCCACCAGGGCGAAGGCTTCCAGCGGCCGGCCCGCCATTTCTCCGCATACGGACACCGGCGTGCCGGTCTCGGTGCAGGCGTCGCGAATGGCCTTGAGCGCGCGCAAAGCCGGTGGCGACAAGGGATCGTAGCGATCGGCGACCCGGGGATTGCCCCGATCCGCGGCGAACAGATATTGCATCAGATCATTGGTGCCCACCGAGACGAAATCGGTCATCGGCAGCAGGGCGTCCAGGTGCCAGAGCAGGGACGGCGCCTCGATCATCGCCCCCACGTCCAGGCGGGACGGCGCCGGACGACCCCGCCGCTGGGCCCAGGCGATCTCGTGGTCCACCATGGCGCGGGCGGCGCGGAACTCTTCGACGCTGGCCACCAGGGGGAACATCACCTTCAAGGCCCGTCCACGCGCGGCGGAGATCAGGGCGCGCAGTTGCAGGCGCAGCAGGGCCGGACGGTCCAGGCCCATGCGCACGGCGCGCCACCCCAGGGCCGGGTTGTCTTCGCGCTCGGCCTCCAGGTAGGGCAGCACCTTGTCGCCGCCCAGGTCCAGGGTCCGGAAGGTCACCGGCATGTCGCCGGCCGCCTCCAGCACCTTGGCATAAAGCGCCGTCTGGGCGTTTAGGCGGGGCAGGTCCTCGGAGACCATGAACTGGAACTCGGTGCGGAACAGTCCGATGCCCTCGGCCCCCGTGTCGGCCAGGGTGTCCAGGTCCACGGCCAGGCCAGCGTTCATCAGGAGGGTGATCTTGGCGCCGTCACGGGTGAAGGCGGGGGTGTCGCGCAGCTTGGCGAACTCCGCCCGGCGCTGGGCGCGAACCTCCATCCGGTTCTTGATCGCCACGACCACATCGGGCCTCGGCCGCAGATAGGCCTCGCCGCTCTCGGCGTCGACGATGACCCAGTCGCCTTCGTTGACCCGGTCGCGCAGGCCAGACAGGCGGCCGACACAGGGGATGTCCAGGGCGCGGGCAATCAGGGCGGCGTGGCTGGCGGACGAGCCCTCCTCCAGCAACAGGCCCCGCAGCTTGGTGCGGTCGAGCTCCAGCAGATCCGCCGGCCCCAGGTTCCGGGCGATCAGGATGGCGTTGTCTGGCAGCACCCGCTGTTTCGCCCCATCGCCGCTGAGGTGGCGGAGCAGCCTGTCGTTGAGGTCTTCCAGGTCGTGCAGGCGCTCACGCAGATAGGGGTCGCGGGCTTGGCCGATGCGGGCTCGGTGCTCGGAGCGAACCCGCTCCACCGCCGCCTCGGCGGTCAGGCCGGAGCGCACCGCTTCCTGCAGATCGTGGTTCCAGCTGCTGGAATAGGCCAGCATCTTGTAGGCCTCGAGCACGTCATAGGACGCGCCCAATATGCCCTGATGGCCATCCAGCATGCCGTCGATCTGGCTGCGCAGGTCTTCGATCGCCTTGGTCAGGCGGGTCTCTTCGGCCACGGGATCATCGGACAGCAGTTGGCCGGCGGCCACCGGCGCCTCGTGCAGCACCGCAACCCCGTAAGCCAGGCCGTCGGCGAAACGCGCGCCCTTCATCCGCTCCGCGCGGTGCGGGGCGATCTCGACGTCCTTCAGCGCGTCCTGGCCAAGCTGGCCGCCGGCGGCGACCATTTCGGCCAGCACCATGGCGATGATCTGGAGGTCCTCGACCTCCTCCTCGCCATAGACGCGGCTGGTGCGGTTCTGGACCACGAGCACGCCAATCGAGCGGCCGCCGCGCAGGAGCGGCACCCCCAGGAAGGCGTGGAATGGATCTTCGCCCGTTTCCGGACGGTAGGAGAAGGTCGGATGGCTGGGGGCGTCGCTGAGGTTCAGCGGCCGTCCCATGCGCATGATCTCGCCCACCAAGCCTTCGCCAGGTTTCATGCGGGTGACGTGGACGGCGCCCGGAGCCAGACCCTCGGTCGCGAACAGCTCCATCTCACCAGAGGCGCGGCGCAGATAAATCGAACAGACCTCCGCCACCATCGAATTGGCGATGGTGCGCACGACCATGTCGAACTTGGCCTGGGTAGGACCGGCCCCGGCCATGGCTTCGCGAATCTGCTTCAGCAGACTGCGCGGCCCCCGTATGGCTAGTCCCGGCGTCGGCATGGTGGTTTGAACGCGCTCCCCTAGTCTTTACGGCGCCTATAGCAGGTTTTATGCCGTGAATAGCGACGGGCTCGTTACCGCCATCGCGCGAATTCGCCGCGCCGCCCAATTCTTAGACGCTGCTCCACGGTCGCTCTCGCCGCGCCCCCTTGCACGCGAAGCCGGCCCATCGGAAGCTTGGCCAAGGGGCGGGCGCGCGGACGCTAGTCCATGGGGGAAGCGTGCGATGCTCAAGGGCCTGATCCTGTTCGTCCTGGGCTGGACGCTGATCCTCGGCGGCGGCTTCCTCGCCAAGTCCGTTCAGACCGCGGACGGCGTGCGAATCTCCGACGTGCGGTTCCCCGGCGCGGATGGCCGGGTGATGAGCGCCCTGCTCTACATACCCGTCGGCGCCTCGGCCAAGGCCCCGGCCCCGGCCCCGGGGATCCTGGCCGTGCACGGCTATATCAACGCGCGTGAGACCCAGGACGGGTTCGCCATCGAGTTCGCCCGGCGCGGCTATGTGGTGCTGGCCCTGGATCAGAGCGGCCACGGCTATTCCGATCCGCCGGCATTCTCCGCCGGCTTCGGCGGTCCGGCGGGGCTGGCCTATCTGCGGGCTCTGCCCATGGTCGACAAGGCCAACATCGGGCTCGAGGGTCACAGCATGGGCGGCTGGACGGTCCTGGCCGCGGCCAAGGCCATGCCTGATGACTACAAGGCCATGGTGCTGGAGGGCTCCTCCACGGGCAGCGGTTTCGCTCCCGAGGGCGACCCGGCCTGGCCGCGGAATCTGGCCGTCGTCTACAGCCAGTACGACGAGTTCTCGAAACTGATGTGGGGCGTTGATCACGCCAAGGACGTGGGGAAGAGCCCCAAGCTTGGCAAGGTGTTCGGCTCGGCGGCGCCGATCATTCCTGGCCAGGTCTATGGCGACCTGGCGGCTGGAACCGCCCGGATGCTCTACACCCCGGCGACCACCCATCCAGGCGACCACTTCTCGAATGAGGCGATCGGCGACGCCACCGACTGGTTCGCCAGGACCCTGAAGGGCGGGACCCCGCGCCCGGCGTCGGATCAAGTCTGGTTCGGCAAGGAGCTGGGGACACTAATCGCTTTCGCAGGCTTCCTGGCCTTGCTGCTTGGGACCTTCGACCTGGCGCTGCGCTTGCCCGTGTTCGCCGACCTGCCAGGGGCGCCCGCGCCGGTGAGGACGCGGCGGGACCGGCGCTGGTGGCTGGCGCTGGTTCTGGGCGCGGCGATCCCGGTGCTGAGCTTCTATCCGTTCATGGGCGTGGGGGCGGTGGTCGCGCCACCTTCGTTCCCGTTCCGCCAGTACATCACCAGCCAGATCATGGTCTGGGCGCTGCTGAACGCCCTGATCATCTGGGTTATGGGGGCGTTGCTGCGCGCCCCCAAGGCGCCCGACAACACCCGCTGGGTGTCTGGCGTGTTCATCGCCTTGGTCACGGTAGGGGTGGGCTATTTCTCGCTGTGGGTGGCGGACGCCCTGTTCAAGGTCGATTTCCGGTTCTGGGTGGTGGCGCTGAAGCTGATGAGTCCCAGCCAGGCCAAGGCATTCCTGTTCTACGTGATCCCGTTCAGCCTGTTCTTTGTCGTGGCGCTGAGCGCCTTGCACCGGAACCTGGCGGTCGCCGGCGAGGGCGGGTTGGCGCGATACGGAACCGCGATCACGGCCATGGCGGCGGGATTTCTGGTGTTTCTGGCGGCGGAATACATCCCGCTCTTTACCCGCGACCTGCTGCTCACCCCCAGCCAGCCGCTGAACACGGTGGTGGCGATCCAGTTCCTGCCGCTGATGGCGGTGGTCGGGATCATCAGCGCCTTTACCTGGAAGCGCACGAACAGCGCCGTGCCGGGGGCCTTGATCTGTGCCCTGTTCGTCACCTGGTACATGGTCGCGGGCACGGCGACACATTGGGCGCCGGGGATGCCCAACTGGCCGGCGCCGGCCAAGCCGCCGTCTACCGCGCCGAGCGCTCCAGCAACGCGATAAGCTCGGCCGCTTTCTGACGCTGCTCGCCGGCGTCGCCGCTGACGATGGCGCTCTCGATGCAGTGATCCAGATGGGTCTTCAACAGCTCGCTCTCGACCTTTGCCAGGGCCGCGCGAACGGCGCGGATCTGAGTCAGGACGTCGATGCAGTAGCGGTCTTCCTCGACCATGCGGGCGACCCCGCGCACCTGGCCCTCGATGCGGTTAAGGCGGTTGAGCAACTGCGGCTTGTTCGATCGATGCATCGCCCCACGATATACCCCACCGGGGTAATTGCAATATGCCCCCTGGGGGGTATAGACGCAGAGCCATGAGTCACACCCATCACGCAGATGCCGCCACGCCCGCGCCCGGACCCACGGATGGCGAGACCGCCCTTGATCCTGTCTGCGGCATGACGGTGAAGCTGGGGGTCGGTAAGCCGAGCTTCGAGGTCGGGAGCACGACCCACCACTTCTGTTCCAACGGCTGCAGGACCAAGTTCGTGGCCGATCCGGACAAGTACCTGCATCCCCGCGCGCCCGACCCGCCGGCGCCGCCCGGGACCATCTACACCTGCCCCATGCACCTCCAGATCCGCCAGGAGGGACCCGGCGCCTGCCCCATCTGCGGCATGGCCCTGGAGCCGGAGACGGTGACCGCCGACCAGGCGGCCAATCCCGAGATCGCCGATTTCACCCGCCGGTTCTGGGTTGGTCTGGTGCTGAGCCTGCCGCTGTTGGTGGTGGAAATGGGCGGACACCTGTTTGGCCTACATCTGCCGATCCCACCAGCGGTGAACGCCTGGGGCCAATTCGCCCTGGCGACGCCGGTGGTCTGGTGGGCCGGACTGCCGTTCTTCGAGCGCGGGCTGGCCTCGCTGCGCAGCGGCCACCTGAACATGTTCACCCTGATCGCTCTGGGGGTTGGTGTGGCCTGGCTGTTCAGCACGGTCTGCGTCCTGGCGCCCGGCCTTATTCCAACGGCGTTCCGAGGCATGAACGGCGCCCCGCCTCTGTATTTCGAAGCGGCGGCGGTGATCGTGGTCCTGGTGCTGATGGGTCAGCTTCTGGAGTTGCGGGCCCGGGAACGCACCTCTGGCGCCATCCGCGCCCTGTTGAATCTGGCGCCCAAGACCGCCCTGCGCGTGCGCGCCGATGGAACCGACGAGGAGGTTGGCGTCGAGGCCATCGCCGTGGGCGACGCCCTGCGCGTGCGGCCCGGCGAGAAGATCCCGGTGGACGGCGAGGTCACCGAAGGCCGCGCCGCGGTGGATGAGGCCCTGGTCACCGGCGAGTCCATGCCGGTTTCCAAGACCCCCGGCGACAAGGTGGTGGCCGGATCGCTAAGCGCCAGCGGCGGCTTCGTCATGCGCGCTGAAAAGGTCGGGGCCGACACCCTGCTGGCCCAGATCGTCCAGATGGTGGCCCAGGCCCAGCGTTCGCGGGCGCCGATCCAGCGGCTGGCCGACCAGGTATCGGGCTGGTTCGTGCCGGCGGTGATCGCCGCCGCGGTCCTCGCCTTCGTCGTCTGGGCCCTCGTTGGTCCGCAGCCGCGCCTGGCCTACGCCTTGGTGGCGGCGGTGTCGGTGGTGATCATCGCCTGCCCCTGCGCGCTTGGCCTGGCCACTCCGATCTCGATCATGGTCGGGGTGGGGCGCGGCGCGGCCGCGGGGGTGTTGATCAAGGACGCCCAGGCCCTGGAACGCTTCGAAAAGGTCGACACACTGGTGGTGGACAAGACCGGCACCCTCACCGAGGGCCGCCCGGCGGTGGTCGCCGTGGTCCCGGCGGCGGGCTTCGACGAGGCCGATGTGCTGCGCTTGGCGGCTGGCCTGGAGCGGTCCAGCGAGCATCCCCTGGCCAAGGCCATCGTCAGCGCCGCCAACGAGCGTGGCCTTGTCCTGTCGACGGCCTCCGACTTCGACTCCCCGGTGGGCCGAGGCGCCGTTGGCCAGGTCGAGGGCCGGCGCCTGGCCATTGGCAGCGGCGCCTTCCTGGCCGAATCCGGGGTCGTGACCACGCCGCTGGAAGCCCAGGCCGAGCCCTGTCGCCGTGAGGGCGCCACGGTGGTGTTCATGGCCGCGGACGGCGTCCTGGCCGGACTCTTCGCCATCGCCGACCCGATCCGCGAGAGCACCCGGCCGGCCATTGCCGCCCTGCACGCCCAGAACATCCGCATCGTCATGCTCACCGGCGACAACGCCGTGACCGCCCAGGCCGTGGCGGCTAAGCTCGGCATCGACGAGGTGCGGGCAGAAGTCTCCCCCGCCGGCAAGGCCGATGAGGTCAAGCGGCTTCGCGCCCTGGGCCGGGTGGTCGCCATGGCCGGAGACGGGGTCAACGACGCCCCTGCGCTGGCCGCCGCCGACGTCGGCATCGCCATGGGCGCGGGCGCTGACGTCGCCATCGAGAGCGCCGGCATGACGTTGCTGAAGGGCGACCTGAATGGGTTGCTGCGGGCGCGCAAACTGTCGCGCGCCGTGATGGGCAACATCCGCCAGAATCTGGTCTTCGCCTTTGTCTACAACGCCGCTGGCGTGCCCCTGGCGGCTGGGGTGCTGTACCCGGCGTTCGGCCTGGTGCTGTCGCCCGCCATCGCCGCGGCGGCCATGGCCCTGTCCTCGGTAAGCGTGGTCACCAACGCCCTACGCCTGAACGCCGTCCGACTTTAGCCCGCCTCCTGGAGTCCCTTATGCGCCGCAAGCACATCCTCATCCTCCCGCTTCTCGCCACCCTGGCCCTGGCCGGTCAGGTCCAGGCCCACGCCCGCCTGGTGTCGTCCGACCCCGCCGCCGGCGCGAGGGTCAGCCACGCGCCCAGCATGATCGAGGTCCAGTTCAATGAGCGCCTGGAGCCGAAGTTCTCCGGCTTCGAGATCACCCGCGCCGGGGCCAAGGCAGACGTCGGCCCGGTCAGCCTGGACGGCCCCAAGGGCCTGATGGCCGTGCCCAAGACGTCGCTCGGCGCCGGCGATTATGTACTGCACTGGCATGCCGTCACGGCGGATGGCCACCGCGCGGAGGGCGACGTCCCCTTCTCGGTCCGATAGCGGCCGCCCGGAGAGCGCAGACGCCGCCCTTGGTGTCGAGGCGCCGCCGACGTCGCTGTGAGCGCTACAGCTGGTCCAGCCCGTAGGCGGCGTGCAGGGCGCGCACCGCCAGCTCGGTGTAGGCCGCCTCGATCAGGACGCTGATCTTGATCTCGCTGGTTGAGATGACCTGGATGTTGACACCCTTGTCCGCCAAGGCCTTGAACATGGTCTTGGCGACGCCGGTATGGCTGCGCATGCCCACCCCGATCACCGAGACCTTGGCCACGTCCTCGTCAACGCCCACGTCCTGGAACCCGATCTGGGCCTGGGCGGCGCGGACAATCTCCACTGCCCGGGCGGCATCGCGCTTGCCGACGGTGAACTCCATGTTGGCGGCGCCCTCGGTGCGGGCGTGGCTCTGGACGATCATATCTACATTGACGTTGGCGTCGGCCAGACGCCCGAAGATTTCCGACGACACGCCGGGATGGTCCGGCAGGCCGAAGAGGCTGATCTTGGCCTCGTCGCGGCTGTAGGCCACACCGCTCACGATCCGCTTTTCCACAATTTCCTCCTCGTCGCAGACGATGGTGCCCTGACCCGGCGCTTCGCCCGGCTCGACAAAGCTCGACAGCACCCGCAGCGGCACATTGTGCGCCATGGCGAGCTCCACCGAGCGGGTCTGCAACACCTTGGCCCCTAGAGAGGCCATCTCCAGCATTTCTTCGTAACTGATCTTGGCCAGGCGCCGCGCCTTGGATTCGATCCGCGGGTCGGTGGTGTAGACCCCGTCCACGTCGGTATAGATGTCGCAGCACTCGGCCTTCACCGCCGCGGCGATGGCCACGGCGCTGGTGTCCGAGCCGCCCCGGCCGAGGGTGGCGATGCGGCCCTGGCGGTCGACGCCCTGGAAGCCGGCGATCACCGCGATCTCGCCAGCGTCCAGCGCGGCGTTCAGCTTCTCCGGCGGGATCTCGTCGATGCGGGCGCGGCCGTGGGCGTCGTCGGTGATCAACGGCACCTGCCAGCCCATCCACGAACGGGCGTTGTGGCCCATGTTGCGCAGGGTCATGGCCAAAAGACCGGCGGTCACCTGCTCGCCCGACGCCACCACCACATCGTATTCGTCGTCGGAACTATCCAGGCCCTGCGCCGCGGCGCCCGCGCCGTCGGTCCAGGCTACCAGCTCATTGGTCTTGCCAGACATGGCCGAGACCACCACGCAGACGCGTTTACCCGACGCGACCTCGGCCGAGACAAGCCGCGCCACGCGCCGGATACGCTCAAGGTCGGCCACCGAGGTGCCGCCGAATTTCATCACCAGACGGGACAAGCCGCGCCGCCCTCCTCCGCACGAAGGCGCCCTTCTAGCGATGGTGCGCCCAGGGAACAAGCGCTTGACCGCAGGATGAATACAACCTACCTACCTGACAAATGCGGAGCGATAGGTATGTCACCTGACCCAAGCCAGATGGCGTCAATCGCCGCCCCCTTGGACACTGTGTCTGACAAGATCCGCGCCCTGAACGCCGCCGGCTACGCCCGCGCCGACATCGCCAGGTTCCTCGGCAAGCGATATCAGCACGTGCGAAATGTGCTGACGGACGACGCGCAAAGACAAGGGGACTACACTCTGGGCCGCGCCGATCTGAGTGGCGTCAATGAGGGTCCGGCGCCCTACGACGGCGGCCCGACGGATCGGCGGCTTGTCCAGCCGCGCGGCGGCAAGATCTGGCGGCTGGTCATCCGCCCCGATGGCAGCCTGTACCTGCCGCCGGAGGTGATGCAGGCCCTGGACCTGAAGCCTGGCCGCGGCGTGATCGCCGTGTTTGACGGCCAGGATCTGACGCTCAATGACGGCAGCGCCGCCCTCAAGGAACTGCAGGACCTCGCCCAGAGTTTGATCCCGCCCGGCGTGAGCGTGGTGGACGACTTCATCGCCGAACGCCGCCGGGAAGCCTCCCGCGAGAATGAAGATGGCTGAGGCCGTTCTGGACTCATCAGCCCTTCTCGCCTTGATCTATGCCGAGCCCGGCGCGAGCACGGTCAGGGCCGCCCTGCCACAAGCCATCATCAGCGCCGTCAACTATGCCGAGGTAGCCGCCAAGCTTCTCGAGATGGGATTCTCGGAGACCCAGATGCAGGATCTGCTGTGGCGATCCTACTGTGAGGTGACTGACGCCAGCGCGAGCCAAGCGATTCAGGCGAGCCTCCTCCGCGCGTCCACACGTCACCGCGGCCTTTCCCTGGGTGATCGCTTCTGCTTGGCCTTAGCGCGCGAGCTTGGCCTGCCGGTGCTGACCGCGGACCAGGCCTGGCGTGACCTCGATCTGGGCGTAGAAATCATCCTGATCCGTTGACCGTCCGCACTTGCCGGTTCAGCACTGCCGCATGAGCGCCACCCCGCCTACCCCCTCCTCCAGCTCCAGCTCCAGCTCCAGCATCGACCCCGCCGATGTCGCGCGGTTCTCGGCCATCGCAGCGGAATGGTGGAACCCGGCCGGCAAGTTCGCGCCGTTGCATCATTTCAACCCCGCGCGGCTGGCCTTTATCCGCGAGGCTGCCTTGGCCCGGTTTGGGCGCGATCCCAAGGCCCGCGCCCCCTTCGCCGGACTGCGGCTGTTGGACATTGGCTGCGGCGGCGGCTTGCTGTGTGAGCCCATGGTTCGGATGGGCTTTTCGGTCACCGGCGTCGACGCCTCGCCGGAAAACATCGGCGTCGCGGCCGCCCACGCCGCCGATGTCGGCCTGGCCGTCGACTATCGCGCCGCCACCGCCGAGGCCCTGCTGGCGGTCGGCGAGCCAGCCTTCGACCTGGTCCTGAACATGGAGGTTATCGAGCACGTCGCCGATCCCGGCGCGTTCCTGCGTGACTGCGCGCGGCTGCTGGCCCCCGGCGGCCTAATGATCGTGGCCACCCTGAACCGCACGCTAAAGGCTCTGGCCCTGGCCAAGGTCGGCGCCGAATACGTCCTGCGCTGGGTTCCGGCCGGAACCCACGATTGGCGCCAGTTCCTGACGCCCGACGAAATCCGCGGTTTCCTGGCCGGCGAACCCTTCGCGCTAGAAGGGCCGTTCGGCCTGGCCCTGGACCTCAAGACCGGTCGGTGGGGCCGTTCGGCCGACACTGACGTGAACTACATGATGACCGTCACTCCAGCCGACGAACCGGCATTGTCCAGGGCCACATAGTCCAAGCCAAGGTTCCGCCGGCTCCAAGTCGCTTCCCGCAACCCCCTCTAGCTTCCGCCGCATTGCCCGAACACTCGGGCGCTCAGCTTGTGGGGAGCTACACTTGTCCAAGATTCTTGATGTTCAGCCCGCCCGGATGCGCGGCGCAGCCGTTCGCCCGTCCGTCCGCCGAGGACTTCTGGCTTCGGTAGCCGGGGCTATCCTGGCCGCCACCGCGGCGCCGGCCCTGGCGCTGGATGTCGGAAACGGCGCTGGGACGGGGACGGGCCATGTGGCCGTCAGCGACGCGGCTGGCGCCGCGGCCAAGGCCGATGGCGATTTCTCCATCGCCATTGGCGAAGCGTCCAAGTCCGAGCAACTCAACGCCACCGCCGTTGGCACGGGCGCCGACGCCGCCGGTGAATCCAGCACGGCCCTGGGCAACGCCGCCAAGGCCGGAGATCAGGGCGCCACGGCCGTTGGTTGGAACGCCTCCGCCAGCGCCCAGTCGAGTGTCGCGGTCGGCCAAGGCGCGGAGGCTGACGGCAACAGCGCCGTCGCCATCGGCAACGCCTGGGCCAAGGCCGACTTCAGCACGGCGGTGGGCGAGGGCGCGCGGGGCGTGGGTTTGAACGCCTCGGCGTTTGGCACGGGCGCCGACGCGGAAGGCGATCACAGCCTCGCGGTGGGTGATGGCGCCTTCGCGGGAGCGGCCGGCGGCGTGGCGCTGGGCCAGGGCGTGCAATCCAATGGCCTGAACGACATCGGCATCGGCACAAAGTCCGCCGCCACCGGAACCAGCTCCATCGGTATTGGGGAGTCCAGCTGGGCCGCTTTCGACCACTCTATCGCCATCGGCTTCAAGTCCGGAAGCTTCGCGCTCAGCGGGGTGGCGATCGGCGACAAGAGCAAGGTGACCGGCAACGACGGGGTGGCCATCGGCCTGTCCGCCCAGGCCGGCTTCATAGGCACGGCCGTCGGCCAGAACTCGGTGGCGGCCAGCGGGGGCTCCGCGTTCGGCTCCGGCGCAAACGCCAGCCTCAACTCCGTATCCATCGGCGCGGGCGCCAAAACGGTGCTGATCGACAGCGCCGCCGTGGGGGTCGGGGCCCAGGCCACCGGGGGTGGGGCCACCGCGATTGGTGAGTTCACCATGGCCACCGGCCAGGTCAGCTTCGCCGCCGGCGGCTATGCCACCGCGAGCGGCGGCGGCGCCATCGGCGAGGGCTACAAGTCCGTTGCCGCTGGTGAGCAGAGCATCGCCCTGGGCAGCGGCGACGGCGCCCTGGTCACGGGCGCCAGCGCCGCAGGCGCCCAATCCATCGCCATCGGCGCCAGCAGCACCGCGACGATGGACTTCAGCCAGGCCATCGGCTTCAACACCCAGGCCACCGGCCTGACGTCGGCGGCCATCGGCTACAGCGCCATCGCCTCGGGACAGGACAGCCTTGCCGTCGGCTCCACAGCCTTGGCGACCAAAGCCACGGCTTCAGCCTTCGGGACCGGTTCCCAAGCCAATGGCTCGGCTTCCACCGCGATCGGCACGGCCTCCGCCGCCGATGGCAACAGTAGCGCCGCCATTGGCGATAACAGCGAGGCCGAAGGCTTCGCCAGCTTCGCTGGCGGGGCGAAATCAGACGCCATGGGCGATTATTCCAACGCCATCGGCTGGAACGCCGGCGCCCTGGGCGTTCGCAGCATCGCCTTCGGGGCCAACGCCAGCGCGGCGGGAACCAACAGCACAGCCGTCGGCTCTGGGGACGGCGTCCTGACCCACGGCGCCGCCGCCGGTGGAGCGCAGGCGGTGGCCCTGGGCACGGACAGCAGCGCCGCCGGCGACAACGCCACGGCCCTGGGCTCCGGGGCCAACGCCAGCAAAGCTGGGGCCGTGGCGGTGGGCGAGAACGCGGCTGCGACGGGTGTCGACGCCATCGCCATCGGTCACGGCGCCACGGCCACCGGCTCGGTGGCTGTGGGGGTGAACGCTTCCGCTGCCAACGGCGGCGCGGCTTTTGGTGATAACTCGACGGCCACGGGCGCGTTGGCTACCGCGGTAGGCCCCGGCGCCCTGGCCAACGGGGCGGGCGCCATCGCCATCGGCAGCGGCTCGGTGGCGACTGTCGCCAACACCGTCTCGTTCGGATCGGCGGGTAACCAGCGGGTGTTGACCAATGTCGCCGCCGGCGCCGTGGCCGCCGGCAGCACCGACGTGGTCAACGGCGGCCAACTCTATCAGACCAACCAGACGGTCGCCGGAGTCTCCACCGTCGCCAACACGGCGCTGTCCAATGCGGCCACCGCCCAGACCACCGCCAATGCGGCCGTGGCCGCCGCCTCTGGCGCGGCCTCCAGCGCCTCGGCCGCCCAATCGACCGCCAACACAGCCCTGGCCAACGCCGCAACAGCGCAGGGCGCCGCCAATACCGCCCTGACCAATGCCGCCACGGCCCAGACCACCGCCAACGGCGCCCAATCCACGGCCAATACCGCCTTGGCCAACGCGGGGGCCGCTCAGAGCACCGCCAACACAGCCCTGGCTAACGCCGCCACGGCCCAGACCACCGCCAACGGCGCCCAGACCACCGCGACCAATGCCCTGGCCGTCGGCAACGCCGCCCAGATCACGGCCAACACCGGGGTGGCCACCGCCGCCGCCGCGCAAGGAACAGCCAACACCGCCCTGACCAATGCCGCCAACGCCCAAGGTACGGCCAATATCGCCCTGGCGGCGGGCCAGAACTCAATCCAGTACGACGCAGGCGGCAAGACCAGCGTCACCCTTAATCCCAACGGCGCCGCCGCCACGATCCACAATGTAGCCGCCGGGGCAGCCCCTTCAGACGCCGCCAATGTCGGTCAGGTTCAGGCGGCTCAGGCCGCCGCGCTCAGCCAAGCCAACGCCTATACCAATGGCCAGATCGGCGCGCTGGGCAGCGTCGTGCAGCATGACCGCCAACAGGCCGACGCCGGGATCGCCGCGGCGCTGGCCAGCGGCTACATCCCCCAGCCGGTCAAGCCGGGCAAGGGCCTGGTGGGCTTCGGCATCGGCGTGTGGGGCGACCAGGTCGGCTTCGCCGCCGGCCTGTCCAAGCGCTTCGACGACGATCGCACCACCATCAAGGCTGGACTGAACGTCACCAGCCACGGCCAGGCCGGTGGCGGGGTCGGCGTCGGTTTCGAGTTCTGAGGTCCGACATGCAAACCCGTAATCGCCTGCTCCTCGCCGCCCTGCTACTCGGGGCGGCGCTCCATCCGATCATGGCCGGGGCGCAGACCGCTCCGGCCGCCAGACCCGCCGCCAACCCACCAGCCTCGCTGTGGGGCCAGTATCCACGCATGCAACTGGAGCGCACCTACGCCGGCCCCCTGGAGGACACCATCATCCAGCGCTGGCGCGATCCCATCGATGGATCGGTCTGCTATCTCTACCTGCCCATCACCGCCCAGCACTCCGCGCCCCTGGCCAACGGCTTCGTCCAGTACGGCGCCAATACTGTCGGTTCGATCAGCTGTGTCGCCAGTGTTCCCAAGGGGCCGGCGGGGCGATGAAGCCTAGAGCATGACAGCTTCAAGTGGATACCGGTTGAAGCGCCTGTCATGTTCTAACTGTAAGAAGTTAGAGCCTTTTTATCCGGTTCAAGTGGGTCCACTTGAACCGGAATGGCTCTAGTTGATTTGGGTCTTCTTCGGCGGGCTGGCCGGCAAGGGGGCGACGGGGACGCCGTCGTCCACCAGGGCCTTCACCTCGGCGGCGGACGCCTCGCCATAGATACCGCGCTCTTCCGACTGGCCTTCATGGATCGCGCGGGCCTCCTTGGCGAAGGTGTCGCCCACGTAGTCGAAGTTGTCTTCCACGTGCCGACGGATCTGGCCCATGGCCTCCATCATCACGGCGCGGCCCTTGGCGTCCTGGACATTGACGCCCCGAGCCTTGGTGCCACTGACGGCCGGGGCCATGATCTGCTTGGTCACCGAGTGGGCGCCGCAGACCGGGCATTCCAGCAAGCCGCGCTCGGACTGGTCGTCATAATCGGCTGAGGCGCCGAACCAGCCCTCGAACTGATGGCCGTGCTCGCAGGCCAATGCATATCGAATCATCGTGTTTGGCGATTCATGGGCCGGTGAACGCCCGTTCGTTCTTCAAGGCCGGAATGGCGCCGCGCGCCTTGTCGACCTCCGCCAGGTCCAGGTCAGCCATCACCAGGGCCGGCTCCTCGTGCGCGGCCTGGGCGACGATCTCGCCCCAGGGCGCCACCACCATGGAATGGCCATAGGTGCCGCGACCGTCTTCGTGCTTGCCACCCTGAGCCGCCGCCAGGACGAAAGATCCGGTTTCGATAGCTCGGGCGCGCAGCAGAATCTCCCAGTGCGCGGCGCCGGTGGGGCGGGTAAAGGCGGAGGGAACGGTCAGCACCTGGGCGCCGGCCTTGGCCAGGGCCTGGTGCAGGGCCGGGAAGCGCACGTCGTAGCAGATGGTCAGGCCCACCTTGGCGCCCGCCGCGTCTGCGATCACGGCGCGATCGCCGGCCGTATAGCTCTCCGATTCACGGATGCGGTCCCCGGTGGGCAGATCGACGTCAAACATGTGCAGCTTGTCATAGGTGGCCGTTACAGCGCCGTCCGGACCGACCAGGGTGGAGCGGTTGGCGCAGAGGCTGTCGGGGCGACGCACCAAGGCGGACCCGATCAAGATCCAGACTGAAAGCTCGTCCGCCAGGGCGCGCAGGCCCAGGACACAAGCGTCATCCTCCAGGGGAGTCAGCTTCTCGAACAGCTGGGCGCGATCGCGCTGCAGGATGTTCGTCCCTTCGGGTGTAACAATCAGCTGGGCGCCCTCGGCCGCCGCCTGGCGCACCAGCGGCGTGGCTTGCGCCAGCGCCGCCAGCTGATCCGCCGGCGTGCGCATCTGAACCAGACCGACCTTGAGCATCATTGCTTCCGCATCAGGCGGAGAGCATCGGGTCAAGCTTGCCGGCCCGTTCCAGCGCCATCATCTCGTCGCAGCCGCCGATGTGAGCGCCATCGATGAAGATCTGCGGGAAGGTGTTGCGGCCCGACAGCTTGACCATCTCGTCGCGCTTGGCGGGGTCAAAGCCGGCCTCGATCTCGTCGAAGGCGACGCTCTTTTCGTTGAGCAAGGAAATCGCCCGGGCGCAGTAGCCGCAGAACGGACGGGTATAGATGGTGACCTGAGCCATGGCTGTCCGACGTCTTGGAGTCCCGGGGTTCTATATAGGCCGTGGGGTTACATCTTTCACCCGCGCGATGACAGCCACATCGACACAGGCGGCGCCGGCGGCCTTCAACGCCCGCGCACAACCCTCCGCGGTGGCGCCGGTGGTCAGGACATCGTCGATGAGCACTAGGCGCTTGCCTTCGATGCGTTTTCGCCAGGCCGGGGCGACGGTAAAGGCGGCCGCGACATTGCGACGTCGGCCGGACCCCGACTTGCCGCCCTGGCTCTGGGTGGCGCGGCGGCGGACCAAGGCGTCGGGCAGATAGTCCAGCCCGGCGATGCGGGCCAGGGGGCGGGCGATCTCGGCGGCCTGGTTGTAGCGCCGCTTCAGCAGTCTCCAGCGGTGCAGGGGCACGGGCAAGACCGCGTCGGCCTGCCCCAGCACGTCGGCCGCCCCCCGCGCCAGCCAGCGGGCGAACAGCCCCGACAGGTCCGTGCGGTCGGCATGCTTGAGCTTCAGGATCAGGTCGCGGGAATGTTCGTCATAGAGGCAGGCCGCGCGGGCCCGGTCATAGGCCGGCCGGCGGGTCATGCAGGCGGGGCACAGGGCGCCTTCGCCGCGGTCGTAGTCGAACGGCGCGCCGCAGCCGTCGCAGAAGGGGGCGGAGATAAACTCGATACGGGCCCATAGCGCCGGGGTCATCCCCTGCGAATATACGCCCTCGCCCCGGGTCTGTTCGTCCAGAGCCATGGGCGGCAGCGCCAGGTCCAGCACCGCGCGCAGGGCGCTGGTCAGGCGCGGGCCTCCCCGCCACTTGGGTCGCCAAAGTTCGCCGACCAACCCAGCCTCCCCGCTCCGGTCACCGGCGCAGCTTTGCACGGTCCGGTCCATTGCAGTAGGCCTGGGCGCGATGTCCGCCCCGCCCCGCCTGTTCGACCGCGCCCTGCACCGCCGCCGCCTCGAGCGCGCCGCGCGCGGCTATGGCGCGGCCGATTTTCTGAAGCGCCGGGCGGCGGAGGATATCGTCCAAAGGCTGGAGGCCATCAAGCGGCAATTCCCCGTCGCCGTGGACCTGGGGGCTCGCAACGGCGCCTTCGCCAGGGCCTTGGCCGCCAGCGACGCGGCCGCCAAGGTGGAGACGCTGATCGAGGCGGATGTTTCCCCGGCCATGCTGGCGGGTCGGGGCGGGCCGCGTCTGGTGCTCGACGAAGAGCGCTTGCCCTTCGCCGATGCCTCCCTGGACCTGGCTGTCTCCAGCCTGGCCCTGCACTGGGCCAACGATCTGGTGGGGGCGCTGATCCAGCTTCGGCGGGCGTTGAAACCGGATGGCCTGTTCATCGGCGCCATCCTCGGCGGCGCCACCCTGACCGAACTTCGCCAGGCCCTGTTGCAGGCGGAATCGGAATTGGCGCCCGGGGTGGGACCGCGGGTGTCGCCGTTCGCGGACGCCTATGACGGCGCGGCCCTGCTCCAGCGGGCGGGTTTCGCCCTGCCCGTTTCGGACGTGGATCGGGTGACCGTGCGCTATGCCCATCCGCTGAAGCTGCTGGCCGACCTGAGGGCCATGGGCGAGACCAATGTGCTGGTGGAGCGCCCTCGCGCGCCGCTGACCCGGGCTGTCCTGGCGCGGACCTTCGAGATCTATGCCGCGAAGTTCGGTGAGGCGGATGGCCGCATACCGGCGACCTTCGAGATCATCACCCTCACCGGCTGGGCGCCGCATCCCGACCAGCAACAGCCGCTGAAACCGGGATCGGCGAAAGTTCGACTGGCCGACGCCCTCGGCGTCGTGGAGCACAAGGCCAAGCGATAGAACGCCGTGCAGCATGCCAGCTTCAAGTGGAAACCGGTTGAAGCGCCGGTCATGCTCTAAACGTAAGAAGATAGAGCCTTTTTTGTCCGGTCCAAGCGCTTCCACTTGAACCGGAAAGGCTCTAGTGGATTGATTCCAACGTTTGGTGCCCACGGCTGGCGGCGGCGATGATTTTGTCTGGATCGGCGGTCCAGACGAAGGGTTTGGGCTGCTGGTTGTGGTCGGCGACGAAGCGGTTGATGGCGGCCTGGAGGTCGACGA
>JBBROW010000011.1:0-82943 GCA_038228945.1 Caulobacterales bacterium
CCCTGGGTGGCGCGGATCGAGGTGCACAGGTTCGTCCGCCGCGACAGGCACGACTTACATTGCCGGCATTCGGGGGTGTAGAGCGGGATCACGTGGTCGCCCTTCTTCAGGCTGGTCACCCCCGGCCCGACGTCGACCACCACCCCGGCGCCCTCATGCCCCAGGATGGCCGGGAACAGGCCCTCCGGATCGGCGCCGGAGCGGGTGAACTCGTCGGTGTGGCAGACGCCCGTGGCCTTGATCTCCACCAGCACCTCACCGGCGCGGGGACCTTCCAGGTCCACCGTTTCGATCGTCAGAGGCGCTCCGGCCTTCCAGGCGACGGCGGCTTTGGTCTGCATGGCGGGGCTCCAATTGGCTGTGCGCCGGGCTTAGCCGGGGCGGCGGGACCAGGCAACCGAGACCTCCGCCAGCCGTGTAGGCGGAGCGTGCAGCAGCGGGATCGCCACCGCGCGTACCGTCTCCCGCAGCGGTCCCTCGGGCAGGTAGTCGGCCGGCGACTTGCCGTCGGCCCGGGCCAGCATCAGCCCGGCCAGCAGGGGCGCGGCCCTGGCTTCCAGGCCGTCCGGCGCCTCCCAATCGACCCCCGCCAGATAGGCTCGCGCCAGGGCGTCGAAGCTGGCGAACAGGGCCTCCGCGCGATCCTCCACCACCAGGTGTTTGAGCAGCAGATGGTTGAGGCAAAACGCCAGGTCGAAGGCCGGATCGCCGTACCAGACCGTCTCGGCGTCCAGGAACACCGGACCCTCTGGCCCCAGCAGGATGTTCTTCGGGCTGACGTCGCCGTGCACCAGGGCCAGGCGCGTGGCGGCCGTTTGCGCCACAATGGCGGTCAGCGATTCCGCGACCTCCGGCCGGCGCCGGGCGGCCTCCAGCAGGAAGGGGTCCAGCCGCAGGGCGTGGAACAGCGCGTCAGTGGCGAAGGCGGCGGCGATGTCGGCCCGCCCGGCGGTCGCCGAATGCAGCCGCGCCAGGCGCGCGCCGACCTCGCCCGCCGCGGCGACATCCACCCGTCCCTCCAGCAGCTCCCGCTTCCACAGCGGATGATCCGCCGGCTCCAGATAGGCCATGGCGAACACGCCCGCCGCATCGTCATACGCCAGCACCCGCGGCGCGCCTCCCGGAATGATCGACCGCGCCAGATCGAACCAGCGCCACTCGAAATTGGTCCGCTCCGCCGGCGCCTGCCAGTCGGCCGCCACCCGCAGTTTGGCCACCGCTCGCTTGACGCAGATGACCGGGCGCCCGGGCGACTCAACCTTCCAGATATCCGACGACACCCCGCCGGTCAGCGAGGTCCAGGTCTGGGCCGCCCCCGGGTCGGCCAGGCCGGCGCCCACCACGAAGGCCTGCAACGATGAGTCCACGGCGTCGTCCATCGCCCTGCCCTATCCCATCCGCCCCGCCGCGCAAAAGGCTGACGCGCGCGTCTTTTCGCAAGAGCATGACAGCTTCAAGGGGATGCCGGTTGCAGCGCCCCTCATCCTCCAAATGTACGAAGGTAGAGCCTTTTTGTCCGGTTCAAGTGATTCCACTTGCACCGGAAAGGCTCTAGAGGGGCGCCATGACCACGCTGGAAACCCTCACCCCCGGCATGCCCATCGTCTATGGCGGCGACAAGGTCGCGCGCGTGGACGACGCCTTGGCCGCGCGCTTCAAGGCCGGCGACCGGCTGCTGGTGGCCCAGGAAACCGGCGAGCTGATGCACGTCCCCGCCGCCGTCCACGCCATCGCCGCCGACGCCGTGGGCCGCGCCCACGCCGCCTTCGCCGCCATGAGCGCTGTGAGCGACGAGGCGATTACCGCCTTCTTCGACGCCTTCGCCACCCGCCTCGAGTCCGACGCAACCTGGGCCCCGATCGCCGCCGCCAACGCCGAGGACGTCGCCGCCGCCCAGGCCCGCGGCCGCTCCACCACCCGCCTGATCGCCTCCGACCGCATGCGCGCCGACATGATCGCCGGCCTGCGCGAATGGCGCGACACCCCCGGCGGCCGCGAGCGCCTGATCGAGCGGGTGGAGCACAAAGGCTGGAGCGTGGAACAGGTCACCGCCCCCCTGGGCGTGGTGGGCTTCGTCTTCGAGGGTCGGCCCAATGTGTTCGCCGACGCCGCCGGCGTGATCCGCACCGGCAACACCGTGGTCTTCCGCATCGGCAGCGACGCGTTGCGCACCGCCCGCGCCATCGAGCGCCACGCCCTGGCCCCGGCCCTTGACGAAGCCGGCCTGCCCGCCGGCGCCGCGGCCCTGGTGGATAGCCCCGAGCACGCCGCCGGCTGGGCCGTGTTCGCCGACAAGCGCCTGGCCCTGGCCGTGGCGCGCGGCTCGGGCAGGGCGGTGGACCAGCTGGGCGGCGTCGCCCGCCAGACCGGAACCCCGGTCAGCCTGCACGGAACCGGCGGCGCCTGGCTGGTGGCCGACGCCAGCGCCGATGCGGCGCGGTTCGCCGCCGTCGCCCTGGCCTCCCTCGATCGCAAGGTCTGCAACACCCTGAACGTCTGCTGCATCGCCCGCTCACGCGCGGCGGAGCTGGTGCCCCTGTTCCTGGAAGCCCTGGCCAGGGCCGGCGACCGGCGCGGTCATGGCTGCAAGCTGCACGTGGTCGACGGCGATTTCGACTGGCTACCGGCCGACTGGCGCGGCGCCCACACCACCGTGCGCCGCGCCGATGGCGACCACCACGAGCCCCTGGCCGAGGTTCTCCCGCTTGAGGGCCTGGCCATCGAGTGGGAATGGGAGGACACGCCGGAAGTCTCCCTGAAGATCGTCGATGACCTGGACCAGGCCATCGCCCTGTTCAACCGCTTCAGCCCGCAGTTCATCGGCTCGCTGATCGCCGAGGATGCGGCGGCGCACGCCCGCTTCTGGGCCGGCCTCAACGCCGGCTTCGTCGGCGACGGCTTCACCCGCTGGGTGGACGGCCAGTACGCCCTGAACCGCCCGGAGCTGGGCCTCTCCAACTGGCAACACGGCCGCCTCTTCGCCCGCGCCGGCGTCCTGGCCGGCGACGGCGTGTTCACCGTGCGCACGCGGATGCGGCAGGCTGACGTGGGGGTGGCGCGCTGACGGGAAGACCGGCCCTAGAACGCTCGCTTCAACTCTTCCACCAGATCCGTCCGTTCCCACGAAAAGCCGCCGTCGGCCTCCGGGGTGCGGCCGAAGTGGCCGTAGGCGGCGGTGCGGGCGTAGATCGGCTTGTTGAGGCCCAGGTGCTCGCGGATGGCGCGGGGCGTGGCGCCGCCGATCAATTCCGGCAGCAGGGCTTCCAGCTTGGCCGGGTCCACCTGGCCGCCGCCATTGAGGTTCACGTAGAAACTCAGCGGCTTGGCCACGCCGATGGCATAGCCGATCTGGATCACACACTTGTCGGCCAGGCCGGCGGCGACGACGTTCTTGGCCAGGTAGCGGCAGGCGTAGGCGGCCGAGCGGTCGACCTTGGTCGGGTCCTTGCCGGAGAAGGCGCCGCCGCCGTGCGGGGCCGCGCCGCCGTAGGTGTCGACGATGATCTTGCGCCCGGTCAGGCCGGTGTCGCCGTCGGGGCCGCCGATGACGAAGTTGCCGGTGGGATTGATGTGCCACTGGGTCTCATCGGTGATGAAGCTCTCCGGCAGGACCTTCAGGATATAGGGCCGCACGATCTCGGCGATGTCGGCCGGGGTCAGGCCTTCACGGTGCTGGGTAGACAGCACGATGGAGGCGGCGCGCACCGGCTTGCCGTTCACATATTCCAGGGTGACCTGGCTCTTGGCGTCCGGTTCCAGGCCCAGCGAACGGTTGGCGTGGCGGGCGTCGGCCAGCACCTTGAGGATGTTGTGCGAGTACTGCAGCGTCGCCGGCATCAGTTCGGGGGTCTCATTGGTGGCGTAGCCGAACATGATGCCCTGGTCACCGGCCCCCTCGTCCTTGTTGCCGCTGGCGTCGACGCCCATGGCGATATCGGCCGACTGGGCGTGCAGGTAGCAGTCGTACTCCGCCGTCTTCCAGTGGAAGCCTTCCTGCTCGTAGCCGATGTCCTTGATCGCCGCCCGGACCTTCTCCTCAAGGCCTTCGATGACACCCTCGGGACCGCGGACCTCGCCGGCCAGGACGATGCGGTTGGTGGTGACCAGGGTCTCGCAGGCGACGCGGGCGACCGGGTCGGCGGCCAGGAAGGCATCCACCACCGTGTCGGAGATGCGGTCGGCCACCTTGTCGGGATGGCCTTCGGAGACGCTTTCGCTGGTGAAGAGGTAGGCGTTGCGGCTCAAGGGGGCGCTCCAACACTGAGGGGAACCGCGCGGCGGCGGTCAGGGTCGCGTTCATATAAAGCTTGCGTTATATCCGCAAGCCTTACGCTTTCATCGGCTGATAGAAGATCGCGGGCCAACCGCCAGGGGTCATGACGACGCAGCGCACTTCATGGGGTCCCACCTGGGGTTCGCCGACCGTCAGCCCCTGCCCCGCGGCGGCGGCGCGCGCCGCCTCCAGGTCCCCCACCTTGATCATCACCCCGGCGACGTTTGAGACCCGGTCCGAACCGGCCAGGGCCAAACGGCGGCCGGCGACATCGAACTGCGCCCAGCGCTCGCCGTCGACGAAGGTCGGCTCGACGCCCAGCAGCGCCGACCAGACCGCCACGGCGGCGGGCAGGTCGTCCACGGGCAGGACGGGGTTCAGGCCTTGGACGTCCATGCGGGTCTCTCCACGGTGGCGGGCGCGCCGAGCCCGGCCCGGCCCGGCGGTCGTGCGGGCTTTGCCATGGGCGATGGGCCGATCCAAGGCGCCGCCATGACCGATGTGGCCTTGATCCAGGCGCCGTGGCGCAATCCGGTGGAGGTCCTGGCCGCCTTCGCGCACGAGCCCTTCGCCCTGGGCCTGCTGTCGGACGGGTCGGGGCCGAGGGCGCGGTGGTCCTATGTCGCCCGCGCCCCGGCGCGGAGCCTGTGGATCGCGCCCTCCGACACCACGGACCCCTTCGCCGCCCTGGCCGACCTGGTGGGGCCACGCGCCGGCGCCCACCCGGGCGGACCGCCCTTTCAAGGCGGGGTCGCCGGCCTGGCGTCTTATGAGCTTGGCGACCGTGTCGAGCGCCTGGGCCTGGGGCGCCGGCCCGGCTGGCCGGACCTGGCCTGTGGCGACTATCAAGCTCTTCTGGCCTTCGACCATCGCGAGCGTGAGGTGCTGGCCATCGGCCGTGGCGATGACCCCGCCACCATGGCGCGCGTCGCGATGAGCTGGCTGGAAGTCCCTAGCCTGCCGGAAAAGGGCGGCGCCCTGACCGGCGAGATCCAAGCCGATAGCGGCGACGCCTACGAAGACGCCGTGGCCGATGTCGTGGCGCGGATCACCGCCGGGGAAATCTTCCAGGCCAACATCGCTCGGCGCTGGCGAGGCACGCTGCTGCCGACCATCGAACCGATTGATCTGTTCGTCCGCCTGTCTGACCAGAGCCCCGCCCCCTTCGCCGCCTATCTGAACCTTGGCGACCGGGCCCTGGTGTCAAACTCTCCCGAGCGGTTCGTCAGCGTCGATCCCGATGGCGCGACCCTGGTGGCCGAAACCCGACCGATCAAGGGCACCCTGCCGCGCTCCGCCGATCCCGCCGAGGACGCCCGCCTGGCCGCCGCCCTGGCCGCTTCGGAAAAGGACCGGGCCGAGAACCTGATGATCGTCGACCTGATGCGCAACGATCTGGCCCGCGTCTCCACCCCCGGCCAGGTGGTGACCCCGCAACTGTTCGGCATCGAGAGCTTCGCCAATGTGCATCATCTGGTTTCCACGGTGCGCTCACGGCTGGCGCCCGGCCGCACGGCCATCGACCTTCTGGCCGCCGCCTTCCCTCCCGGCTCGATCACCGGCGCGCCCAAGGTCCAGGCCATGAAGGTGATCGCCGCCCTGGAGCCGCCCCGCGGCCCCTTCTTCGGCAGCCTGTTCTTCGCCGGGTCGGACGGCGCGTTCGATTCCAGCGTCCTGATCCGCACCGCCGCTTTCGAGCGGAGCGAAACCGGTGGCTGGGACTTCGAACTGCGCGCCGGCGCCGGCATCGTCGCGGACTCGGACCCCGCCTCGGAACGCCGCGAGACCGAGACCAAGGCCTCGGCGATCCTGCGGGCGCTGCAGGGCTGAGGCGCGGCCGGGCGGTGACGATACAGGCGCGCGCCGACGCAAATAGGGGTAGCATCGGCAAACTCGCTGGGGAGCTTCACGATGAGCAGACCGGTTCGGCGCGCGACGTCTGGGCGGGGGCTGGCGTGCGTGCCTGGGATCGCCGCCCTGTCCCTGCTTCTGGGAGCGTGCGGAGGGCCTGGGGAAGCCCCCCGCAACCTTGTCATCGACCGGGTCGACGCCCAAAGATCCGCGCCGCTCAACCCGTCATCGATGGCCCTGGCGGTCGGCGGCGCCTTCGCCAAACGACAGAGCGCCTATGCCGACAACCTCTCCCCCGCCCTCAACTGGGCCATGACCCCCGGCGCCCAGTCCTACGCCATCATCATCGAAGACCCGGATGCGCGCGGCGCGACCAGCTTCACCCATTGGCTGCTCTGGAACATCCCGGGCGAAACCATCGGCCTGCCCGAGGGCCTGCCGCAGGGTCCGGCGCTCACGGCGCCGGTCGGGGCCATCCAGGGGCTCACCGACGCCAACACCTACGGCTATTTCGGCCCCCACCCGCCGCCCGGGACCGGGCTGCACCACTATCACATCGAGCTTTTCGCCCTGGACGCCCCCTTGGGGCTGAAGGCCACCAATCGCCTACCCGCGCTGGAAAGAGCCCTGCGCGGCCATGTGCTGGCCAAGGGAGAGCTGATCGCCACCTACGCCGGCCCGCGTTGACGCTACGTCGCCGTAGGCCCGCCGGCTTTTCCTCGCTATCGTCGGCCAAAGGCATGACGGGAGACAGCCATGGATGACGCGGGCGCAACGCCGACTGGTTTCGATCCGCAGGCCCTGGCCCGCGTGCCGGGCGTGCTTCAGGGCGTCGTCGACGCCGGCGACCTGTCGGGCGCGGTGACCCTGATCTGGCGCAAGGGCGAGATCGCCCAGGTCTCCACCATCGGCCTGCGCGACATCGGGCGAGACAAGCCGATGACCCGGGACACCTTGTTCCGCATCGCCTCCATGACCAAGCCGATCACCTCGGTCGCGGCCCTGATGCTGATGGAAGAGGGCAAGTTCAAGCTGGACGACCCGATCGCCAAATGGGCGCCTGAGTTCGCCAACATGAAGGTGCTGAAGGACGCCCAGGGTCCGGTCGATGACGTCTACGACGCCCCCCGCGACATCACCTTCGACGACATTTTCACCCACCGGGCGGGCTTGGCCTATGGCTTCACCTCCATCGGCCCCATCGCCCACGCGCACCAGGCGGCGCTAGGCGATGTCCTGAACTCTCACATGGGGCCGGACGCCTGGATGGCGGCGCTGGGGGGGCTGCCGCTGTCCTATCCGCCGGGCGAGCGCTTCCACTACAGCCACGCCACCGATGTGCTGGGCTTCCTGGTCGGCCGCATCGCCGGGACAGGCTATCGCGAGTTCCTGATGGAACGGATCTTCAAGCCGCTGGGCATGGTCGACACCGACTTCTATGTGCCTCCAGAGAAGCGCGACCGCGCCGCCGTGGTCTACCGACTGGACGAGAAGCTGGACGGCCTCGAGCCCGTGCCTTTCACCGCATACGACACGCCGCCGGCCTTCTGCGGCGGGGGCGGAGGCCTGATCTCCACCGCCGACGACTACCTGAAGTTCGCCCGCCTGATGCTGAACGACGGCGAGCTGGACGGCGTGCGGCTGCTGAAGCCGGAAACCGTCAAGCTGATGCGGGCCAACCGCCTCACCGACGCCCAGCGCGAGATCCCGTTCATGGGCATCCCCTTCTGGGGCGGGCAGGGTTTCGGCCTTGGCGTTTCGGTGATCACCGACCCGGAGAAACAGGCCTGGATGGGCGCGGGCTCGCAGGGGTCCTTCGGCTGGCCCGGCGCCTTCGGCACCTGGTGGCAGGCCGATCCGGTGGAGGACATGGTCATGCTCTACCTGGTCCAGAACTCCATGCCGCTTGGCCCAGAGGCCGCCGCCCAACTCGCCACCGGCCAGCGCATGGGCGGCCGCGTGGCCCTGCCCATGTTCCAGAAGCTGGTCTACGCCGCGCTCGGCAAGTAACGGAGACACCCCATGGGTCGCGATGGTGAACTGTCGGCCGCCAGCGACATTGGCGCGCCGGTCAACCGGGCGCGTGGACGCTACTCCACCTATACCCGCGACCGCCTTCGGCAGTTCGGCTCGCGGCTGCGGCGCGCCATATATCCCGAGCGCGTCTCGGTGGAGCGGATCGAGATCTGCGGCCCCACCGATCGCATCCCGTACGAGGAAGGGATCGCCTTGCCCTACCGCGACGCCGCCCTTGGCGAGGTGCTGGGGCCGCTGTTCGCCACCTACTGGGTCCGCGTCACCGCCCGCGTGCCGGAGAGCTGGGCAGGCCATCAGGTGGACCTCTATTGGGACTCCCGCTCCGAGGGGTTGTTGTGGCTGGACGGCCGTTCGCACCAAGGCCTCAACCCCGGCCGCCACACCGCCACCCTGTTCCCCAAGGCGGCCGGCGGCGAGGTCGTCACCTTCCACATCGAGATTGCCTGCAACGGCATGTTCGGCCGCGGCGACGCGGCCGAGCGCAGCGGTCCCGATCCCTATCGCCTGATCGCCTGCGACCTGCGCCGCTTTGACCCGCGGGCGTGGAGCCTGTTCCACGACTTCGACGTCCTGCGCCAACTGGAGGCCGACCGCGAGCCGGCCCAGACCCTGCGCTCCACCGGCGGGGTCGGGGCCAAGATCGTCCGCCCCGCCCTGGACAACACCTGGGCCGGCAAGCTGCTGCACGACCTCAACAAGGTCTGCAACCTGATCGAGCCGGAGGACCCGGCCACCTGGGCCGCCGCCAAGCCGATCCTCGCCGGCCTGCTGGCGTCGCACAACGGATCCGTCGCGCCGGAGATGTCCGCGGTCGGCCACGCCCACCTGGACACCGCCTGGCTGTGGCCCATCGACGAAACCCGCCGCAAGGCGCAGCGGACCTTCTCCACCGCCGTGGGCCTGATGGACCGCTATCCGCAGTTCAGGTTCGCCGTTTCCCAGGCCTACCAGTACGCGACCATCGAGGCGGTTGACCCCGACCTGTTCGCTCGCCTGAGCGCCAAGGTCACCGCCGGCCAGTGGCTGCCCATCGGCGGCAGCTGGGTCGAGCCAGACTGCAACCTGCCCTGGGGCGAGAGCCTGTGCCGCCAGTTCCTGTACGGCCAGGCCTATTTCGGCGCCCATTTCGGACTGCGCTCGACGATCTTCTGGAACCCGGACGTGTTCGGCTATGACGGCCAGCTACCGCAGTTGATGCGCGAGGCCGGGATGACCCGCTTCCTGACCCAGAAGCTGTCGTGGAACCGCTTCACCTCGCCGCCGCACCACAGCTTCCGTTGGCGGGGCATCGACGGCAGCGAGGTGCTGACCCACTTCCCGCCGGCAGACAACTACAATGGCGAGTGCGCCATAGAGGAAATCCGCTACCACGGCGCCAACTACAAGGACGCCGACCGCACGCCGGACGCCCTGTACCTGTTCGGCTTCGGCGACGGCGGCGGCGGCGCCAACCCGACCATGATCGAGACCCTCACCCGCCTGGCTGACCTGCAAGGGACCCCGCGCACGCAGATCCGCACGCCGGAGGCCTTCTTCGACCGACTGGCGGCGGCCAAGGACGACCTGGCCGTCATCCAGGGCGAGCTCTATTTCGAGTATCATCGCGGCGTCTACACCAGCCAAGCCAAGACCAAGCAACTCAACCGCCTGTGCGAAACGCGGCTGCAGGCCCTGGAGATGCTGGCCACCGCGGCCAAACTCGCCGGCCTGCCCGCCCCCTCCCCGGCCCAGATCGAGGGCCTGTGGCGTGTGGTTCTGGTCAACCAGTTCCACGACATCCTGCCCGGCAGCAGCATCGCCGAGGTCTACCAGCGCACCGAGCGCGAATTGCGCGAGGTCGCCGACGACGCCCAGGCCCTGGCCGAGGATCTGCTCAAGTCCCTCTCCAGCGGCGACGGCCCTGTCCTGCCCGTGAACACCCTTGGCCACTCGCGCGCCGAGGTGGTCCAGACCCCGGCCGGCGACCTGGCCTACATCACCGCCGCCCCGTTCAGCGCCGGCGCCGTGGCCGACAGCGCCGACACCGTCACCCTGAGCGAGGTTGGCGGCGGCGTCATCGTGCTGGAGAACGTCCAAATCTGCGCCCGCCTGACCCCGGACGGCCTGGTCCGCTCCCTGGTGCACAAGGCCAGCGGACGCGAGTCTCTGGCGGCGCCGGCCAATCGCATCCTGCTGCTGGACGACCGGCCGACCAACTACGAGGCCTGGGACATCGACCCCTTCGCCTGGGAAACCGCCCAGGACGCCCTGGCCGCCGAGGGGACTACCGTCCTGTCCCGCGGACCCCTGCGCGCCTCAGTGCGGTTCGAGCGGGCCTTGGGCCGCCACAGCCGCCTGGTCCAAACTGTCAGCCTGGACGCCGGATCCGGCTTCCTGCGCTTCGAGACCCATCTGGACTGGAAGGACCGGCGGACCCTGGTCAAGGCGCTGTTCCCCCTGGCCATCACCGCCACGCGCGCCACCTATGAGACCATGTTCGGCGTCGCCGAGCGCCCTACCCACGCCAACACCGACGCCGACGCCGCCCAATACGAAGTCCCCGGCCAGCGCTGGGCGGACCTGTCGGAGCCGGGCTTTGGCGTCTCCCTGCTCAGCGACGCCCGGCACGGCTTCTCCTGCCTGGGCGGCGAACTGGCCCTGACCCTGATCCGCGGGTCTGAATCCCCCGATCCTGGCGCCGACCTAGGCGAACACAGTTTCGCCTACGCCCTCTATCCCCATGCGGGCGATTGGCGCGAGGCCAACACCGTCAGCCAGGCCGCCCGGTTCGCCCGGCCGGTGCTGTGGGCCACGGGCGCCGCGGCGAACGTCCTGCAACAGCCCATCGTCTCCACCAGCCCCGCCAACGTCGTGATCGACACCCTCAAGCCGGCGGAGGACGGTCAGGGCTGGATCGTGCGGCTGTACGAAAGCGCCGGCCTGCGCGGCCTGGCCACCTTGACCTTCGGCGTCCAGGTCCACTCGGTCTCTCTAAGCAACACGCTCGAAGAGCCAGGCGCGGTCCTTACGCTCGACAACGGCGCCTGCGTCCTGGACGTCCGTCCCTTCCAGATCAGCACCTTGCGCGTTCGCTAGGTGCCGGTCCGCGCCGCATAGAGCGTCTGGAAGGCTTGCAGTTCGGCGGTGTCGACGTCGGACACCGCCCAGTAGGTCAGGCCGTCGCGGCTCCAGCGGATCAGGCTGTAACCTTCGCGTCGGACGACCTGCGCCTGCGCCGGCGCGGCCCCGGGCCAGATGAACAGGTTGATCACGTGGGCGCGGCGCCGATAGACCAGCGCCGCCGCCGATCGCTCGTGGACATAGTCCAGGCGCCCGCCAACCAGGGGGAAGCCCTGATCCGCCAGGTCGACCACCGGCGGGGCGAAATCGATCTTGCCGTTGAACCAGGGCTTGACCGTGTGCCGGTCGGAAGTGGCCACATCCACCAGGTGTTGCGCCTGCAGGGAGCGCACCTGCGCCGCCACCAACTCGGCCGGGAGGCTCTGCGACGCCGGGACGGCGACCATCACCAGGGCGAAGCTTGCGGCCAGGGCCGTGACCCCTCCGCCGGCCATCCAGGCCTCCCACGCGGGCCGGCGGCGCGGCGGGCGCGGCGGCGCGGCCGACACCTCCTCGGCCTCCAGCGCGGCCAAGGCGCGGGCGCGAAAGCCCTCCGGCGGCGCATAGGCCAGGCTCGCCTCGCCAAGGGCGGTCCTTATCGATGTCAGCCGCTCCCATTCCCGCGCGCAGCCTGGGCAGGTCTGCATGTGTGCTTCCAGCTCCAGGGCGTGGCCAGCGTCCAGCTCGCCATCGGCCAGGGCGTTCAGCAGCAGCAGCTTGTCGGGGCAGGCGGTCACGATGCGGCCTCCTGGCCAGCCAGACCCATTGCCCGTCCGAGCATCTGGCGGGCGCGCGCCAGGCGCGACATCACCGTGCCCATGGGGGCGCCGGTTACTTCGGCGATCGTCTTGTAGGGCAACTCTTCAAACTCGCGCAGCACCAGGGCCTCTCGGAACGGTTCGGGCAAGGTCTCGACGGCCGCGCGGAGGGCCTGGACGTCGCCGCGCTGAATCAGGCCCTGCTCGGCGTCCGCCGCCTCGCCATCAACCACCTCCGCACCGGCGTCCGGGTCGGCCACGGTCATTGTCTCCCAAGCTCGGCGGCGGCGCGCCCAGTCGAAATAGGCGTTGCGCACGATCGCTAGAAGCCAGGCCCGGGGATCGCCACCGCGATAGCTGTCGAAGCCGCGGTAGGCCTTGAGCAGAGCGTCCTGGGCGATGTCCTCGGCGGCTGCGGCGTCACGGCACAGATACCGCGCCAGGGAGTAGGCGCTGTCCAGATGCGGCAGGATCAGTTCGCGGAACCGCGACGATGCCGACGAGGGACTGGGAGCAGTCGCCACGGTTCCGCCCGCGCCGCCGGCCCCGAAGGGACGTAAGCCCGGAAGTCGTAGGTCCGCGCCGCCTCCCGCCGCGCCGCTCCGGCCGCCGGGGGCCGTCGAGGGCGGCAGGTGGCCGCGGGACCGGATCGGGATAATGCGTCCGCCCATCGATCTAGCTGGCGCCTCGCGTCACTATGGCCGCTTCACGATCACCGTCCCGGTCATCTTCGGGTGCAGCGAGCAGAAGTACTTGTACACGCCCGGTTTGCTGAAGGTGAAGGAGAAGCGCTCGTCGGTGTCGATGGGCTTGGAGCGAAAGGCCAAACCGACGGCCACCACGGTGTGGGGGACATCGTCTCCGTTCACCCAGGTGACCTGGCCACCCACCGGCACGGTCACCCTCATCGGGCCGAAGGTGAAGTTGCCGATGGTCACCACGGGCGCCGAGGCGGTGGCGGGGGTGGCGACGGGGGCGGCGGCAAGCGCGGCGCCGGTCCCCACCGCCGCGCCGCAGACAAGGGCGAGGCTGGCGGCGACAACGGCGGCGCGAATGGCGGGCAGACGGGAAAGCTTCTTAGGCAAGGGGAGCTCCGAACGCTTCAGGAGACGGCGCCGGTCAGGCCAGCGGGGTATCAATGACGGCCAGGGGCTGGTCGGTGTGCACGAACTCGACCTGACGCACGCCCAGCAGCGAGCGCAGCTGTTCGGCCGGAACCTTCATCGGGCCGGGCGACGGCGCACGGCCGGGGGCGGGCTGTGGAAAGGCGGTGGAGCGGGCTGTGTGGAAGGCGACGCGGCCTTCCACCTTTTGCAGCACCTGGTGGATATGGCCGTTCAGCACCGTCACTGAGCCGAACCGGGCCAGGAACCTCAGGGCCTGGGCGCCGTCGTCCGTGCCCCACCCCCAGTCGGGATAGACCGACCACAGCGGGATGTGCGCCAGCACGACGATGGGGGTGGAGGCCGAGCGCCCCGCCAGGTCGGCCTTCATCCAGGCCAGTTGGTCGGGGCCGAGGCTTCCGAGGCCGCCGGCCTTGAGGTTCAGCACATTGACCAGGGCGACGAAGTGCACGCCGCTGTGGTCAAAGCTGTACCAGCCCGCGCCCTTGGATCCCTTGCCGTAGCGGTGCAGGAAGGCCTTGCCGGCGCCGTCGTCCAGCACGTCGTGCTCGCCGGGAACGTGGAACACCGGCAGGCCGGCCTGCTTGATGATCTGGTCGGCGTCATCGAACTCCTGGTCCTTGGACAGCTGACTGACATCGCCGGTGTGGACGATGAAGGCCGGCGCCGTGGGCAGGGCTTTGATCTTGGCTACCGCCTCCTGGAATGTGGCGCGGGCGTCGGGATTGGCCGGCTTGGCGAAGCCAACGTGGCTGTCGCTGACCTGGACGAAGGTGAAGGGCGCAGTCCGCGTCGCCGCCTGGGCTACCCCTAGGCTGATCGCCGAGGGCAGGCCGCCGGCCAGACCCCACAGCAGGCCCGAGCCGGCCCAGGTCATGCACTTCAGCGCGCCGCGCCGGGTCTGGTCGGGGGTCTCGAGATCGTCCATGCGGCTCATCCTTCGCTGGGCTGTCGAAGGACAAGACGAAAGCGGGCGGCGGGATATTCCCGCCGCCCGCCAAAATCGTCGCAAGCCCGGCCGCCGGAGCGGCCGGAGCCGGCGTTAGAACTTCGCGTGGAACTCGACCCCGTAGGTGCGCGGGGGCGTCAGGTCGTAGTAGCGGGTCTGGGTCGGAGGGCCACCGCCCACCGGCTTGAGGATGTAACCCGCCGCCGCCGCGGCGTCGTAGCCGAGGCTGTTGAACAGGTTGCGGACGTACAGCACCACTTCGTAGCGATCGTTACGTCCGGCCCAGGTGGCGCGAAGATCGACTTGGTGCCAGGACGGCGCCTCGTCATAGGTGCGCCGGAAGATGCTGGCGTAGGACTTGTCCTTCCAGATGTAGGTGCCGGAAACCGTCAGGCTGCCGGGATCAAACACGAAGGTGTAGTTGGCGTTGAAGGCAATCTTGTTCGCCGGCGCCTGGGGCAGTTGCGAACCCTTCGGGCTTTGCAGCGCCTTGCCCGCCGCGAACGCGACCACCGTCGCCTGTGGCGAGAGGCCTTGCGGGTCGCCCGAGTCGACGAAACAGGAGCCGACGGGATTACCCGCCACCAGGCTGCAGCCTGATTTGATCTGGGTATAGTTGTAGCCATAGACCAGGCTCAGGGCGAGGTGATCCACGGGTTGCCAGTTGGCGGTCAACTCGATACCGGCCGAGACCGCCTTGGGAATATTGATGAACTCAGTGACCGTGGTGGAAGGCCCGCCAGCCCCACCCACCGGGACGCCGATGTTGATCTGGTCGTCAACGTAGTCGTAGTAGAAGGCGTCGGCATCGATCTGGAGCGTGCGGTTCCAGGTCTTCTTGAAGCCAACTTCCCAGTCGTTGACGAATTCCGGCTTCGCCTCGGGAACCCCGATGATATAGCCGGCGTCGAGACCGAACGCCTTGTAACCGCGATTGTAGCGGGCATAGATTAGGGTGTCCGGATCGGGCGTCCAGGCTAGGCCGATGGTTCCCGTCGCCGCCGCCGAGGTGTCGCCCAGGCACCGCTGCCATGCGCCGATATATTTGCCGCTGGTGATCAGGGTCGGATGGCAGGTCACCCCACGCGGCAGGACCGCGCCAGCCGGGGCCTCGGCGACGACGTCTGTCAGCGCGGTCGTCAGATCAAGCGCCGGCTGGAAGGAGCCCAGATCCCCAGCGGTCAGACCGAAGGACGGAATATCCAGGAAGCCGATATAGCGGGTCTGCTCCATGGCCGCCTTGCTGTCGTGGGTATAACGCAGGCCGATGGTCAGCTTGACGTTCTTTTCCACCTTCCAGTCGATCTGGCCGTAGATCGCGCGACTGCGGATGGTGTCCTCATAGTCCAGCAGAACGGCGTTGCCGCTGGGATTGGGTAGAGAGCTGATGCCGAACAGCGCCGACCCCGGGGCCGCGATCTGGGGTTGGAACTTGGCCTCGACAGTCTCGGGATTGTGGTCACGTTCCCAATAGTAGTAGGCGCCCGCGATCCATTGAATCGGCCCGTTGTTGGTGGACGACAGGGTGATTTCGTGGCTCGACCACTGGGTGGTGGTCTCGTAGGTGAAAGCCTCCTGCGGATGAATAGTCAGTGGGCCGCAGCCGAGCCCGGCCAGGAACGTGGCGCAGGTGCTGCCCGGATTGAGCGGAATCTGGTAGGACGTGATGCTGGAGTTGTCGTTCAGGAACGCCGCCGCCGTGTGCAGGGCGTAGTGATACTGGCTGTAGCCCCCGACGTACTTCACATCGATGCCGTCGAAGTGGTGGGTCCAGTGCGTCACGAAGCTGTAGGCACGATCGACGTTGATGGTGGTCGGCGTGCTGTGGGTGAAGTTGCGGATATTGGTCGTCGCCGGGTTGTTGGTGATCCCGGGAATGAAGCCCACCACCGAGCCTGGCACGGCGCCGCCGCTGTAGGGGAAGGTCGGGCTGTATTCGATCTGCGAGTCACCGACCAGCGCGCCTTCCCAAGGCCCGGTCACCGGCGTGCCCAGCAAGGCGCCAGGGCCGCCGCGATCGTTCTTGAACCACAGGGCGTTGGCGTCGAACCAGATATCGTCCTTCTCGCCCTTGTACTGCAGTTGGACGTCGAAGTAGGGGTCGTGCCGGACATCGCCTTCCGAGGGCCGGCCCGGAATCAGGTTGTTGAAGTAGCCGCGGGTCTGGTTCAGGTCATAGAAGCTCAGTCGGGCGCTCAGTGTGTCGGTGAGCGGGCCCGTCACCGTGCCTTCCACCTTGGTGTAGCCATAGTTGCCGACGATGACCCGGGCCTCGCCGTTGAAGTGCTGCGAGGGACGCTTGGACTGGGTGTTGATCAGGCCGCCGATGGCGTTGCGGCCGTACAGGGTGCCCTGGGGACCCAGCAGCACTTCCACCTGGTCGACCAGCATGTCGTCCCGCCCGACCAGGAAGGTCGAGTTGGAGAAGAAGTCGTCGTAGTAGACGGCCACGGCCGAGTCCGAGAGGTAGATGTTGTTGTTCCGGGCCAGGCCGCGCATGACCGGGCGGTCAAGCTGACTGGAATAGGTCAGGCCAGGGGTGAAGTCGGTCATGTCCTGGACCGTGGTGATCCCCACCAGGGCCCTCTGCTTGGCGGTGAACGCCGTTATGGCGATGGGCACGTCCTGAAGGTTCACCGCCCGCTTTTCAGCGGTGACGATCACTTCCTCCAGGGTCGTGGATGCTATCCCCTGCCCGTTGTCGCTGGACGCGGCAGCCGCGGCTGTCGCGGCGGCGGCCGGCGCCGCTATGGCGCTAAGGGCCAGGGTCGAAACACCCATGGCGAAAAGGCTCCGCAAACGCAGAGTATTTGTCATGCCGAACACCTCCCAACGGCCGTGTTTGTCACGGCTCGTGCTGACGTTTCCCCGCGCATTATCATCCCGGTCCGTTGCGCGAAGTCGTGACCGGTCTTGAAAGAAGTAGTCAGACCACTATGGCGTCCTGTCAATACGGGCGTTTGAACAGTGGTTATTTGCCAGGCGCCCTAACCCACGATGATGCTCGAAGGCTTCCCGGACATCGCTCACTGGGCCTGGGTACACCCAAGGATGTCGGACATCGTTCGCCAGTCCAGAGGTTGCGAAGTCGGCGAGACCTAGGCCTTGTTCCACAAGGAATTCCTCGTGGACTTGATCGTCTGGCGGGACACTAGGCCCCGCCGGTGCGAATTCTAGTTATCGCCGATCACTAACCAACGCCGGCGAGGCGTTGCCGCTGGGCACCACAGCGCACATTTCGAGGGTGAAACAAAATATCGCGTCCAATTGTTCAATCAAACGATTGACTATCAACTTATTGATTGATTAATAACCCCCATGAATGCCCTTGCCCCCGACTCGGCCGATCCACTCAGCGAAACAGATCGCCTGGACGCTGTGTTCTTCGCCCTCAGCGATCCGGTGCGGCGCCAGATCCTGGAGCGGCTCGACGGCCATGCCCTGCTGGTCTCCGAACTGGCTCAGCCCTTCGACATTTCCCTGCAGGCGGTGTCGCGGCACATTCAGGTGCTGGTGCGCGCGGGCCTGGTCACCCAGGCCCGGTCCGGCCGGATCGCCCGGTGCAGCCTGGACGCCGAGCCCCTGGCCGGCGCGGCCGCCTGGCTCAACCGCTACGCCAAGTACTGGCAAGCCCAGTTTGAAACCCTGGTCCACCATCTCAAGCGTCTGGAGAGCGAACCCAAATGAGCTACGCCGAAACCCAGTCCGCCATGGACGGCTATCGCGCCAAGATCGCCGCCCTGCGTCAAGAAATGCGCGCCCTTCAGGCCGCTACCGAACCCCAGCCGGTGCGGGACTACGTCTTCGCCACCAACGAGGGTGAGGTTCGCCTGTCGCAACTGTTCGGCGATAAGCGAGACCTGATCGTCGTCCACAACATGGGCCGCGGCTGCGCCTACTGCACCATGTGGGCCGACGGCTTCAACGGCGTCTACCAGCACCTGGCCAGCCGCGCCGCCTTTGTGGTCACCACGCCGGACGCTCCGGCCGTCCAGCGCCGTTTCGCCGCCGACCGCGGCTGGCGCTTTCCGATGGTCAGTCATCAGGCCAACAGCTTCAGCGCCGACATGGACTACAAGACCGACAGCGGCCAGAACGCGCCCGGCGTATCCGCCTTCCGCAAACTGGACGACGGCTCCATCGTCCGCGTCGGCGACACCGATCTTGGCCCCCGCGACGACTTCTGCTCGGTCTATCATCTGCTGGACCTGCTGCCCGAAGGTTCGGACAGCTTCAGCGCCAAGTTCCGCTACGCCGACGCGTGACGCCGCAAGCTCAGTCGATGCTGCTGCTATAGGTGGAGAAGACGCCGGCGACCCGGCCGGCGCGACTGAGGATGACGATGGTGTCGGCGCCGATTTCGTGGGCGTGCAGTTTGGCGGTGACCAGGGCGGCCGCCACGCTGGATGCGGCGGTGGTCTCCCGCTTAAGCGAGGATCGTCCCTTGCGGTGCTCGATGAAGAACATCGTTGGCTCCCAGACCCAGCGTCCAGGAGGTTAACGCGTGAACTGCCCCTACGGCAGACACGGGTCGATCACTCCTTCGGGATCGGCCCAAAATCGCTGCGCGCCGGACGCCAAAAAGCAAAACGGGGAGGCCCCGTTTGGGAGCCTCCCCGATCGTCTTGCAGCCAAGTCTTGTGACGCCCTAGCTATCCAGGAAGCTGCGCAGCTTACGGCTGCGGCTGGGGTGCTTGAGCTTGCGCAGGGCCTTGGCCTCGATCTGGCGGATGCGTTCGCGGGTGACACTGAACTGCTGGCCGACCTCTTCCAGGGTGTGGTCGGTGTTCATGCCGATGCCGAAGCGCATGCGCAGCACGCGTTCTTCGCGAGGCGTCAGCGAAGCCAGCACCCTCGTCGTGGTTTCGCGCAGATTGCTCTGAATGGCCGCGTCGATGGGCAGGATGGCGTTCTTGTCCTCGATGAAGTCGCCCAGGTGGCTGTCTTCCTCGTCGCCGATCGGGGTTTCGAGGCTGATCGGCTCCTTGGCGATCTTCAGGACCTTGCGCACCTTTTCCAGCGGCATGGCCAGCTTTTCGGCCAGCTCTTCCGGGGTCGGCTCGCGGCCGATCTCGTGCAGCATCTGGCGGCTGGTGCGGACGATCTTGTTGATCGTCTCGATCATGTGCACCGGGATGCGGATGGTCCGCGCCTGGTCGGCGATGCTGCGGGTGATCGCCTGACGGATCCACCAGGTGGCATAGGTCGAGAACTTGTAACCGCGGCGGTACTCGAACTTATCCACCGCCTTCATCAGGCCGATGTTGCCTTCCTGAATGAGATCAAGGAACTGCAGGCCACGATTGGTGTATTTCTTGGCGATGGAGATCACCAGGCGAAGGTTGGCCTCGACCATTTCCTTCTTGGCCTGACGCGCCTCGCGTTCGCCTTTTTGCACGGTGTGGACGATGCGGCGATAGTCGTCGATCGGCACGCCGGACTCGGTGGCCAGGATGGCGATCTCCTGGCGGATGTCGCCGATCTGGCCCTGGTCGTTCTCGACGAACTTAGTCCAGCGCACGCCAAGCTGCGGCACCTTGGTGGTCCAGGCCGGGTCCATCTCCGAGCCGAAGTAGGCCTTGAGGAACTCACCACGGCTGATGCCGTAGCTGTCGGCCAGACGCAGCAGGCGCCCTTCCAGGCCCATCAGACGCTTGTTGATCGCATAGAGCTGTTCGACCAGCGCCTCGATGCGGTTGTTGTTCAGCTTCAGGGTCTTCAGGTGCTGCACGATGGTCGCGGTGGCCGCTTCATAGGCCACGCGCTCGCTCTCGGGCAATTGCTCGCCCTTCAGCCGGTGGTCCACCAGCTTTTCCTGCAGGCGGCGGAAGGATTCGAACTCGCCGGCGATGGCGTCCAGGGTCGCCATGACCCCTTCGCGCAGCTCCGCTTCCATGGCGCTGATGGTGGGGCCGGCGCCATCGTCGAAATCATCGTCGTCGGACTCGGCCTTGGCGGCGCGGGTGCCGTCCTCGTCGTCTTCCTCGGGTTCAGCCACGGCTTCGGCGTCGGCCGCTTCGCCGGCGACGGCTTCGTCGCTCAAGGCCTGGGCCACCTGGCCGCCGTAGGTCTGTTCAAGGTCGATGACCTCGCGCAGTAGGATGCGGCCCTGGCCCAGTTCCTCGCGCCACACCATGATGGCTTCGAAGGTCAGGGCGCTTTCGCACAGGCCGCGGATCATGGTGTCGCGGCCGGCTTCGATACGCTTGGCGATGGCGATTTCGCCCTCGCGCGACAGCAGCTCCACCGAGCCCATCTCGCGCAGGTACATGCGCACCGGGTCATCGGTGCGGTCATAGGCGCTCTGCTTGTCGGCCGCCTCGGCCACCGCCGTCTCTTCGCGGACGGCCACTTCGCCGCCCTCGGTCTCGGCGGCGTCTTCCTCCGCCTCGACAACATTGACGCCCATTTCGGAGAGCATGGCCAAGGTGTCTTCGATGGCCTCGGAGGTCACTTCCTCGGACGGCAGAACCTTGTTCAGTTCGTCCATGGTGACATAGCCGCGGGCCTTGGCCTGCTTGATGAACTTCTTGACCCCGGCATCGGTGAGGTCGAGCAACGGTCCATCCGGAGCGGCGGGCGCTTCGGGCGGATCGGCGGTGGTGGTGGTGCTCATCTATGTCTCCGAGACGTCGCGCGCCCCATGCAAGAGCGGCGCCGTAAATGGTTAATGACCGGCCGAAGTAAAGACTTGCGCCCTACTGCGTCCCGTCTTGTGCCCAAATCGTTCCCAACTTTACCGCCCGCCGCAGCGCGTCGCGTTCGGTCTTCAGCGACATGAACACCACCGCGCTGGAACCACTCGGCAAGGAACCATCCGCCAAGTCGTGCTTGGCGGCTGTCAAAGCCAGTTCCAACGCAGCCAACCGGTTCAATATCCCGAAGGCGTGCGACCACTGGGCTCTGGCGGCGGCGAGGGTGACATCCGATTGAATGAAGGGCGCGCCCGAATTCGGTGCGGCCCGGTCGATGTCAGTCAGCAGCGCGTTAAAGCCTGTAGCTGCCAAATGGCGTTGCAGAGCCTCGGAGTCAAGGTGTTCAGCCTCCAACCGCAGGCGGATGATTTCCTTGGCCAAATGCGACAGGGCCGGATCGCCGAAGCCGTGGGCCTCCAAGGCCTCCAGATGCTCATCCAGGACATGCGGATCAAGGATCGCCTGCTTGGCCAGGGCGGCGGGAGCTGGATCAAGGTCAGTAGAGAGACGTTTCGCCGCAGCCTTCCCTCGCTCGGTGGAGCGTTCCAGCGGCGGCTGCCACTTCTGACCCGCCCGGCCAGGCTGCCACGGTCCGCGGGGGCTGAACGGCGTCGAAGGCGCGCGCTGGCCGGCGAACAGCTGATCGAATCGCTGCAGCAACTCATCGCGATAGGCCTGGGCCAGGTCCTTTTCAGCGATGGCGCCCGCCGCCGCGCGAAGCCGCTGTTTCAGACCGGCGCGCCGCTCCGGCGTATCCAGGGTCTCGGCGTCCCGCTCGCGGGTGAACAGCATCTCCACGAAAGGAATCCCCGCGGCGAGCTGGGCTTTCAGCGCCGCGGCGCCCTGCTCGCGCAGGACGTCGTCGGGGTCCTTGCCCCCCACCACGGCGGCAAAGCGGAAACTCTTGCCGGGCTTGAGCAGTGGCAGGGCGCGGTCCATGGCCCGGCTGGCGGCCTGCTTGCCGGCCCTGTCGCCGTCGAAACACAGGGTCGGCTCGGGATGCAGCCGCCACAGCATCTCCATCTGGGTCTCCCCCAGCGCCGTGCCCATGGCCGCCACCGCCGCGACCCCGGCCCTCTGGCAGGCGATCACGTCCATATAGCCCTCGACCACCACCAGGGCCGCGCCGTCCCCGCCCGAATGCAGTAGTTTGCGCGCCTCGGGCAGGCCGTACAGTACATGGCCCTTGTCGAAGAGGGCCGTGTCGGGGCCGTTCAGGTACTTGGCCCGAGCCTCTGGATCCATGGCCCGGCCGCCAAAGGAGACGATCCGTCCGCGTCCGTCGGTTATCGGGAAGATGATCCGGTCGCGGAAGCGGTCATAAGGCGCCCCGCCGTCCTCCGGCGCGATCAGCAGGCCGGTCTCCACCAGCTCCGCCGGCCGCGCGCCCTTGGCGATCAGATAGTCCTTCAACACCGTGCGTCCCGCGGGCGAGAAGCCCAGGTGGAAGCGGCCCCACTCCTCTTCGGGCAGGCCGCGCTTGATCAGATAGTCCCGCGCCGCCCTGCCCACCGGCCGGCGCAGCTCCGCTTCGAACCAGCCGGACGCCGCATCCAGCCAATCGGTGAGTCCCTGGCGCTTCTTCTCCTGTGCCGCGGCTTGAGGGTCCGGTTCGGGCAGGGCCAGCCCCGCCTCCGCCGCCAACCGCTCCACCGCTTCGACAAAGCTCAGTCGCTCGGTCTCCTGCAGGAATCCGATCAGGTCGCCGTGCTTGCCCGATGAAAAGTCGTGGAAAAATCCCTTGTCGTCATTGACGAAAAAGGACGGCGACTTCTCCTTAGTGAAGGGCGACAGGCCGACATACTCCCGTCCCTGCCGACGCAGTTTCACCGTCTTGCCGATCACGTCTGACAGGCGAAGCCGGGATTTGATCTCGTCAAGGAAGCGATCGTCGAAGCGCACCAGAGGATGATAGCGCGCCTGACCCTGTCGGCGGCAAGATTCGTCGCCCAGGCCGCATGGCGCCCAGCAGATTCGCCAGGGGGGCTTTATCGGCGCACCCGGTTCGACGAACCCCGTACAGCACGCCGCAGTTGACCAAAATTGGGGCGCCGCACCAGCCCCGTCGCCCTTTTCCGGGGCGCCTGCGGCCGCGGGGCTGAAAGTCGCGTGCGCGTCACCGAAGCCGCGCTAGGCGTCACGGCATTCTACCCTGGTTAGGGAACCACGCTCCGGGGAGAGCGGCGCAATCATGAGTTCAGTGCCGGAGGATGCGCCGAAGCGGGGCCTGCTCAGCCGCCTGGGCGCCGCGGTGTCCGAAGCCCTGCTTCCCCGCAAGGCCATCGCCAGGGCCCAGGCCGACGCCCGGCTGGCCGAGGAGCGCCTGGTCGCCGCCCTGGACGCCCTGCCCGAGGGCATCGTCTTCCTGGATTCCGAAGGCCGCTACATCCTCTGGAACCAACGCTACGCCGAGATCTATCACCGCTCGGCCGACCTTTTCGCCCGCGGCGCCAAGCTGGAAGACACCCTGAGGATCGGCGTCGCTCGGGGGGACTATCCCGAGGCGGTCGGCGATGAGGAATCTTGGCTCGGCCGGCGGCTGGAGATGATGCGCAATCCCGGCCAGCGCCATGAACAGCGGCTGATGGACGGGCGCTGGGTGATGATCGAGGAGCGCCGCACCAGCGACGGCGGGGTGATCGGCCTGCGCATCGACATCACCGCCATGAAGACCCAGGCCATGGCGCTCACCGAGGCCCTGGCGCGGGCAGAGGCGGCCAGCAAGGCCAAGAGCGAGTTCCTGGCCAATGTCAGCCACGAACTGCGCACGCCGCTGAACGGGGTCATGGGCTTGGCCGATGTCCTGGCGCGCACCAATCTGGCCGGCGAGCAGCGGGATCTGGTGCAGAACATCCTGACCTCGGCCCGTTCGCTGAACCGCCTGGTCTCCGACCTTTTGGACTTCAACAGCCTGGGCGCCGGCAGCCTGGCCATCGCCGCGGCCCCCTTCGACCTGGCCGCCCTGGCGCGGGACACGGTTCAATCCTTCCAGGACGAGGCCGTCGGCCGGGGCCTGACCCTTGGCCTTCACGTTTCCGACGGCGTCACCGGTGAAGTCCTGGGCGACGCCGAGCGCGTGCGCCAGATCCTGGCCAACCTGCTCAGCAACGCCATCAAATTCACCCAGGTCGGCGGCGTCGAAGTCACCGTGGCGCCAGTCCTCGTCGATGGGGTTTTCGAACAAGGCCGCACTCGCTGGCGCCTGGAGGTGATCGACACCGGCGGCGGTTTTGACGAAGCCGACGCCGAGCGCCTGTTCGCCCGCTTTGAACAGGGCGACGCCTCCGTCACGCGCCAGCATGGCGGGGTAGGTCTGGGCCTGGCCATCTGCCGCCAGCTGGCCGAGCTGATGGACGGCCAGATCACCGCTCGCGGCAAGCCCGGCCAGGGCGCGACCTTCACTGTCATCCTGTCCCTGCCGTCTAAGGGGGCCGCCGCCCTCGGCGAGGGCCCGCCCCTGCGCGTCCTCCTGGCCGACGACAATCCCACCAATCGCAAGGTGGTGGAGCTGATGCTCGACGCCGTGGGCGCCCAGGTGGTCAGTGTCGAAAACGGCCGCGAGGCGGTGGACGCCCTCAAGGAAGGCGGCTTCGACGTTGTGCTCATGGACCTGCAGATGCCGGTGATGGACGGCCTGGAAGCCATCCGCGTCATCCGCGGCGGCGAGGCGCGGTCGGGCGCGGCGCGCCTGCCGATCATCGTCCTGTCGGCCAACACCTCCGACGACGACATGGCCGCCTCCGAGGCCGCCGGCGCCGACGCCCACCTGGGCAAGCCCATCCGCGCCGAAGCCCTGCTCAGCGCCATGGCCGAGGCCACGGGGGGCGAGGGGTAGGACTATCCCTACCCCACCCCCTTCAGCTTCTCGGGATTGCGTACGATGTAGATCGCCGCGATGCGGCCGTCGTCGGAGGGTTCGAACGACATGGTCATCGGCCCGTCGTCCGATTGCAACACCAGGCCCGGACAGCCGTTGATCCACACCAGGCGGGCGCCGACCACCGTGGTCCACCCCGACTGGCGCCAGGCCAGGCCTTCGATCAGGCGCATGACATCTTCACGTCCCACCATCGGCCGCAGCGCCGCCTTGCGCTTGCCGCCGCCGTCGGAGATCAGCACCGCGTCCTCGGTGAGCAGGTCCGACAGGGCCTGCATGTCGTTGCTGGCCGCCGCCTGCATGAAGGCGCCAGCCAGGCGAAGTGCTTCGGCGTCGCTCACCGCGAACCGCGGCCGGGCCTCCTGCACATGGTGGCGCGCCCGGGCGGCCAGCTGGCGGCAGGCCGGCTCCGTGCGGCCCAGGCTGCGCGCCACCTCGCCATAGTCCTGATCAAACACGTCGTGCAGCAGGAACACCGCCCGCTCCAGCGGCGAGAGCCGCTGCAAGGCCAGCAGGAAGGCCACCGACACATCCTCGGCCCGCTCAAGGGGATCGACGGCGAAGTCCTCCACCAAGGGCTCGGGCAGCCAGGGGCCGACATAGGCCTCGTGCCGGGCGCGGGCGCTCTTCAGCCGGTCCAGGCACAGGCGCGTGGTCACCTGGGCCAGCCAGGCGCCGGCCTCGTCCACGGCGCCCTGGTCGGCGCCGTTCCAGCGCAGCCAGGCGTCCTGCACCGCGTCCTCGGCCTCCGCCACCGACCCCAGCATGCGATAGGCCAGGCGCGTGAGCCGCCGGCGCTGGGTCTCGAACACCGTGGCGGCGTCGGCCTGGGTCACGCCGCCAGCCGCTCGAATGGCGCCGCCGTGCCGGCCACCACCACCCGCGAGCAGGCCTTGCCGTGGCCAAGGCCGTATTTCAGCGTCGGGTACATCCGCGCCGTGGTCAGGTTCAGGCTCAGGTCCACCAGCCCCGCCTTGCCCCAGCGCTTCAGGATCTCGTCGCGCAAGGGATCGGCCTTCTCCATGTCCCGCGCCAGCACGGCCCTGGCGAAACGATAGCCCAGGCGCGCGGCCTCGCCCATGGCGGCCTCATCGCCGGCCAGGATCGCCCGGAGGATTTCCGGCTTCACCCCGGACTTGGCGGCGATATCGACGCTGATCTGGGTGCACGGTCCGCAGTCTTCCGCCAGGGTTCCGACGATCCCGGCCGCCGCCTGGGCCTCGGGCGGAGCGTGTTTGCCGTGGCCCAGGGAGGCGACCAGGAAGAACTTGAACAGGCTGGCGGGGCTCACCTCCAGCAGCTCGCGCATATAGCTGGCGTCATAGTTCCAGGTCCGCTCGAAGGCGCCGATCTGGCGGCTGAGTAAGGCTTTGAGCATCGGGGTCTCCTTCAGGCTTTGACGGATGGACGCTTGGCGGGCATCGCCAGCCAGGCGGTGATCAAGGCGGGGACGAAGACGCCTGGGAAATCCCGGATCAGGGCGGCGACGGCGTCGCCGCAGACCGCCGCGTCGGCGATGTGGACAAAGACGTGCAGCATCAGAAAGGCAGCCGCGGCCACAAGGGCGCCCTGCCCGGCCTCCGGTTTCGCCGCCCGCCACGCCAGGGCGCCGGCGCAGACCAGATAGGCCGCGCCGACGTCCTTCACGAAGTGCGGATTATAGGGGCCGGTGAGCACCACCCCCGGCACGACGCCGTACCACCACAGCCCGGCGAACATCATCGCCAGGCCATTGCCCGCCAGCACCAAGGTCAGAAATCCGGCCAATCCACGTTTCATCGCCCTGTCCCTCATCGTTCAGAGGGAAGACGACAGGGCGATCAAGCCTGTGACATCAAGCGCGAAAATTCAGGTCCGGATCAGCATTGCCGCATAGGGCTGGAAGCAGCCGTCCAGCACCTCGCCGGTGATGCTCAGCAGTTCCCCGCCCGGAATCTCTGCCCAGGTTGCCGGCTGGTCGCTCATGTTGAACATAGCCACCACCATCTCGCCGTCCGCCTCTCGGGCGAAGGCAAGGATCGGGGCGGGGGCGTCCAGGAAGGTGATCTCGCCCCACTTCAGCGCCGCCGAGGTCTTGCGCAGGGCGATGATGTGGCGGGCGAAGTTCAGCGCCGAATCCTGGTCGTCCTCTTGCTGGTCCACCGTCAGGGCGTCGTGTTCCGGCGCGGCGGGCAGCCAGGGGGTCCCGGTGGAGAAGCCGTGCGCAGGGGCGTCGCCACGCCAAGGCATCGGCGTGCGGCAGCCGTCGCGGCCCTTGGCCACCGGATAGTAGAGGTCCCCCACGGGATCACGCAGCTGGTGGCGCAGCAGGTCTGCCTCCGGCAGGCCCAGTTCCTCGCCCTGGTAGATCAGAGCCGTGCCCTTCAACGTCATCAGCAGGGCCAGCATCAGCTTGGCCAGGGCCGGGTTCGACCCGCCGTCGCCAAAGCGGCTCACCGTGCGGGTGACATCGTGGTTGGAGAAGGACACGCAGGGCCAGTGCCGCGGATGCTTCGCCAGGTTGGCGAAGTGCTTGAGGATGAAGTTGGGCGAGAACCGCTTGGCGATCAGCAGGGGGAAGCTGTAGCCGGCGTGCAGCCCTTCGTCCGGCGCCGCGAAGCCGCCGGACCGTTCCGCCTCCTCGGAGAACTCCCCGAACACGAAGCGGTCGTCGAAGGCGTCCACCCGGCGGCGGATTTCGTCCAGCACCTCGATGTTCTGCGGCAGGTTGGAGTCGAAACGCTGTTCCTGCAGGTTTGAGGCGTGGCCCCAGTTGTAGGACGTCCGGTCAGCGATCGGCACCGCCGGGTTCGGCGTCAGGGCCTCGTCGTGCAGATAGGCGCCGGCCACGTCCAGGCGGAACCCGTCCGCGCCCCGCGCCAGCCAGGTCTCCAGCACCTTCAACGCCGCCTCGCGGGCGTCTGGGTTGCGCCAGTTCAGCTTCGGCTGCTGTCGCAGGAACTTGTGATGATAGTGCTGGCGCCGCTCGGGCTGGTAAGACCACGCCGGGCCCCCGAACACCGACAGCCAGTTGTTGGGCGCCGTGCCGTCCAGGGCCGGATCAGCCCAGACGTACCAACCAGCCTTGTCCCCGCCCTTGCGGCTTTCCAGGAACCAGGCGTGTTCGTCCGAGGTGTGGGCCAGCACCTCGTCCATCAGAATGCGGATGCCCCGCGCGTGGGCGGCGTCCAGCAGGGCCTGGAAATCGTCCATAGTCCCGTAGTCGCCCTGCACCCCGTCGAAGTCGGCGACGTCATAGCCCCAGTCGCGGTTGGGCGAGGGGTGGATGGGCGAGAGCCAGATGGCGTCGACGCCCAGGGACTGGATGTAGTCCAGCTTGGCCAGCACCCCAGGCAGGTCGCCGTGGCCGTCGCCATTGCTGTCAAAGAAGCTGCGCACATAGACCTGATAGATCACCGCGCCGCGCCACCAGGGCCGCTCCGCGCCAGATCCGCCGCCCGCTCCGACATCCGTCATCACGCCGCCTCCGCCTCTATCGTTTCAAGCCACCCCGGCAGTTCGGCGATGGACGCCAATTCGGCATAGCGCGGATTGCCCACCGGGGCGTCAGCCAGTTCGTGCTCCCAGGTCACCAGATAGGGAATGTAGGCGCCATAGGCCCCCGCCTCGATCGCCGGTAGCACGTCCGAGCGCATGGAGTTGCCCACCATGGCCGCCTCCCGCGCCCCGGTGCCATGCCGGGCGAACACCCGCTCATAGGTGCCGCGGTCCTTCTCGCTGACGATCTCCACCGCCGCGAACAGCTCGCCCAAACCGGACGCGGCCAGCTTGTTCTCCTGATGCAGCAAGTCGCCCTTGGTGATCAGCACCAGCCGATAGCGCTGCGACAGCGCCGCCAGGGCCTCTGTCACCCCGGGCAGGGGCTCCACCGGATGGCTCAGCATCTCGCGGCCGGCGGCCAGGATCTCACGCACCGCCGCGGTGATGTCGGCGCCGGCCGCCAGCTCCATGGCCGTCTCGATCATCGACAGGGTGAAACCCTTCACCCCATAGCCGTACAGGGCCAGGTTACGCCGCTCCACCACCGCCAGATGCTCGCGCACCGCCGGCTCCTCCGCGTGCGCGCCCAGCAGGGCGACAAACCGATCCTGGGTCAGGCGGAAAATCGTCTCGTTGTGCCAAAGGGTGTCGTCGGCATCCAGGCCGACCGTGGTGATGCTCATGGCCGCTGGCTAGCATCTTCCGGCGCCCCTCGGAACCGCCTGGCGCCAAGCTTCACGCAACAGCGCTTTACAGCCCGCCACGCTATGTTCACTTAGATACAGTTCTGTAATCGGGGCCGATCCGGCTCTTCTCGATCTTGCCCGGGAGCCGCCCTTGAAGCGCCTGTTGCCACTGCTGACCGTGATGCTGGCGCTGAGCCTGGGCCTTGCCGCCCTGCCCGCCCGCGCCGACGCCCCGCCCGTCACCGTCTTCGCCGCCGCCTCGCTGAAGAACGCCATGGACGAGGTCGGCAAGGCCTACACGGCCAAGGCTGGCACGGCCGTGCGATTCTCCTATGCCGCCTCCTCGGCCATCGCCCGCCAGATCGAGCAGGGCGCCCCCGCCGACGTATTCATCTCAGCCGACGCGGACTGGATGACCTATCTGGACCAGAAGCATCTGATCATCGCCGCCACCCGCCGCGATGTGCTGACCAACCACCTGGCCTTAATCGCTCCGGCCGGCTCGACGGTGAAGCTGCGCATCGCCAAGGGCTTTCCCGTAGCCAAGGCCCTGGGCGACGGACGCCTGGCCATGGCTGGCCCCGACGTGCCAGCCGGCAAGTACGGCCGCGCCGCGCTCGCCACGCTCGGCGTCTGGGACGGGGTCAAGGATCACCTGGCCTCGGCCGAAAACGTCCGCGCCGCCCTGGCCTTTGTCGCCCGCGGCGAGACCCCCCTGGGCGTTGTCTACGACACCGACGCCAAGGTTGAGCCGAAGGTCAGGATCGTCGGCCTGTTCCCGGACAACAGCCACCCGCCCATCGTCTACCCCGCCGCCCTGGTCGCCGCCTCGCACAACACCGCCGCCGGCGGCTTCCTGGGATTCCTGCAAGGCCCCGAGGCGACGGCGATCTTCAGGAAGTACGGCTTCGTGATCCTGGCGCGGCCAGGGAAGTAGGTTGGAGAAATAGGACGGCGAAGTAGGACGATCTGGGGCGGTTTCAGGCCGCCCCGACGCACGCTTCATGCGCCTTGGTGAAGCGCTCCGCCTGGGCGGGGAACTTGGCCAGCAGGCCCGCCGGCCGCACCGGCCTGGCCACCAGGCCGCCGCCGCAGTTGGGGCACACGCCACCGAACCGGCCCTCGGCGCAGTCGGCGCAGAAGGTGCATTCGAAGGTGCAGATCCGGGCGTCGCCGGCGGCCGGCGGAAGATCCTTGTCGCAGCATTCGCAATTGGGGCGTAACGCCAGCATCGGCCTCTCCTCGTTCGAGGGCGCTTTTGGTCGCGGCCCCAGATGCGTTGACCGCGCCCTCGAGACTCACTACCTACGCCGCCGTTTGCCCACATGGAAGGAAGCCCGATGTCGCGAGATCTGTTGCCTGGCGTCACCGGGGTCCTGGCCCTGGCCGACGGCACGATCCTGCAGGGCATTGGTGTCGGCGCCGAGGGCGATGCAGTGGGAGAGGTCTGCTTCAACACCGCCATGAGCGGCTATCAGGAGATCCTAACCGACCCCTCCTACATGGCCCAGATCGTCGCCTTCACCTTCCCGCACATCGGTAATGTCGGAACCAACACCGACGACGTGGAACAGGTGTCCGGCGCCAGCGAGACAGCGGCGCGCGGCGCCATCTTCCGCGACGTCCCCACCAACGCGGCCAACTACCGCTCCAATTCCGACCTCGACGGCTGGTTGAAGCGCCGCGGCGTCATCGGCCTTGGCGGCCTGGACACCCGCGCCCTGACCAAGGCGATCCGCGAGAAGGGCATGCCGCACGGCGTCATCGCCCACAGTGAACAGGGCGAATTCGACCTGAACGCCCTGGTAGCCAAGGCCAAGGGCTGGCCGGGCCTGGTGGGCATGGACCTGGCCAAGGACGCCACCTGCCTGCAACCCTTCGAGTGGGACGAGGGCCTGTGGTCCTGGCCCGAGGGCTATGCCTGGATGAACGGCGAGGACGCCAAATATAGCGTCGTAGTCATCGACTACGGGGTGAAGCGCAACATCCTGCGCGCGCTGGCCTCCATCGGCGCCAGCATCACCGTCGTGCCCGCCGACACCACCGCCGAGGCCATACTGGCCCGCAAGCCCCACGGCGTGTTGCTGTCCAACGGCCCGGGCGACCCGGCCGCCACCGGCAAATATGCGGTGCCGGAGATCCGCCGCCTGGTGGCCAGCGGCGTGCCGATCTTCGGCATCTGCCTAGGCCACCAGATGCTGGCCCTGGCCCTGGGCGCCAACACGGTCAAGATGGAACAGGGTCATCACGGGGCCAACCACCCGGTGAAGGACCTCACCACCGGCAAGGTGGAGATCGTCTCCATGAACCACGGCTTCACCGTCGATCGCGCCAGCCTGCCCGACGACATCGAGGAAACCCACGTCTCGCTGTTCGACGGCAGCAACGCCGGCCTGGCCGTCAAGGACGCCCCGATCTTCTCCGTCCAGCACCACCCCGAAGCCTCGCCTGGCCCCACCGACAGCCTGTACCTGTTCCAGCGCTTCGCAGAATTGATGGACGCCCGCCGACGCTGAACTCCGGGTCAACCGTCGTCCATCGGCCCGGCCCGGTGTTCAAGGCCGTTGGACGGTCGCCCGAAGGATTTCGATCGGTAGCAGCATTGTGCGATGGCCGAGCGGCGGCGCCGGGATGAAGCCGTGGCGCTGGTAGAAACCGACCGCTTCGTCGTCAATGGCGTGAGCGATGACGCCGCGGACGCCCGCAATCGCCGAAGCCGCCAAACACCGCCTCAGGGCGTCGATCAACAGGGCGGAACCCAGCCCCCGTCCCTGGAATTCAGCGTCCACGGCAAGCCGGCCGCTGAGCAATAACGGGACTTCCTCAGGCATACCTTTGCGCAGCTTGGCGCTCGGCACAGCCAATCGCTGAGCGGTCGCCGTGGCGATCGCATGATATCCCACCACGCGGCCAGGTGGTTGCATGGCGCAAATGACATAGGTCCGGGCGGAAAACCCTTCGCTGGCGCGCGCTCGACCGCGCAACCAATCGTCGAGGCTGGTGTGACGGCCGTTTGCGAAGTGCTCGACGTCATGCTGGGGACCCAGCGGCTGCGGAGCGCTGACTATTGGGGATGGCAACCGTTCAGACGCTCCAGGGCGCTTTGCGCCGCATCCGCTCGGCGAGAGCCGCGGCCGGCTCAGTCGGGGCGTCCAGCAAGGCCAGGAAGTCGTCGTAGGCCTGAGGCTCCAGAAAGAAGACACGTTGATCAAGCAGCGCGTCCTCGGCGTGCTGCCTGGCGCTTTCCAGCATGAACTCGGAGAGCTTTTGGCCGCGGAGCGCAGCGGCGCGATTCAGGATCGCCTTGGTCTCCGCGGACGCTCGAATTTGGATGACGTCGTCCTTACGCGCACGACCGGGCGTAACCGACTGACGATGGACCTTGGCCACCATGCTTGAAGCTCCTTTCATCCAATATGGAAATCCGTCATGACGTTGTCAATACAATCATACCATCCGTCTCTGGCTGGCCGTCCCGGGGTTGCGCCCATCCGACTCCCTCTCTAAACGGGCGGCTTAACCTGCATGTTGACCGGACGACCGCGCTCGCACCCGCGCGGCCGCCCTTGCGCGCGAGAGACGATGCCCAAACGCACCGATATCAAATCCATCCTGATCATCGGCGCCGGCCCCATCGTCATCGGCCAGGCCTGCGAATTCGACTATTCCGGCGTCCAGGCCTGCAAGGCTTTGCGGGCCGAGGGCTACCGCATCATCCTGGTCAATTCGAACCCGGCCACGATCATGACCGACCCGGACGTGGCCGACGCCACCTATATCGAGCCGATCACCCCGGAGATGGTCACCAAGATCATCGCCTTCGAACGCCCTGACGCCCTACTGCCCACCATGGGCGGTCAGACCGCGCTGAACACCGCCCTGGCCCTGGAGCGTTCCGGCGTCCTGGCCGAATACGGGGTGGAGATGATCGGCGCCCGGGCCGAAGTCATCGACAAGGCCGAGGACCGCCAGAAGTTCCGCGACGCCATGGACTCCATCGGCCTCGAAAGCCCCAAGTCGCGCGTCGCGCACACCCTGGAAGAGGCCCTGGAAGCCCAGACGGAGATCGGCCTTCCCGCCATCATCCGCCCGTCCTTCACCCTGGCCGGCACCGGCGGCGGCATCGCCTACAACATGGAAGAATTCCGCGAGATCGTTTCGGGGGGCCTGGACCTGTCGCCCACCCACGAGGTGCTGATCGAGGAAAGCGTCCTGGGCTGGAAGGAATACGAGATGGAGGTGGTCCGCGACGTGGCGGACAACTGCATTATCGTCTGCTCCATCGAGAACATCGATCCGATGGGGGTGCACACCGGCGATAGCATCACCGTCGCCCCGGCCCTGACCCTGACCGACAAGGAATACCAGCGCATGCGCGCCGCCAGCATCGCGGTGCTGCGCGAGATCGGCGTCGAGACCGGCGGCTCCAACGTCCAGTTCGCGGTCAATCCCGCCGACGGCCGCATGGTGGTCATCGAGATGAACCCGCGGGTCTCCCGCTCCTCCGCCCTGGCGTCGAAGGCTACCGGCTTTCCCATCGCCAAGGTCGCCGCCCGCCTGGCCGTGGGCTACACCCTGGACGAGTTGACCAACGACATCACCGGCGCCACCCCGGCCTCGTTCGAGCCCAGCATCGACTATGTCGTTACCAAGATCCCGCGCTTCGCCTTCGAAAAATACCCTGGCGCCGACCCCTACCTGACCACCCAGATGAAGTCGGTGGGCGAGGTCATGGCCATCGGCCGCACCTTCGCCGAAAGCCTGCAGAAGGCCCTGCGTGGCCTGGAGACCGGCCTCAACGGCCTGGACGAAATTCCCATCCCCGGCGCCAACGACCCCGACACCGGCCAGGCCGCCGTGGTCCGGGCCCTGGGCATGCCCACTCCCGACCGCCTGCGCGTCATCGCCCAGGCTTTCCGCGAGGGCTTGTCGGTGGAAGAGATCAACGCCGCCTGCAGCTACGAACCCTGGTTCCTGCGCCAGATCCAGACTTTGGTGGCCGAGGAAAAGGCCATTCGCGCCAAGGGCCTGCCCGCCGACCCCATCGAGTTGCGCCGCCTAAAGGCCCTGGGCTTTTCCGACGCGCGCCTGGCCGTCCTCACCGGCCAGACCGAGATGCAGGTCCGCACCGCCCGCCACGCCCTGAAGGTCCGCCCGGTGTTCAAGCGCATCGACAGCTGCGCCGCCGAGTTCGCCGCCACCACCCCCTACATGTATTCGACCTATGAGACCGGGGCGCTGGGCCAGGCGCCTGAATGCGAGTCGGACCCCACCAGCAAGCGCAAGGCGATCATCCTGGGCGGCGGCCCCAACCGCATCGGCCAGGGCATCGAGTTCGACTACTGCTGCTGCCACGCCGCCTTCGCCCTGGATCAGATCGGCGTCGAGTCGATCATGGTCAACTGCAACCCCGAGACCGTCTCCACCGACTACGACACTTCTGACCGCCTCTACTTCGAGTCCCTGACGGCCGAGGACGTGCTGGAGCTGATCGCGGTGGAGGCCTCCCAGGGCGAGCTGCTGGGCGTCATCGTCCAGTTCGGCGGCCAGACGCCGCTGAAGCTGGCCCATGCCCTGGAACAGGCCGGGGTGCCGATCCTGGGCACCACCCCCGACGCCATTGACTTGGCCGAGGACCGCGAGCGCTTCCAGCAACTGCTGCACCAGTTGAAGATCGCCCAGCCGGTCAACGGCCTGGCCCGCAGCTGGCCCGAGGCCACCGCCATGGCGGCGCAGGTCGGCTTCCCGATCGTCATCCGTCCGTCCTACGTCCTGGGCGGCCGCGGCATGGAGATCGTCCGCGATAACGAACAACTCGACCGCTACATCGCCCGCGCTGGCGACGTCTCCATCGAGCACCCGATCCTCATCGACCAATATCTGTCCCGCGCCACCGAGGTGGACGTGGACGCCATCTGCGACGGGACCAACGTCTTCGTCGCCGGGGTCATGGAACACATCGAGGAAGCCGGCGTGCACTCCGGCGACAGCGCCTGCTCCCTGCCCCCCTTCTCCCTGCGCGCCGAAACCATCGAGGAACTCAAGCGCCAGACCGAGGCCATGGCCCGGGCGCTGAACGTGCGCGGCCTGATGAACGTGCAGTTCGCCATCGAAGAGCCGCACTCGGCCGCGCCGCGCATCTTCGTGCTGGAAGTGAACCCCCGCGCCAGCCGCACGGTGCCTTTCGTGGCCAAGACCATCGGCAAGCCCCTGGCCGCTATCGCCGCCAAGGTCATGGCCGGGGCGTCGCTCAGCGAGTTCGACCTGACCGTGAACGACTACGACCATGTGGCGGTGAAGGAGGCGGTGTTCCCTTTCGCCCGCTTCCCCGGCGTCGACACCATCCTGGGCCCGGAGATGCGCTCCACCGGCGAGGTCATGGGCCTGGACTGGCGCCGCCCGGGCGAGGACATGGGACCCGCCTTCGCCCGCGCCTTCGCCAAGAGCCAGCTGGGCGGCGGCACGGTGCTGCCCCAGTCCGGCGGCGTCTTCGTCTCGGTCAAGGACGCCGACAAGCCCTGGGTGCTTGAGCCGATCCGCCTGCTCACCGCCCGCGGCTTCCGCATCGTCGCCACCGCCGGGACCCATCAGTTCCTGGCTGAGCAAGGGATCCAGGTGGACCTGGTCAAGAAGGTGCTCGAGGGCCGCCCGCACATCGTCGACGCCATGAAGAACGGCGAGATCCAGCTGGTGTTCAACACCACCGAGGGCAAGCAATCACTCGAGGACAGCTTCTCCCTGCGCCGCGCCGCCTTGATGATGAAGATCCCCTACTACACCACCACCGCCGGCGCCCTGGCCGCCGCCCAGGCCATCGGCGCCCAGGCCGAGGGGACTCTGGAAGTTCGGTCGCTGCAGAGCTACGCCTGACGGCGAAGCACCATGAAACTCGCCACCCTGATGGTGCTGACCCCGGACCTGGACGAGGCGCGACGGTTCTATGGCGATATCCTGGGCTTTGCCGTGGTCAGCCAGGACGAGCGCCTGCTGGCCCTGCAACACGAAGGCGCCGCCTTCCATGTCTTCCGCTGCGCCGCCCCTGCCCCGCCGGCCCGTCACGGCCAGACCGCCGCCTCGGTTTTCGTCTTCGCGGTGGACGACATCGACGCCGCCATGACCGACCTGCGCGCCAAGGGCGTGGCGTTCATCCACGACCGCCCAGCTGCCAACGCCTTCGGCCGCTACGCCGCCTTCCACGCACCGGGCGGCAACGTGCATGAGATCTTCGAGGCGGGGGCTTAGGGTGGGCTAAGCGCAGCCGCTCTTGATCCTCAGCACCCCAACCTGTCCGCCAGCTCCGTGAAGCTATCCACCGCCAGATCGTAGACCGGCCCCGGCCGCGCCCGATCGCCAAGCCCAGCCCCGAACTCCAGCGGCCGGTGCACATAGGCCGTGCGCAACCCTCGGGTCGCCGCCGCATCCAGGTCATAGGTATGGGTCGCCGTCATCAGGCATTGCCCCGGCGCGATCCGCAACAGTTCCACGGCCCGGTCATAGGCCTCCGGCGACGGCTTGTAGGCGCCGGCGACCTCCGCCCCCAGGATCACGTCCCAGGGCAGGCTGGCGCGCTTGGCCATGTTCACGGTCAAGGCGACATTGCCGTTGGACAGGGTGGCGATGATGAACCGGCGCTTCAGGCGCGTCAGGCCCTCGACCACATCGGGCCAGGGATCCAGCCGATGCCAGGCATGGTTCAGCTGGTCGATCTCGGCCTCGGACAGGCCGTCGATCCCTTCCTCGGCCAACAGGCCCACTAGGTTCTCACGGTGCAGATCGTCGAGGATGGTCCAGGGCCGCTGGCCATTGCGCACACGCTCCATGGCCGGGACGTAGCGGGCGCGCCAGCGGTCGGCGAACGCGCCCCAGTCGCGGGTGAAACCCTTGGCGTCCAGCAAGGCCGCCGCCTCGCGCGCCACCCCGGAGCGCCAGTCGACCACCGTGCCGAAGACGTCAAATGTGAGGGCTTTGATCTGGGACAACATGGCGCGCCATTGACACCCTGATCCAGCTCGGGGCAAGCCCGAGTGGCCTTGTGGGAGAGGGCGTTGTCGGAGATGGCCGCGTATGCCGCCGCTAAGCGTGATCGTCACCTGCAAGGGCCGGCTGGAGCACCTCAGCCGCAGCTTGCCCCTCCTGATAGAAAATTTTGCCGGCGCCCAGATCATCCTGGTGGACTACGACTGCCCTGAGGGCGCCGCGGCCTGGACCGCAGCCAACACCTCCGGCGTGACGGTGGTGCGGGTCGAGGATCGGCCCATCTTCAATCTGGCCAAGGCCCGCAACCTCGGCGCCGTCGCCGCCACGGCGCCCTGGCTGCTGTTCACGGACGCCGACGTGCTGTTCACCGCGCCGCTGCTGGAGATCCTCCGCACGGCCATGGCTCCCGGACGCTACCTGCTACCCATCCCCCGGCCGCCCATCCTGTGTGGCACGGTGGCGGCAAGCCGCGCTGACTTCGATCGTATCGGCGGCTATGACGAGACCTTCGAGGGTTGGGCCATGGAAGATCACGATTTCATCCTGCGCCTGCAAGACATCGGCGCGACGCAACACGATTTCGACGGCCGCTCCATCGCCTGTATCGATCATAGCGAGGCCCTGCGCACTCAGTTCCACGACATCCAGTTTCGCGACCTGAACTGGGCCCTGAACGGCGCTTACCTGGCCGCCAAGCGGGACCTCTCCGGGCTGAACATCGAGTTGAACCCGGAGGAGCGCGGGACGCTGTACAGCGGGCTCAAGGTCGCCATGACCGGCGGGCAGCCGGAGCTGCGCAGGGTCACCCACCGGGTGGCTTTCCGGCGCGAAAGTCTGGGTCCGCTCGATGTCATCTCCAGCCTGCAGTACGACATCATCGTGCCCCGGCCGCCAGAGCCGTCCCCAGAACCGTCCCCAGGGCTGTCGAAGCGATGAGCGACACCGCGCCCGCCCTCAGCCTGATCACCACCTGCAAGGGGCGCCTGGGCCATCTGCGCCAGACCCTGCCCCTCATGGCGGCTCAGGGTGCCGAAGTGGAGGTGGTGATGGTCGACTTTGACTGCCCCGAAGGCGCGGGCGCCTGGGCCAGGAGCGCCCAGCCGCAGGCGGTGGTGATCCAGGCGCGCGACCGGCCCCAGTTCAGCGCCGCCGAAGCCCGCAACCTGGGCGCCGCTGCGGCCACCGCCCCGTGGCTGTTCTTTATCGACGCGGATGTTCAGGCCCACGGCGCCGTCGCCGCGGAGATCCTGCCCCGTCTGGCGCCAGGTGAATACCTGATCCCCGAACCCCGGACCCGCGGTCTGTGGGGCGCCGTCGTGGTTGCCGCCGCCGACTTCCAGCGCATCGGCGGCTATGACGAAGCGTTCCAGGGTTGGGGGGGCGAAGACGACGACCTGTTGCTCCGGCTGGATCAGGCCGGCCTGCGCCGGGGCCATTTCCCCTCCGCCGGCCTCAGCTGTTTCGAGCACGACAACGCCCTGCGCACCCGTCATCACGCCCACAAGGACATGGCGCTCAATTCCCTGATCAACAGCTTCTACATCGGGGTGAAGACCGACCTGGCGAAGGTGCGCGTCAGCCTAAGCGCCAGGGACCGTGAGGCCGTCTATGCCGACGTGCGGCGCGTCATTTCCGCGGTGGTGGCCTCGGGGGAGACCCAGCTTCTGCAGGTGGCCTTCCGTCACGCGCAGAGCGGGACGGAGCCGGCGCGCCGCAGCCTCTGCTACGAAATCCGTCGCCCGCGCGAGATCTGACGTTGGGGAAGGCTTGGCGCGCACTGCCCGCCGTGTAGAAGCGGTCGCAAGCACAACAAAACAAACGCGGGAGACGACGATGGCACACGGTCCTGGGGGACGGGTTGCGGGCAAGGTCGCCTTGGTCACGGGCGGGGCAAGCGGCATCGGGCGCGGCTGCGCCGAGGTCCTGGCCCGCGAGGGCGCAGCGGTGGTGCTCACCGACATCCAGGACGAGGCCGGCCAGGCCCTGGCCGCCCAGATCTCCGCCGCCGGCGGCAAGGCCCGCTACCTGCACCAGGACACCACCAGCGAGGAAGGCTGGGTGGAGGTGATCGCCGACATCGAGCGAACCGAAGGCCGCCTGGATATCCTGGTCAACAACGCCGGCATCGCCATCGGCGCGGCGTCGATCACCACCATGACCCTGGCCGACTGGCGCAAGCAGCAGGCGGTGAATGTCGAGGGGGTGTTCCTGGGCACCAAGCACGGCCTGTTGCTGATGCGCAAAGCCGGCAACGGCGGGTCGATCATCAACATGTCGTCGGTGGCGGGGCTGAAAGGCTCTCCCACCCTGGCCGCCTACTGCGCCACCAAGGGCGCCGTGCGGCTGTTCACCAAGGCCATTGCCATGGAATGCGCCAACGCCAAGGACGGCGTGCGCGTCAACTCCGTCCACCCCGGCATCATCGAGACCCCGATCTGGATGAGCATCGCCGCCATGAACCCCAGCGTGAACACCCCGCCGGACCTCGACGCCATGTCCACCATGGCCGTGCCGCTCGGCGTCAAGGGCGTCCCCGAGGACATCGCCAACGGCGTGCTCTGGCTGGCCTCCGAAGAAAGCCGCTACGTCACCGGCATGGAGATGGTCATCGACGGGGGCTTGAGCGTCCGGTAGGGCGTCAGCTCACCAGCAGCACCACCGCCCCGGCGCCGATCACCAGCACCCCGGCCAGTCGGGCCAGGCTGGCCTTCTCCTTCAGGAACACCACGGCGATCACCACCCCGAACAGGATGGAGGTCTCCCGCAGCGCCGCCAGCCGGGGCGTGGCGCCCAGCCGGAACGCCCACAGCGCCAGGCCATAGGTGATGATCGACAGCGCCCCCGCCGCCAGGCCCGGTCGCCACTGCTCGCGCGCTTGGGCCAGGAACCTCGGCCCGCGCCACAGGGCGAACAACACCCCGATGCCACCGCCCAAGCCTAGGAAGAACCAGACGATATAGCTGGGCGCCGAGGGCGCCGCCCGCACCCCCTGGGCGTCGATCACCGTATAGACCGCGATGGAGGCGCCGGTGAGCAGGGACCAGGCCAGGGCCTTGGGTTCCACGTGCTTGCCCAGCGCCGTGGTCAGCACCCCGGCCGACACCAGCCCTACCCCGATGGCCACCGGCACGGTGATCGCCTCGCTGAACACCAGTACCGCCACCATCGAGGCCAGGGCCGGGGCGATGCCGCGGAACATCGGATAGGCCACCATCATGTCGGCCCCCTCGAACGCCTTGATCAGGGCCACCAGATAGACCACGTGCGTCGCCCAGGACGCCACCAGCCAGCCCCAGGCGTGGCTGGGCAGGGGCAGGAAGAACACCACCGGCAGGACCATCAGGGCCGAGAAGCCGTCGATCAGCGCCCGGCTGGACATCTTGTCCCGCCCCGACTTCAGGATGGCGTTGACCACCGCGTGCGCCGCCCCGGAAATCAGGATCATCAGGCTGGCGAGGACGGTCGGGCTCAAGCGTGGCTTCCATTGGGGTACAGACGGTCAGGGGCCTGACTTAGCAGCCCCGGCCCAGGACGCCCCGCAATTATGACCTGCCGCGTAATCGACCCGCGCCAGGCGGCGCGCGAGGGTCGGCCTGTCGGCGGCGCAGGGTGCGCGGCCACAGCGTCAGAGGACTTTCCCCATGAGCACCGCCACCCAAGACAAGAGCCAGGCCCTGGCCGACCAATACATCGGCGCCTGGAACGAAACCGACCCAAGCCGCCGCCAGGCTATCATCGCCCAATCCTGGGCCGCCGATGCCGCCTATGTCGATCCGATGATGACCGGCGCCGGCCACGCCGGCATCGACGCCATGATCGCCGGCGCCCAGGCCCAGTTCCCCGGCTTCCGCTTCAGCCTGATCAGTAAGGTCGACGCCTATGGCGACAGGATGCGCTTCACCTGGGGCGCCGGTCCGGCGGGGGGCGATTCCATCGTCGAGGGCACTGACTTCGTGCTCATCGCCGACGAGCGCCTGAAGACCGTGACCGGATTCCTGGACAAGGTTCCGGGCTAAAGGCCTCGGTGGGCCTTCCACGCCTCGGCGTTTAGGAACCACACCTGCCGCGCATACTCCCCGCGTCGATAGGTTCGCGTCTCCTCGCCCACCAGACTGGCCCCTTGGCGCTGCTTGACCCGCGCCGAGGGGCCGTTGCCGACCAGGTTCGACAGCCAAAGGTGCGGCCAGCCCAGTTCCAACAGGGCGTAGTCGTTCACCCGGTCCGCCGCCTCTGTCATCAGCCCCCGGCCCTGGAATTCCGGATCCAGCCAGAAGCCGCGCATATCTCGCTCGGTGCCATTGTCGGGCCACAGGCTGATGGCGCCCACCGCCTCGTCTGGTCCGTCCTTGACCCAGATCGACCAGTGCGACTTTTCCCCCCGCGCCATCTCCCCGGTGCTTTCCTCAAAGTGCTGCGCCGTGCCGTCCTCGGGATAGGGCCAAGGCACATTGGGCATGAACTCCACGATCTCCCAGCGGGGAAACCGGCGGTGCGAGGCGGCCGCGTCAGCCATCACCCGCGGTTTCAGCCACAGGCGCTGCGTTTCCAGGACGGGGGTCGGCGGCATGGACATCACCAATCGCGACTAATCCCTGGCCTCCTCCCTGTCGACGGGTTTCAGCTTTGCGCGACCGGGCGTTGTGTTAGGCTTCCGCAAAAGAGCCGACGGGGCGGGCGTTTCATGACTGTCGACCAGGGCGGCCTCGGAGCTCGCCGGGCTGTTCCATCGCCTGGCCTTCGGACCTACTACGCCCTGCTCGTCACCGAGACCGTCTCCCTGATCGGCAGCATGGTCAGCGCCCTGGCTGTGAGCATCTCCGTCTTCCGGCAGACGGGCCACGCGACGCCGTTGGCGTTGGTGACGCTCTTCTCGATGCTGCCCGTGATCACGGTCGGCGGCCTCGCGGGCGCCCTCGCGGACCGGTTTGACCGGCGGATCATGATGCTGATCGCCAATGTCGGCTTCGTCCTTTGCAGCGGGCTCCTGTTGCTGAGCTTCGCCTCCGAAGCCTTCCGCCTTTGGCACCTCTACGCCCTCGCCTTCGCCAGCGCGCTGTTCGCCTCGCTGCAGGCGCCCGCCTTCCAGGCCTCGGTGACCATGCTGGCGCCGGCGGAACACCGTGACCGCGCCAACGCCCTGGGCCAGTTGACGGGGCCAACCGCCCGCGCTGTCGCCCCCGCCATCGCCGGCCTGCTGTTCGCCGCCCTCGGCGTGGTGGGCGCCATCGCCCTGGACATCGTCACCTTCCTGGCCGCCATCGCCGTGCTGCTGGTCGTGCGCATCCCCAGGCCCTCCCAGACGATCGAAGGCCGCGCCAGGCACGCCTCGCTTTGGCGCCAATCCCTCGACGGTTTCCGATACCTGGGCGAACGTCCCGCGCTGCTGGCCCTCTGCGCCTACAACAGTGTCGTGACCTTCCTGGTGTTCGGCGTGCTGGTGCTGGGAACCCCCTATGTCCTCGCCCGCACCGGCAGCGAGGCGATGCTGGGGTTTGTACTCAGCGCGCTCAATGTGGGCGCCGTGGCGGGCGCTCTGACGATGACAGCCTGGGGCGGCGCCTGGCCGCGCGTCCATACCGTGTTCCTGGGCAGGATCGTCGCCGGCCTGTTCCTGGCCTTGGCCGGGGCGGCGCAGGGCGCGCTCTCCCTCGCCGCCATGTTCTTCGTTTTCATGTTCACGCGCCCGATGGCCGACGCGGCGATCACATCCATCTACCAGGCCAGGATCGCGCCTGATCTCCAAGGCCGCGTCTTCGCCGCCATCGGCCAGATCACCGCCCTGCTGACGCCCCTGGCCTGCCTTGCCGCCGGTCCGCTTGCCGACAACCTCTTCGAGCCGTCCCGTCGCCTGCCGGCCTGGCGCGCCGTCGCCTGGGCGGTGGGGTCAGGCCACGGCGCCGGCATCGGGCTGATGTTTGTCATCGGCGGCGTGCTGACATCAGCCCTCAGCCTCGCCGTCTACGCCTCCCCGGCGATCCGGCATGTGGAGGCTGAGCCCGATCAACAGGCCGCCGGATGAGACACCACGCCCCACTGCTGGGTCATCTCCGCCCGCACTTTGGCTTTGACCTCTCCAGCCGGCCATCCTGGACGAAGATCGCGAAGCAGCTGTGAAGGCTGTCCCGCGCCACTGACACGCAGGCGTCGGCAACACGGGAGCCTACGGGCGCCCAGCCTCGTCCGACGGCCAAGCCGCAGGCCCGGCTGAACCGGCGGCTTGGTGCGCCAGGGTCTTATTTCCCGAAGCTGATGTCGGTCCAATAGTCGTCGCCGACGAAGGTCCGGTACTTGTCGTACCCCGCCACCATCTGCTCGCCCGTCGCCTTGGGCACCGAGGCGTAGTTCTCGCGTTGCAGCGCCTGGTCACGAGCCTGGTCGGGGTCAAGGGCGGCAATGCTGGGATAGTGCTCCAGCAGCAGCACATTGCCGCTGCCGTCGGACGGGTTCAGCTTGATCATGATTTGATAGCTGTCGATGATGCCGTGCTTCTTGGCGATCTCTTCGGCCGTTACCCACGTCTTCTTCAGCCCGGTAACATAGTCGTCGACATGGCTGGGCTCGACCTTCACCGTGGTCACATGCCAGACACCCTTCTGGGGTGTATAATCCACGTAAGGTTCAGCGGCCGCCGCCCCCGCCCACAACGCCACAGTCAATACTGCTCCGGCGAACAACACCTTGTGCATGGAATTCCCTCCGAGTTTTTTGAAAAGCCCCAAGCGCCAGCCCAATGCCTGGAGTTATTGAGGCTCTATTCACAAGTAGCCGCGCGAACCCTTTCAAGGTCAATAGGCGCCGGCCAGCGTTTCGTCCGTCTACGTCCGATCAACGGCCCGCGGCCGGCGCGCCGGCTTGTCCGCCCGACTCGCCTGAGCCGCGGCCAAGGCGCGGCGGCCCCACAGGCACGCTTCTTCGGGATCATCCAGGGCCGCGTCAGGTAGCGACCAGTAGGATGTCTCCTGCGGCAAGCCGGCCTTCGCCCCTTTTTGCTGCGTGTAGATCCAGGCCTGCGCCCCGGCCGCGGTCAGATCGGCCTGCAGGGCCGCGTCGGTCTTCAGGAAGATGCGGTCGTCGTCGATCAGGGCGAACATGACCCCGTCGGCATACACGCCGGCCGCCCCGAACATCCGCCGCGAGGAGAACCCGTCCAAGCCGCTGAATAGGTCGGCGGCGAACGCCAGTATGTCCGCGCTGACGCTCATCGTCCCCTCAGTCCGCCCATTCCACGTCCGCCCCCATGGCGATCAGGTTCTCAACAAACCGCGGGTGCGCGCGGCGGATCGGGTCAGCGTTGAGGATCGTCGACTGGCCCTCGATGGAGGCCGCCACCATCATCAGGGCGATGGCCACGCGGATGATGTAGGGGCTTTCCACCTTGGCGGGACCCAGTTGCTTGCCGCCGAAGGTGATCACCCGGTGCGGGTCGCATTGCAAGGCGTGGGCGCCAAACTTGGCCAGTTCAGAGGTCCAGCCCAAGGCCCCCTCATAGACCTTGTTCCAGTACATCATCTCGCCTTCGGCGCAGGCGCCCAGGGCCACGAAGATCGGCAGCAGATCCACCGGCACATAGGGCCAGGGCGCGGCCTCGACCTTCTGCAGGATGTAGGAGGTGAACGGCGGCTTGATGCACAACGGTCCGTCGGCGCGGCTGGTGGACCAACCATCCTTGTGTGTCACCGTCACCCCGAACTTGGCGAAGGTGCGGTCGATCAGGGGGAACTGCTCGGGCTGGGCGTTCTTCACCGAGATCTCACCGCCAGTGATTGCCCCCAAGGCCAGGAAGGTGGCGATCTCGTGGAAGTCCTCTGCGAAGGTGTAGTCGGCGCCCGACAACCGCTCGACCCCTTCCACCGCCAGGCGGCTGGTACCGCAACCCTCGATCTTGGCCCCCATCAGCCGCAGGAATTGGCAGAACTCCTGCACGTGCGGCTCGGACGCGGCGTTCATCAGCAGCGACGAGCCGCCGGCCATCGCCGCGCACAGAGCGAAGTTCTCGGTGGTGGTGACGCTGGCGTAGTCCAGCCAGTGGCTGGCCGGCCGGAACAGACCGTCGCGGAACAGGGCCAGCGCCCCCTCTTCACCCTCCACCCGCATGCCGAAGGTCTGGAACACCTCGATGTGCGGATCGATCTCCCGCGCCCCCAGGGTGCAGCCCTTGACCTCCCCCTCCAGCCGAGCCTCGCCAAAGCGCGCCACCAGGGGCGGGATCAGCATGATCGAGGATCGCATTCCCTCCGGCAGGCGCGCGGCGGCGGCGTTGGTGGCGGTGGCGTGGCAGACCTTCAGCAGGCCGGTCTCGTAGTTCATGTCCACTGTGCTGCCCAAGGCGGCGAACAGTTCCAGGATCTTGTGCGCGTCGGTGATGTCCGGCACCCCGCGCAGGGTCACCTCCTCATCGGTGAGCAGGGTGGCGCAGAGGATCGGCAGCACGGCGTTCTTGTTGGCCGATGGCGTGATGCGGCCCGCGAGACGGCGGCCGCCCCGGACGATGAGGTTGCTCAAGGGGCAGGGTCCAAAACAAGGGCCAGATAGGGGGCCGTGTAGGCGGCTGACGAAGATTTCGCTCTAGCATCATTTCAGGCGCTGTGCGCCAGCCCCTCGGGCGCCGGCCCTCCGGCGACCGCCTCCAGCAGCCCGCGCCACGCGGCTGCACCGTCAGCTTGAAATCCTCGGCCAGGCCATCGACGCGGGCGCCTACTACCTCACCCGCTCCACCGCCCGGCCGCGGACAGGGGCGATGGCGGCGTTCATTGACTGGTGCCAAAGGGAGGTCAAGGCGGCGGAGGCGACGACCTAAGCGCCGCGCGGCTTGAATGTTTGGCGCTGTGCCCCTATCCTTCTTCCCCCCGGACGCCCGCGCCCGCGGCCGGATTCTGGATTCCTTTTTGGGGCGATGAGCTAACACCCGTATGGAAAAAGTGCCGATGACCGGCGAGGGCTACCAAGCCCTCGACGAAGAATTGAGGCGTCTGAAGACCCAGCAGAGGCCGGCGGTGATCGCCGCCATCTCCGAAGCGCGCCAGCATGGCGATCTGTCGGAAAACGCTGAATATCATGCCGCCAAGGAGCGACAGGGCTGGATCGAGGGGCGCATCGCCGAGATCGAGGACAAGATCGCGCGCGCCCAGGTCATCGACGTCTCCAAGCTTTCCGGCGCCCAGGTAAAGTTCGGCGCCACCGTCAGCGTGGTCGACGAGGACACCGAGGAACAGGCTCGCTACCAGATCGTCGGCGAGCACGAGGCAGACGTCCGTTCCGGCAAGGTCTCCATCGCCTCCCCCATCGCCCGCGCCATGATCGGCAAGGAAAGCGGTGACGTGGTCGAGGTGAACACCCCCGGCGGCGTGAAGGCCTACGAAATCCTCAAGGTCGAGTGGGTCTGACTCTTTTGTAGCGGTCTGCCGGGGAGGTGGCGCGGGGCCACGTCCCCCAAAGGCTCGAGCCGACCTACCCCAACCCCACCAGCCGCGTCGCCACCACTTGGTGCGCCTCGCCGCCGTAGCGCGTCTGCTCCCGCGCGCAGCTGTAGGCCAGCTTGATCACATGGTCGTCGTCGCTGGCGCGGGCGGCGACGAAGATCGCCGGCCAGTCGGCAGCAGGTCCCAGCGGCGCCTCATCCCGGAATGCCGGCGCCCCCACCGTGGCGTAGGCCGCGCACCAGTCGCCCCACAGGGCCTCGCTGGCGGCGTTCGTGGCCAGGCTGGGGAACCGCTCGAACAACACCCGCGCGGCATGGACGCCGGTGATCATGTGCAGCACCGTGAAGTTGGGGAGCTGGCCATAGAGCCGCACCGCCGCCCGCGCCAGGAGGCTCAGCAGATCCCCGCCGTGGGCCGGCGCCGCGCTCAGCGACCCGGTGAACGCCGGATCGCCGGCCACGGTCCGCAGGGCGCCGGTGATCGAACCGGGCATCGGCGCGCGCCCGCCCACCGCCTCGGCGATCCGGTCTAGCCCCGCCTTCACGGTCGTCGCGGCCGGGCGCGCGCGCGTCCCCAGGCCAAGGTCGTTGTAGGTCGCCACCCACGACGCCAGTCCGGCGGCGATTTCCCCGGCATGCTCCGCCTCCAGCCCATAGGCCAGGCGGATCACCGCGTGGAAGGCAAAGGACGCGGGCGCGTCCGACAGGCCGGGGGCGACCTCGGCCACGACCACGTCGGGTCCAACCGCTTCGATCCAGGCCTGGAAACTGTCGGCCAGGGGCCAGAACAACGCCGGCCGGCCCAGGGCCTCGCGCCAGTCCTGATGCCGGATCGGCGCTTCCGCCCCCTCGCGCGGGAGGGCGACGTTTGTTTCCCACCAGTCGAAGTAGGCCTTCAGCCTGGCCTCGTCGGCCCCCATATGGCTGAGGGCGATGAGGGCCATGGGCAGATGATTGACAGTGCCGCGATGCGACAGGGCGAACCGCGCGTTGTCATTGAGAAGCTGGTTCAACACAGGGTGGGACATGCCTCGTCCTCGATATTTGACAATTAGATGATTGCTTTATTAGCCCCTTTACGATCGGCGCGCTACAGCGTCCGCTCTTGCGGCCATACTGCCGCCGTCCGCAGCCGCTGAGTCGCCCACGCATGTCAGGCAAGACCAGGCCGCTGATTATCTGGGCGGTGTCCGATGGGCGGGCGGGGATCGAGGGGCAGGTGGTGGGGCTGGCCGACGCCGTCGCCCGCCACGCCCCCGCGCTGGTGGTGGCCAAGACCGTCGCCTGGAAGGGTCCCGCGGCCTGGCTGCCGCCCCAGCTCAACCCCGCCACCCGCATCTGGCTGAAAGACGGCTCGGTGCTCGGCCCGCCGTGGCCGGACCTGTGGATCGCCGCCGGCCGGGCCAGCCTGCCGCTGTCCCTGCGGGTCCGCGAGCGTTCCGCCGGCCGCACCTATGTGGTCCAGCTGCAGGACCCCCGCGCCGATCTGAAGGCCTTCGACCTGGTGATCCCGCCTCGGCACGACGGCCTCACCGGCGCCAACGTCTTCCCCATCCTGGGCTCGCCAACCCGGGTGACGCCGGAGAAGATCGGCGGCAAGGCCCACGCGTTCGCCGACACCATCGCCCCCCTGCCCCACCCCCGGGTCGCCGTCCTGATCGGCGGCAAGTCCCGCACCCACGACCTGACGCCCCGCCGCGCCGAGGCCCTGGCCACGGAGGTGGAGGCCGCCGTCCGCGCCGCGGGCGGCTCGGTGATGGTCAGCTTCTCGCGCCGCACCCCCGCCGCCGCCCGCACCCTGCTCACCCAGCGCTGGGCTGCCCTGCCGGGGGTCATCTGGAATGACGAAGGCCCCAACCCCTATTTCGCCTTCCTGGCCGCCGCCGACGTCTGCCTGGTCACCGAGGACTCCACCAACCTGGCCGTCGACGCCGGCGCCACGGGCAAGCCGGTCTATGTGCTGAAGATGGATGGCCAGGGCGCCAAGTTCGCCCGTTTCCACGCCGCCCTCCAGGCCCACGGCGTCGCCCGCCCCTTCAACGGCAAGTTGGAAACCTGGACCTATCCGCCTCTGGCCGAGACCGACCGGGCGGCCGAGGAAATCCTGCGGCGGATGCTGGGCGGATGAGCCGCCCATGATCCTCGCCATCCTCCAGGCCCGCATGAGCTCCAGCCGCCTGCCCGGCAAGGCGCTGATGCCGCTGGCCGGCGCGCCGATGCTGGTGCGCCAGATCGAGCGGGTCCATCGCGCCCGTCGCATCGACGCCCTGATGGTGGCCACCAGTGACGACCCCAGCGACGATCCCCTGGCCAAGGCCGCGCGACGCGAGGGCGTCGCCGTGTTCCGCGGCCCCCTGGACGACGTCCAGGCCCGGTTCCTGGGCGCCCTTGACGAGCATGACCAGGGTGGGCGCGAACAGGGCGGTCGCGCCGCCGACCACCTGGTGCGCCTCACCGGCGACTGTCCCCTGGCCGACCCTGACGTCATTGACGCCACCATCGAACGGGTGCTGGCCGCCGGCGCCGACTACGGCTCCAACACCCCACCGCACCGCACCTATCCCAAGGGCCTGGACGTGGAGGTGATGACCGTCACCGCCTTCCGCGCCGCCGCGGCGCGCGCCACCACCCCGGAGGAGCACGAGCACGTCACCTGGCTGCTGCACCGCCGTCCCGACCTGTTTCGCCAGGTGTTCCTGAGCCAGGGTCCGGAGGAGGGCGAGGTGCGCTGGACGGTGGACTTCCCGCACGACTACGCCTTCGTCGCCGCGGTCTATGACGCCCTTTATCCCGCCAACAAGGCCTTCACCTCCGACGATGTCCGCGCCCTGGTCCGCGCCCGCGCCGATCTGGCCCATTACGGCGGCGAGCGGCGGGTGTAGCCTCCAGGCATGGCTGACTCGCCCAAAGCCGATCTGCGCGACCTGCGCCCCGACGACCAGGACCGCATCCTGGCCTGGCGCAATTCGCCGGACGTGCGCCCCTACATGTACACCGATCACCTCATCCCGGCGCCGGAGCACGCCCGCTGGTGGGCCGGCATCCCCGCCGACCCGCGCCGTCGCTACTGGATCATCGAGGCCAACGGCCTGCCGGTAGGCCTGGCCAACCTCTACGACATCGACCGCAACCGCCGCCTCTGCGCCTGGGCCTATTACCTGGCCGACCCCTCGGTGCGCGGCATGGGCCTGGGCTCCTTCGTCGAATTCTGGATGCTGCAGCAGGTGTTCGAGACCCAGAAGCTGCACAAGCTTTGGTGCGAGGTGCTGATCTCCAACGAACCGGTCTGGCGCCTGCACGAAACCTTCGGTTTTCGCCAGGAAGCTCGCCTGCGCGACCATGTCTTCAAGAACGACGCCTGGCAGGACGTGCTGGGCCTGGGCATCTTGGAGGACGAATGGCGGCAAAACCGCCCGGCCATGGCCGAGCGGCTGCGCGCCAAGGGGTTTGAGGTGACCGGGAGTTAGCCGCCGACGGCGATCTTGGTGTCCCTCGGTTCGGGCCGCCCCTCGCCCCGCTCAACCAAGTCCTTGAGGCTCAGCAGGAACACCGCCCACTTGGTGCTGCAGTGGTGCATGAACTCCACCGGCTCGCGCCAGCCCTCATGCTTGAACAGCACGAAGGTCTGGTCGTTCTTCCATTCCAGCTGGAACACCATCTCGGTCCCCGCCCAGTCGGCGGCCGGCCCTGAATAGCGCCAGCGGACCAGGCTCGGGTCGGCGTGGAGGACCTCCAGCCGGTTGCGGCGAAACTCGAACGCCGCGCCCTCGGTCGCCTCGCCCTGCGCTTCGGAGGACCACCAGTCGCGGATCCCCTGGATAGTCGTCAGCGCCTCGAAGACGCGCATCGGCTCGGCGGCGATTCCCACACGGTGCAGAATGTCAGGCATTTCATCTCTCCTCTTTCGTCCTCGCCAGGATTGGCGCTGTGCTCCCGGCCGCACGCAGCCGATCACGCCACCAGGAGAGGCGCGCCGGTCGTCACGTCGGTGTTGGGGATTGGTCGGCCCCTAGATCGGGGTCATGTCGTGTCGGCCAGCCCGCTGGCGAAGGCCGCGAAGATGTCCATCATCTGCGGCCAGCCCTCGGCCACGGCGGCGGCCCAGGCGCCGCCGTCATTGCGGAAGCGTTCCAGGTTGCGGTGCTCCAGGCTCACCAGAGTCCCACCACCCTTCGCGTCCGTGAAGGTGATCTCCACCTCGGTGATCAGGTCCGGGTCATAACGGCGATCCCCGTTAAGCTGCCAGGCCAGCACCAGCCGCCCCGGCGGCTCCCAGGCTAGCACCTTGCCCCACGGGGTCTCAGTCCCGTCCGCGTCCCGTTCGAACCAGCGCCCGCCGACCCGCGGCTCGATCACCAGGTCGACATGCGGCTTGGCGCCCACCGTCCGCCCCACGGGCCACCAGCGGCCGATCTGGCCGGTGAAGATCTCGAAGGCGCGGGCCGGCGGCGCCTTGGTCTGAACCGACCGTCTTATCGGGGCGATGGTCATGGATTGGTCTCCCCGTCCGTGGGCTTTGCGGTCTCTTCGTCCATCTGGGCGTCCGCGAAATCAGCGAAGGCGCCCAGCGACGCGACCCATTGCTGGTCCAGCCAGTCGCGCACGGCGGCGATCCCGCTGGGGTCAAGCCGATAGATGCGGCGGTTTCCGTCCGGCGTCTCGGTGACCAAGCCGGCCGCCTTCAAAACGCGCAGATGCTGCGACACCGCCGAACGGGTCACCGCCATGCCGGCGGCGATCTCGCCGACAGGCGAAGGCCGCGCCGCAACCCGCTCGAAGATCGCGCGGCGACTGGGATCACCAAGGGCGCCAAGGGCCCCAATTGCGGTTTGTGCGTTAGCCATGACTAACAGTTAGTGTAGACTAACATAGATGTCAAGCGCCGGGCGATGGACTGCGCGAAACTCCCCTCCAGATCGGGAGCGGGATGCAGCAACGGTTGATTCCTCGCCAGGCCGTGGTCGACCCCGGTTTTCAAACCGAGACGCTACCGGATTGCCTCAGGGGTTTCTTGCGGGTTCATCGACATCGATCTTGGCGACTCCCTGCGAGAGACTCGCCGCGAAAGCCATTGTCAGCATGGCGGGGCCGCCCGCCGCGAACGCCGTCGGACCGACGTCCTTGAACAGATGATCGCGAATGTAATCTGGAACCGAATCCGGCATGGCGATCGGATCTTGTCGTGTGAGGGTTTGAAACCGCTCCTCGTCCCGTTCCCGGTCGCCACTTAGATCTTCCCGGCGTTCGAGTATCGAAGCGGCCGCGACCGGCGTTCCACCTTGCGACCGCTGTAACGTCAGGGTCAAACCGTCGAGGATCGTGGCGCGGTTGCGGAACACCGCGTTCAGGATCGAGAACAGGAACACCCCCGTCGCGGGATCGCAGGCGATGCCGAACAATTGCGATTGAATAGGCAGGATCCACCCCTCGAACCGCATGTCATAGACGCCCATGCGGGTCCGCAGCAGTCCCTGCTCCGATCTCCAGATCATGATCTGATCGTGCATGTATGACCCAACCGGGTCGTTCGCCAGCCGGGTCGATTCCCAGAAGCCCTCATACGACGCGCCGCGGAACTTGGTGGTTGCGATCGCCTCTTCCATCACCTCCGGAGGAATCATCTCGGTGAGCCGGAATTCCGGCTTGGCGGACGCGGCGCGCGGCGCGGCGTCGAGGCCGAGACTGGCCATGAACTCAGCGGTCGGCCGATCCCAATCCAGCATCGTGAAGCCCTCGCGGCGCTGCGCCACGGCGTGGGTGAATTTCTCGAGGTTGTGACCGGAGGGCGTGTTCACCCCGTTCAGCCAGCGGGTAACCAGCGACTTGTCCACCCCCAGTTCCGAAGCCAGTCGGCCGCGGCTTAGGGACAGCGCCTTCAGCGCCGTGTCGAAGCGTGCGGGCAGATCGTTTGCGGCCATTGACCAAGACTAGAGCGGCCTACATTTGGCTGCAACCGGCTCGCCGTCGCCCCGGCCGCCACACCGGGATCCCCCACCGCCAAAGGTCGTGGTCAGGCCGTCACCCGTGCTCCCGTGCGTGCCCGGGCGCGGCGCGCCATTCCGCCGGTCAGGCCCACGCCGATGAGCATCAACGCCCAGGTAGACGGTTCGGGGACGGCGGCGAACTGGGTCAACTGGTCGATGAAGACGTAGCCGTCGCCGAAATTCATGCCGGAGGTCGGATTGGAGCCGAGGTTGTATTCCCTTCCGGCCCCGTAAACGGGACCGTTGGAATAGCCCGCTCCGCCGGGCGTGCCCGCGCCGCCCAGGCCGCCCTGGCCGCCGGTGCCGGTATAGGCGTAGGAAAACGTGCCGGTGGTCAGATAGTAATAGCCTTGGGTTCCACCCCCGCCCATGGAAGCGGCATAGCCGCTGTAGCCTCCAGCGCCACCATACGCGTCGTAGGAAAAGTAGGGCGTGCCGCAGAGGCCAGGGAAGCAGCCGCCGCTGTTGATCACCGCCGCGCCGTGGCCGCCGTCGCCACCGCTCCCGCCGTGGCCGCCAGCGCCCCCCACGCCTCCGGCCCCACCGGTGACGAAGAGCAGGCCGCCAACCAGGCTGTAGCCGCCATCGTCGCCCGCAAGGCCACCGAACCCGCCCAGGCCGCCCTCACCGCCGCCGCCGCCGCCGCCGGCATAGGTGCCGACGTTGCCGTTGAACCCGTTCACCGCCTGTTGCCGGCCGGGGGGCGCAAGTCCGTCGGCGCCGCGCGTACCGACATAGATCGACAGCACCTGACCGGCGTTCAGGATGAAATCCCCGTCCAAGGTCAGGCCGGCTGAGCCGGCGGCGCCGGCCGACCCTGGCGCGCCGGCATGCCCCGCCTCTCCCGTGGCGCCCGGAAATTGCGGGTAGCCGCGCAGTCCGCCGCCATCGCCGCCATGGCCGCCAGAGCTTCCCGCCGCCCCCTGGGCGCCGGCGCCGCCACTGCCGCCGGCGGCAAAGATTTCGTAGAGTCCCGCGGTTGGCGCGACAAAGCTGTAGACGCCGGGACCGAAGAAGGTGACGGCGGAGGCCGGCGTGGCGGCGAGAACGAGCCCGCTGGCGGCGGCGACGGCGGCGAGAAGAAGATGAGATTTCATCCAGAGGCCCCTTGGTTGCATTGCAGCCAGGAGGGTAGGTGGCGCGGGGCCGTGCAATAAGATGCGACGGCGGGCGAGGGGCGTTGTGTCTAGTTGCGTCCAGTTGCGTCCGAGTGCGCTGACGCCGACACCTCTCCACCCTTCACCGAAGTTCGGAAGGTTCGGTTGCCGGTCGTGAGCGGTTCATGCAGGATCGTTCAACGATTGAGTGGAGAGTGGACGTTGCGACATGTGCTCGCTCTACTTTGCAGCCTTGCTTTAGCAGGCTGCACGGCGTCAGATGAAATGCCAGCCAAAGGGGACTACACCTTGTTCTGGTATCACTCCAAAGGCACTGACGACGCTATAGTTACGCCGGGGTTCAAGACCCTGGACATGTGCAACTATGCAGGTCGCAACATGAAACGTGTCTTTGACGGAAAATGGCACGACGATTCGTCGTGGTTCGAATGTGCTGAGGGGTGCCGCCCCCTGGAAAACCCCGCTGGGCCGGACATCGCTATCTGCCGACACTGACAGCGTAGGACGACATCCCAGCGCAGAATTACAGCGACAGGATACCTATTCCCAGGTCCCTCTCGACGCACTGCTTGGCGGCCTTTTCGGCCAGCACATCCCGGTGGAATTCCCGATGTCGCGGCGCTGAGGTGAACCTGATCATGAAGACCCCGCCTCCATCGGAAGCCCAGGTTAGGAAGGTGGCCTGGACGATGATCCTCTTTGTGATGGTCTGGGCCGTCGTCGGCGCCATCATGCTGCTCAACAACCCAGGCGAAAGCCCGGCTCGCAAGGCGCTGCTGCACCTGCCGCCCGGCCAAGCGCTATTGGGCGAACTTCAATGCAATCACCCGCCGCGTGTTTTCGAGATTGTGTCGACCCTTCTGGATGAAGGCTACATCGGCAGGATCGGGACTCCCGCGCCCGGCGGCGTCTCCTGTTTCCCGATCGTCAAACCGCTCAACCTGCCAATCGGCGCCGGGGAAGTCCCGGTCTTGGTCAAGGACCTCTGCGCCGCCGACCCCGACGGCTCGCCCAAGTCGGACCAAGCGCTGTGGGCCGGCGGTTCCCACAACAGATTCCGCGATCTCGGACTGTATGGCCCGCACAGCGCGTCAGTTCCCACCCTCTCGGTTTCCCTGGACGGGGCCACCCGGAGCCAACTGGACCTCGTTTTTGCCACGGGCCTCGGGGCGCATGCGAACAGCCGGCTTGCCATCGGCCAGGGGGCCAAGCCGTCTGTGTGGAACCTGAGCTGCACCACCAGGGAGACCGCAGCCTCGCACTCCGGTGGCTAGCCCGGTCCACCCTTAGGCCGCCAAGCGCAATTACCCGTCTCGCACATTGCGGGCGTCAGCTTTCCAGGCGTCCGCGCCAACGTCGATTGCCGGGGCTCCCGGCCAAAGGCGCAATCGATCATCGAGGGCTATCTCCGCGAGCGGCATCCCAACGCAAGGTGGTTTGGGCCTTCCTGGCTTGTCCAACCCATCCGCCAAACGCACGCCGCGCAGGCTCGCACCGGTTGCCCATTCGCCGGCAGGTCTACGCTAACAAATACCGGATCGGACGGGACCTGATCCTCGGCCCAAACCTGCCAGTAGTTGGCTTGCAGCCTGGCGTGCCAGGTCAGATTGGGCGCAGGCCGTCTTGCTCGGCTTGTGAAACAAGTCTGGGCGCCCAGGCGGATCGCCATCGCATCGTTGGAGATCGGCGCACGCGGTTCGAACGCGACCAGAGAGGCGCATCCACAAAGCACCGCGCACAAAGGCGAAATCAAAACGTGTGGGCGCGCCATCATCCCCGCCTTGAAGCCTTCGGAAATACGGCGACAGGATAACTAATCCCCGATGTCTCTACTTCAACAACTCCCGTTGCCCCTATACGGCGGCCGTTGAGCCCCTCGCACGCCGGGTCCTACCGCAACCACCCCACCCCTTAACCCCATGCCGGCCAACCCGCTCCGCCCCGCGGCTTGGTCAAGGACGCGCGCTGCGCGCCGCATGCGGACGGCCCGGCAGGGCCGGTCCTTGAGGGAGCCGCGGGGCGGTGCCGCATAATCGCAGGCGGGTTTCAGGGGCCGTTCATTGACCTTTGCTGCAAATAATGTTCTTGTTTTGTTCATGATCATAACGCCGCCCGACCTGTCTGAGCCGCCCGCCGCACCCCCCGGCGATGTGGCCGCGTCCCGCTCAATGGCGGCCTCGTTCAACGCTTCCGCCGCCTCGGCCACCGGGCCTTTCACCGTTAAATACGGTGAAATACGGTGATCGACCACGCCCTACCCCGCCCCGAACCGCCGCAGCACATTGCGCGTGATCGCCGCGATGTAGGGATCCCCCACCTTCAGCCCATAGGCCCACTCGGTGGTCCCACCGTTGAACACCTCCCCCGCCCCGCGCTTGAAGCTGGCCATCACCGCGTGCCCGCGCCGCACCCGCTGCTGCGCCGCCTCGCCGGCGTCGCCGAAGGCGATCTGGGCGGCCTGGGCGAAGTCTTCGGGGGGCAGGACCGGGCGGTAGCCCTTGTCCGGGTCCTCGCCATAGCTGCACGGGGCGATGCCGATGATTTCCAGGTTCGCCGGCACCCCCAGGTGCGGCTTGGCCTTGGGCAGGCCGTCCTCGCCCCAGGCCAGCAGGCAGCCGTCGTTCTCATAGCCCAGCAGCGGCACGTCCAGGCCCAGGCTGTCGCCATAGAACAGGTCGGCGCCCTCCAGCGCCCAGTGCTTGTCGTCATAGATGGTATAGGCGCCGCTGCCCCGCGCCACGCACAGCCCCAGGCGGTGATAGCCGCCGAAGATGAAGCTGAGCCCGGTCAGGGCCGCCTCCGGCCGGTCGAACGCCGGATGCGACCACACATGCGTGCCGCCCGCCCCCGCGTCCGGCTCGGCCTCGAAGCCCTTCCACTTGTGGGCGATCAGGGTGCGGCCGCCGTCCTCCCAGCGGACCTTCCAATAGCAGGTGTTGCCCGAGAAGATCGCCAGGCCCCCGCCGCCGTCGACGAACCGCTCCACCTGGTCCCTCTGCCCCGCCGACCAGTATTCGCTGTGCCCCACCGCCAGCATGGCGCTGTACGGCCCCAGGATATCGCCCTCCGATTCGAGGTCATAGTCGGTGAAATAGTCCAGCTCGACGCCCTCGCCCTCGGCCCAGGCGACGAAGAACTGTTCCCACTTGTTCAGGAACCCGGCGGCGCCGTCATAGGGCGACAGGCCGTGCTCGCGCCAGAACTGCGGCTTGTCGGTGGGCGGCCGCTGCTTGAAACCGCGCACGGCGCCGTTCATCAGCCGCGGCCCGTCCGGGGCCATGGCGATCACGTTCTGGACGAAGGGACGCTGGGTGGACAGCACTCCGATGGCCCGCGCCATCCCCTCCGCCAGGGTCAGCTCCCGCGCCATCAGCCCGGTCACGTCGCAATAGGAGTTGGCCCCGCCCCACCAGTTGTAGGCGTGATAGGTGTTGGTGCTGAGGATCAGCGCCAGTTTGGCGCGCGGCCCATCCCTGTGCGGCTTGACCACCAGCATGTGGTGCGTCGCCTCTCCGGCGGCGTTGCTCAGCACCAGGTCGTGGTAGCCGCTCTTCCAGTCCGCCCCGACCACGATCTCCCCGGCCTTGGGCCAGCCGCAGCCGTCGCGGTCGGCGTTGGCCGGCGTCGGCGCATCAGCGACGCCCGGCAGATCCAGGCTCGCCACCACCACCCGCGCCGCGCCCACCCGGGCGATCTCCAGTCGGCAATCGGGGCTCGACGAGCTGGCGAACAGGGTCACGGTCTCGCCGGGATAGGCGCTGAGCACGTCGGTGTAGCAGGCGATCAAGTCCGGTCTCTCCTCATGGGTGTGCGTTCACAACAGCCCCAGCACGGCCACCGCCACGCGGTCCGCGCCGCGCCCGTCGCACAGCTGGCTGGCCCGCTCGGCCAGGCTCCAGCGCAGGGGCGGTTCCTCCACCAACCGGCCCCAGACGTCCAGCAGCGCCGCCTCGAACCCCTCCCCCCGTGCGTCCAGGGCCAGGCCGGCGCCAGCCTCCGCCAGCCTTTGCGCCATCGGCGCCTGGTTATCCGCCAGGATCACGTTCACCGCCGGCAGGCCCAGCGTCGCCCGCTCCCACACGCTGGAGCCGCCGGCCCCGACGCACAGGTCTGCCTCCGCCATCAGGTTGGCCATCTCCTGGCTGTTGAGGTGCAGGTGGATGCGCCGGTCGTGGCTGGCCAGGGCGCTCAAGGCGTCCAGGCTGGGCGCCCCGGTCCCCAGCACCACGTCCAGCCGCACATCGCCCAGGCCCGGCGCCAGCGCCTGCACCACCCGTGCGGTGATGCCGCCCACGTCGGTCAGGCCCAGGGAAACCAGCGCCCGCCGCGCCTGGTCGTGCCGCGCCCGGCGACTGAGCGCCCGGGGCCGGGCGTCGGCGAACTCCGGTCGCACCAGGGCGTAGTCGGGGCCGATCAGGGTCGCGCTGCCCTCGTCCACCAGGCCGGCATAGTCCTCCCGCCGCCGCCCGAAGCCGGGATCCAGCAACAGGTCGCAGGCGTGCTTGCGGTCGGCCAGGTCGTCGATGACCACGATCCGCCGCCCTGGCGCGCTCAGCGCCGTCTCCTCCGCCACCCCGGCGCCGTAGTGGTCGACGACGATAACCTCCGGCGCGAAGGACTTGGCGAAGGCGCCGCCCCACCGCACCAGGCCCGCCAAGTCTTCGGTATTGGCCATGGCCACCACCGGCTGCGAGGGCCATCCGAACTGGCCCAGCACCTGGGCCGCCGCCCGCGACTCGACAAAGGCGCACTCCGCCCCCCGCTCGCTCAGCGCCCGCGCCAGGGTCAGGGACCGCATGACGTGGCCGCCGCCCACGGCGGGGCCGGCGTCGGCGAGGAACAGGACCCGCGGCGCGTCGCTCATCGGCCGGCCTCCACAACCGCCCTGGCCAACCGCTCGCGCGGCGCTAAGATCATCCCACCAGACCGACGGGGGACCTGCCCATGGCGTTCGAACCGATGCTGTTCGTGGAAGATGTCGAGGCGACGTCCCGCTGGCTTCAGTCTTTGCTGGGTCTGAAGAGCGCGCATGGCGGCAAGGAATACGAGATGCTGGTCGATGACCAGAAGCAATTAGCCCTGCAACTGCATCACGCCGACGCCGAGGAGCATGGCGGCGCGCGGATGCCGGCCGGGGCGCCGCTGGGCGCCGGGGTGCTGCTCTATTTCGAAGTCGTCGATGTTCGCGCCGCCCACGCCGCGGCCCTGGCCATGGGCGCGACCTGCGAGGGGGCGCCGGCCTTCATTCCCCCGGCCCGGCACACCGAATTCGTCGTCCGCACCCCGGACGGTTACGCCCTGGCCCTCTATCAGGCCGGCGAGGCCTGACCTACATAGGGTCCGTTGAATCGCCGAACACCGAAGGCCTCCATGTCCGAACCCCGCTCCGTCCGCTGCCTGATCGTCGGCGCCGGCCCCGCCGGCTATACCGCCGCCGTCTATGCCGCCCGCGCCCTGTTGGACCCGGTGCTGATCTGCGGCCTGACCCCTGGCGGCCAGCTGACCATCACCACCGATGTCGAGAACTATCCGGGTTTCGCCGAGGTCATCCAAGGCCCCTGGCTGATGGAGCAGATGAAGGCCCAGGCGCAGCATGTGGGCACGGAGATCATCGAGGACATCGTCATGTCCGCCGACCTGTCGGTCCGCCCTTTCCGCCTCACCTGCGACAGCGGCCAGGTCTGGCTGGCCGAGACCCTGATCATCGCCACCGGCGCCCAGGCCAAGTGGCTGGGCATCGACAGCGAACAGAAGTTCCAAGGCTTCGGCGTCTCCGCCTGCGCCACCTGCGACGGCTTCTTCTATCGCGGCAAGGAAGTGGTGGTGGTCGGCGGCGGCAACACCGCGGTTGAGGAAGCCCTGTTCCTCACCAACTTCGCCACCAAGGTCACCCTGGTCCATCGCCGCAACGAACTGCGCTCCGAGAAAATCCTGCAGGAACGCCTGTTCGGCCATCCCAAGATCGAGGTGATCTGGGAGCACGCCATCGACGAGGTGCTCGGCGACTCAAATCCCCTGGGCGTCACCGGGGTGGTGCTGAAGAACGTCAAGACCGGAGAGACCCGGACGCTGAACTGCGACGGCGTCTTCGTGGCCATCGGCCACGCCCCGGCCTCGGAGCTGTTCAAGCATCAGCTGAAGATGGACGAGCACGGCTATCTGCACGTCCGGCCCGGCACCACCGCCACCGAGGTGGAGGGGGTCTACGCCGCCGGCGACGTCACCGACGACGTCTATCGCCAGGCCGTCACCGCGGCCGGCATGGGCTGCATGGCCGCCCTGGAGGCGGTGCGCTTCCTGGCCGAGCGGGACCACGAGGCGGCGCACAATCCGATCAGCCACCACGAGGCCGAGAAGATCGGCGTCTGGTGATCATCCGGCCCGCCCAGCCAGGCGACAACGCCGCCATCCGTCCGCTGGTCACCGCTGCCTTCGTCGGCGCTGACCACGCCAGCGGGACCGAGGCAGACATCGTCGTGGGCGTGCGCGCTGAGGGCGCGGTGCTGGTTGAACTGGTGGCCGAGGAGGAGGGCCGCATCGTCGGCCACGTCCTGTTCAGCCGCATGACCTGCGAGCCGTCGCTGCTGGTCGCGGGCCTCGGCCCGGTGGCCGCCCTGCCCGGTCAGCAGCTACGCGGCATCGGCTCGGCCCTGATCCTTGAAGGCCTGGAGCGCTGCCGCGCCCTGGGCGTCCAGGTTTCGCTGGTGCTGGGCCATCCCCCTTACTACCCGCGCTTCGGCTACTCCGCGGCCGCCGCCGCCAAGATCGCCTCCCCCTTCGCCGGCAACCCCGCCTTCATGGCTCTGGAACTGATCCCAGGGACCCTGGACCAGTTGCAGAAGGCCGACTTCCCCGCCGCGTTCGGCTGAAGCCCTAACCGCCCTTTGGCTCGTAGCCCTTGGGCGCTTCCATCATCAGCGCCAGGACGTGGCCGTCCGGGTCGTTGAAGAAGGTCATCCACACGTCGTGGTCCTCCATCGGCGCCACCAGGTGGATACGGTCCATGAAGGCCACGCCCTTGGCCTCCAGCTCCCGCCGCGCCACATCGATGTCCGGCACCCGGAAATACACCGGCGACCCGACGCCCACGGCCTGCTCCGGCTTGGCCACCTGGTCCAGCAGCAGCCGCACGCCGCCGCAGTCGTAGAAGGCCAGGGTTCCAAAGCGGAACAGTTTCCTCAGGCCCAGCGCCCCACCATAGAACGCCTCGGCCCGGTCCACATCCGATACCGCGAACCCAATCTGGCCGATTGGTCCCAGAGCAAAAGCCATTGTCGCCTCCCATGTCCTGCGCAACCGCGACTTGAGCGCGGAGGCCGGGTGCGCGTCAATCTCCAGACTTCGGCGCGGGCTTTGGCGGCTCCGCCGGCGCGAGGGGCGTGATCGTCGCCGGCGGGGCGGGGGGCGCGCCGCCATCGCCGCCGCTGCGCCGCGCTTCAAAGGCCGCCAGGGCGGCGTTGATGCGGGCGATCTCGTCCTTGGTCGGCACCCGCCGCCCGGCGATCACCTGGCCGGCGGGCGGATGCGGCGCGGGCGCGGCGGTGGGATCGATCGTTTCGCCCGCCGTGGCGTCCTGCGTCACCCCCGCCGCGTGGGCGGCCGCCAGGGCCTCCGCCGACGGCCCCTCCATGGACACCTGCAGCTCGCGTCCCGCATAGGTCCCCGTGAAGCTGGGCAACCGCCCGGCCGGCCCCGGGAACCGATAGAAGATGTGCGCCCCGATCTGGATCAGCTTCACCAGGGTCGGTCCCCAGCGCGGGAACACGTAGTCGGCGTGATAGGACGTGGCTGTCCCCACCCCCTTCATGACGAACCCCGACACCGCCTGTTCCGCCACCGCCTGGCTCTTCTTCCAATAGATCGCCTGGGGCGCCCATCGCGCGCGGGATCCGTCGCAGGTGAAGCTGAACTGGCAGCCGGTGACTTGCTGCGAACCCTGATAGACCACCCCGCAGATCGACTTGGGGAAGGCTGGATGGCGCATCCGGTTCAGCACCGTCTGGGCCACCGCCTCCTGGCCCTCGGTGGGCTCCAGCCCCGCCTCGTAGTAGACGGCCTGGGTTAGGCACAGAACCGCCCGGTCCCGCTCTGGCCCCAGGGCCCGCAGGTAGAACGGCGCCGCCGGCGTCGGCGGCTCCCCCGCCACCGGCATGTAGCGGTTCAGGGCCATGGCGCTCTCGGGGGTGATTATCCCGAAGTCCAGGTGCGGCGGGGTGGCGATATCCAGCACCGCCCAGGCCGGCATCCGCCCCCAGAGGTCCTTGCGGCGCCCTGGCTCCAGCCGTCGGGCCAGGGCCAGCATCGAGCCGTCCATGCCCGCCTCGACCCGCCTTTGCCCGGCCGCCGACAGGTCCCTCGCCCGTCCCGCCAGCGCCAGCACTCCCGGCGATGGCGGCGGCGCCACCGAAACGCAATCGACCGTCAACGCGCCGACGGCGGCGACGACAACCAGGTTCCGCACGGCTTTGCTGGCGATGGGCGGCAAGTTCGCGATCCGACCTGATCAAGGAAGCGTCTGCGCGAGGCTTCGGCGGACCCCGGGGGTCCTAGCCTTCTCCCGCCCCAGGGGAAAGAATTGAAAACGGCAACCTGACCCACCGTCATCCGATCACGATTTCGCATTTCCTGCATCGGAGGGGTTTTCCTAGGCCGAACACGGGTCTATATGAACGTCACCGCTTTTGCTCAATCCTAGCATAAGTGGTGACGCCGATGGTCGATCATGGCGGCCCGGCGTTTTTTCATAACCATGAAATGCTCAACTTGAGCATAAGGAGGCTGGCATGGCTGACGGAGCCGTTGATTTCCCTTTCACCGCCGAGGTGGAAGCGGCCACCGCGCCGTTCTGGGAAAAGGTCCGCACGCGCATCACCCCCATGGAGTGGCGCGCCCAGGCCCCCTTGATCGACGCCATCAATCGCCTGAAGCGGCAGAAGAACGCCGTCATCCTGGCCCACAACTACATGACCCCGGAAATCTTTCACGGGGTCGGCGATTTCGTCGGTGACAGTCTGGGCCTGGCTCGCGAGGCCGCTCGCAGCGACGCCAGCATCATCGTCCAGGCCGGCGTGCACTTCATGGCCGAAACCTCCAAGGTGCTCTGCCCGGACAAGACGGTCCTGATCCCCGACCTTCGCGCCGGCTGCTCCCTGGCCGCCTCGATCACCGCCGCCGACGTGCGCCTGATCAAGGCCCGCTATCCCGGCTTGCCGGTCGTCACCTACGTCAACACCACCGCCGAGGTGAAGGCCGAGACGGACATCTGCTGCACCAGCGCCAACGCCGTCCAGGTGGTGGAAGAGGTGGCCCGCCAGTGGGGCGTCGACCGCGTCATCCTGCTGCCGGACGAGTTCCTGGCCCGCAACGTCGCCCGTCAGACGCCCATCAAGATCATCGCCTGGCAGGGTCGCTGCGAGGTGCACGAGCTGTTCACCGCCGACGATATTCGCGAGCTGCGCGAGGCCTGGCCGGACGCGGAGATCTTGGCCCACCCCGAGTGCCCCACCGAGGTGCTGGAAGCCGCTGATTTCGCCGGCTCCACGGCCGCCATGACCGACTATGTGATGCAGCGCAAACCCAAGCGCGTGGTGCTGATCACCGAATGCTCCATGGCCGACAATGTCGCCGGCGACGCCCCGGACACCGAGTTCGTGCGTCCCTGCAACCTCTGCCCGCACATGAAGCGGATCACGCTGGAGAACATCTACGAGGCCCTGCTGCACAATCGGCACGAGGTCATCGTCGACCCCATCGTCGCCGAGCGCGCCCGCGCCGCCGTCCAGCGGATGATCGACCTGCCGCCCCCGGCCCAGCCGGCCCGCTACGACCTCGTCAAGGCTCGCCACCATGTCGATGTCGAGCTGATCTGAGGCCGCTGTGATGGCCCGCCCGAACGTCATCGTCGCCGACATCACCACCCTAGCGGTGGACGCCATCGTCAACGCCGCCAACTCCAGCCTACTGGGCGGCGGCGGCGGCGTGGATGGCAGAGCGGAGCGTCCTTGTCATTGGAGGTCGGCCATGACCGACCGCTTCCACTTCACCGGAGGTCATGCATGACCGACCGCTTCCACTTCGATGGCGTCATCGTCGTTGGCGCGGGGCTGGCTGGCCTCAGCGCCGCCCTGGCCGCCGCCCCCCGCCGCGCCCTGGTGCTCAGCGCCGCGCCCCTGAACGAAGGCTGCTCTTCCGCCTGGGCCCAGGGCGGCATCGCCGTGGCCATGGCCGATGACGACGCCCCCGCCCTGCACGCCGCCGACACCCTGGCGGCAGGCGCCGGCCTGTGCGAGCCGGACGCCGTCGACATCCTTACTCGCGAAGGTCCCGCCGCCCTGGTCCGCCTGGCCGAACTGGGGGCGCCCTTCGACCGCGACGCCGCCGGCGGCTTCGTCCAGAGCCTGGAAGCCGCCCACTCCCGCCCCCGCGTCGCCCGCGTCGGCGGCGACGGCGCCGGCCGCGCCATCATGCTGGCGGTAGGCGCCGCCGCCCGCGCCCAGCCGAATATCGAGATCCGCGAGCGTGTGCGCGTCCTGGCCCTGCTGATGGACGTCTCCGGCCGCGCCCGTGGCGTCCTGGCCGACATCACCGGACCCAATGGCGGCGCGCGCCGGGCCGAGATCACCGGCGCCGCCGTGATCCTGGCCACGGGGGGCCTTGGCGGCCTCTACGCCGTCACCACCAATCCCGTGGCCGTGCGCGGCGAGGGCTTGGCCCTGGCCGCCCTGGCGGGGGCGGAGATCGTCGATCCCGAGTTCGTCCAGTTCCACCCCACCGCCATCGACATCGGCGCTGATCCCGCCCCCCTGGCCACCGAAGCCCTACGGGGCGAAGGCGCGAAACTCGTCGACGCCAACGGCCACGCCTTCATGGCTGGCTACCACTCCGCCGCCGAATTGGCGCCCCGGGACGTGGTGGCCCGCGCCATCGAGACCGAGCGGCGCGCCGGCCGCGGCGCCTTCCTCGACGCCCGCGACGCTGTTGGCGCCGCCTTCCCGCACGAGTTCCCCGCCGTCTTCGCCGCGTGCATGGGGGCCGGCATCGACCCGCGCACCCAGCCGATCCCGGTGGCCGCCGCGGCCCACTACCACATGGGCGGCGTCGGCACGGACGCCTATGGCCGCACCACCCTGCCCGGCCTGTTCGCCGCCGGGGAGTGCGCCTCCACCGGCGTCCACGGCGCCAACCGCCTGGCCTCCAACTCCCTGCTGGAAGCCGCCGTGTTCGGGACCCGCGCCGGCCAGGCCGCCCGCGAGGAGACCGCACCAGCCACCCCGACCCTCAACGCCTGGGCCGCCCCGGAACTGCCAGACGCCGCCTTGCGGGCACTGCGGGCGGGCATGAGCCGGGACGCCGGCGTGGTGCGCGACGCCCACGGCCTGAAGAGCCTTGCCGGCTGGCTGGACGCCTTGGAAGGCGCTCAAGGCCGCGCCCTGCCCCTGGTGGCCGCGCGCCTGGTGGTGGACGCCGCCCTGGCCCGCGAGGAAAGCCGAGGCGGCCACTTCCGCGCCGACTATCCGGACACTGCCGCCCAGGCCCAGCACACCCGCCTCACTGGCGCCGCCGCCGGCCCCACCGAAGACCGTGGCCGGGAACGCGCCGCGTGAGCCGCATCTCCCCCCTGCCCGACACCCTCATCGACCCCATCGTCCGCGCCGCCCTGGCGGAGGATTTCGGCCGCGCCGGCGACATCACCTCCGAAGCCTGCATCCCGGCCGAGGCCCGCTTCGCCGCTAACTTCGCGGCCCGCAGCGGCGGTGTGATCGCCGGCGTCGACTGCGCTCGCCTGGCCCTCGCCGCCCTGGACCCCACCGCCCGCTTCGAGGTGATCGCTGGCGACGGCGCCCAGGTGCAGCCGGGAACGGTGATCGCCCGCGCCGAGGCCAACGCCCGCGCCTTCCTGTCAGCCGAGCGCGTGGCCCTGAACCTGATGGGCCGGATGAGCGGCATCGCCACCCTTACCGCCGCCTATGTGGCTGAGATCGCCGGGACCTCCGCCCGGATCATCGACACCCGCAAGACCACCCCCGGCCTGCGCGCCCTGGAGAAATACGCCGTCCGCTGCGGCGGCGGGGCCAACCACCGCTTTGGCCTGGATGACGCCATCCTGATCAAGGACAACCACGTCGCCGCCTGCGGTGGGGTCGGCCCGGCCCTGGAGCGCGCCAAGGCCCGCGCCGGCCACATGGTCAAGATCGAGGTCGAGGTGGATAGCCTGGACCAGCTGGTCGAAGCCCTGCCCTACCGCCCCGACGTGATCATGCTGGACAACTTCGCCCTCGACGACCTGCGCCGCGCGGTGGACCTGGCCAAGGGCAAGGCGGTTCTGGAAGCCTCCGGCGGCGTCAGCTTGGCCACCGTCCGCGCCATCGCCCAGACCGGCGTCGACCTGATCAGCGTCGGCGCCCTCACCCACTCCGCCGCCAATTTCGACATCGGCCTCGACGCCGCCTGAAGGAACACCATCATGCCCGCCTACGTCCTGATGACCCGTGAGAAAACCATCGACCCCGAGGAAATGAAGATCTACGGCGGCCTGGCCGGCAAGGCCCGCGGCGAGGTCCCGCCCAAGCCCCTGGCCTTCTACGGCGCGCACGAGGTGTTCGAGGGCGCCGCCACCGAGGGCGTCGTCCTGCTGGAGTTCCCCGACACCGCCGCCGCCAAGGCTTGGTACAACTCCCCCGCCTATCAAGAAGCCCTGCAGCACCGCCTCAAGGGCTCCGAGTACCGCGTCATCCTGGTGGATGGCTTCACCCCGCCGACCGCCTCTTAAACTCCCGAAGTCTTCCCCCGCCTCGGCGGGGGAGTTTTCAATGGCGCCAAGGGCAGGCCCCTTAGGCCTCCGCCATCAGCCGCGCCGCGGCCCGTTCCGCCCCGGCCACCCGCTCGGCGATCAGACCGTTCATCCGGGCATTGAACCCGGCCAGGATTTCCGGCGGCGCCGTCTCCGGGCGGCCGGCGTTGAACGGCGGCGCCGGGGCGTATTCCAGGCCAAGCTGGATGGACTGCGCCACCACCGGCCCGGCGATCTCCGCCGCCAAGGTCAGGGCGAAGTCGATCCCCGCGGTGACCCCACCGCCGGTGAGGATATTGCCGTCACGCACCACCCGGCCCTCGTCCGGGATCGCCCCGAACATCGGCAGCAGCTGGCGCCAGGCCCAGTGGCACGCCGCCCGCTTGCCCTTCAGCAGCCCCGCCGCCCCCAGGATCAATGAACCGGTGCACACCGAGGTGATGTAGGTCGCCCCCGCCGCCAGCCGCCGGATCTCGCTCATGAACGCCTCGTCGTTCATAGCCTCGGTACAGCCGAAGCCGCCGGGCACGCAGAGCACGTCACAGGCGGGGATATCCGCAAGCCGGCTGAGGTTCGAGAACGTCAGATCGTCGGCCGTGATCGGCCCGCCCGTGGCGCTGGCAGTGATCGCCTTGGCGCCGGGCAGGCGCGACAGGAACTGGTGCGGGCCGGTGAAATCCAGGTGGGTCACCCCCGGATAGATCGCGAAGACGATCGTAAGACTGGGTGTCGGTTGAGGCGCGGGCATGGGGTTCTCCTTCGACGGCGTTGACGATGCAGAATGGCCCAGTTACCCCTTGGCTGAAATGACAGAGTTCCGGCAAATTCCGCCAAGCGCCATTTCCTAGGGCCACGCCATGACCCGAACTATCGGCTTCCTGATCTTCCCAGGCCTGCAGATCCTCGACGCCGCTGGGCCGGTGGCCGCCTTCGAGATCGCCGGGCGCTTTCGGCCCGGCGCCTACCACCCGGTGCTGATGGCGGCGCAGGCGGGCCTAGTGGCCAGTTCCAGCGTCGCCGCCCTTGCCGCCGGCCCCCTTGAGCCCGTCGAAAGCCTAGACACCCTGATCATCGCCGGCGGCGACGGCACGCGGGAAGCCTGCGAGGACCCGGTGCTGTTGGACTACGTCCGTCAGGCCGCGCGCCACGCCCGCCGCGTCGCCAGCGTCTGTTCGGGCGCCTACATCCTGGCCGCCGCGGGCCTTCTGGACGGGCGCCGCGCCACCACCCACTGGTCGCGCACGGCCGACTTCACCCGTCGCTTTCCGGCCGTGCGCCTGGAGCCGGACCGCATCTTCGTCCAGGACGGACCCATCTGGACGTCCGCCGGGATTACCGCCGGCATCGACCTGTCCCTGGCCCTGATCGCCGAGGACCTGGGCGAGGATGTCGCCCGCCGCACCGCCCAGCAGCTGGTGGTCTATCACCGCCGCCCCGGCGGCCAGTCGCAGTTCTCCGCCCTGTTGGAACTGGAGCGCCCGGACGGCCGTTGCGGCGGGGTTCTCGAGTGGGCGCGCGAGCACCTGACCGAGTCCCTGACCGTGGAGCAACTCGCCGATGTCGCCGCCATGAGCGCCCGCAACTTCGCCCGCGCCTTCACCGCCGAGACCGGCGTGACCCCCGCCAAGGCCGTCGAGCGCCTGCGCCTGGACGCCGCCCGCGCCCGCCTTGACGCCGGCGCCGACAGCGTGGACCAGATCGCCCGCCAGACTGGCTTTGGAGACCCAGACCGCATGCGCCGCGCCTTCCTCCGCGCCTTTGGCCAACCGCCCCAGGCGTTCCGCCGTTCAGCGCGCAGCGCCGCATGATCAGCCGTCACCGCCACTCACGCGCCGTCGAGGCCTGGAAAAGCCTTGGCCCCGGCCTGATCACCGGCGCCCGACGACGACCCCAGCGGCATCGCCACCTATTCCCAGGCCGGCGCCCAGTTCGGTTTGGGCCTTCTGTGGACCCTGGTGATCACCTATCCGCTCATGGCTGGCTTCCAGCAGCTGGTGGCCGAGATCGGCCGTGTCACCGGCGAGGGTCTGGCCGCCAATATGCGCAAGATTTTTCCCCGCTGGCTGCTGTCGGTGATGCTGCTCCTGCTGGTGGTGGCCAACACCATCAACATCGCCGCCGACGTCGCCGCCATGGGCCAGGCCGCCGGCCTGTTGCTGCCCAAGGCGGGGGTCACCGCCTACACCATCCTCTTCGGGCTGCTGTGCCTGGGGCTGGAAGTGTTCATCAACTACCGCAGCTACGCCCGCGTGCTGAAATGGCTGACCCTGGCCCTGCTTAGCTAAGTCGCCATCGTCTTCACCGTGAAGGCGCCGTGGGGCGAGGTGGCACGGGGCGCCCTGCTGCCGAGCTTCCAGTTCAACCACGACACCCTGTTGATGATTGTCGCCATCTTCGGCACCACCATCAGCCCCTACCTGTTCTTCTGGCAAAGCTCGCAGGAGGTAGAGGAGTTGGAGGCCAATGAAGACGCCCACCCCCTCAAACGCGCGCCGCAAGAAGCGCCCAAGGAGATGCGCCGGATCACCTTGGACACCTGGGTCGGCATGGCCTTCTCCAACCTGGTGGCCTTCTTCATCATCATGACCACGGCCCTGACCCTGCATGCGCATGGGATCACCACCATCACCACCACGGCCCAGGCCGCCTCCGCGCTGAAGCCTATCGCCGGACCCCTGGCGTTCGGCCTGTTCGCCTTGGGGGTCATCGGCACCGGTTTGCTTGCGGTTCCGGTCCTGGCCGGCTCGGCGGCCTATGCGGTAGCGGAGGCGCGGGGCTGGCCCCATGGCCTGAACCGCAAGCTCAATGAGGCGCGGGGTTTCTATGCCATCATCGCCCTGGCCACCCTGGGCGGGCTGGGCCTGGTGTTCTCAGGCTTCGATCCGATCCGCGCCCTGGTCTGGGCGGCGGTGATCAACGGCTTCGTGGCCGCCCCGATCACGGCGGTGACCATGCTGCTGGTCTCACGCAAGGACGTCATGGGCGCCTTCACGGCCCCCCTCTGGCTGCTGGTCCTGGGCTGGGCGGCGACCCTGCTGATGGCGGCGGCGGCGATCGGCATGGTGATCGCTTGAGAGAGCGACACTACGGCCAGGGCTAAGTCACGCCCCAGTAAGCACAACGCCGGTCCCCCTCCCATGCCCAAGGAGGCGCAAGAGGGGATCACAGCGTTAGGAGCGCGCTGGTGCAGGGGGCCGCAGGGGCGCCCGCACCTGCCTAAGCAGAGATTGCTCTAGGAGGCCGCCGCCGTGCTGACGGACGGCGTCTTGGCTGGCGCGTCCGCCGCTGGCTTGACGGTTGGAACCGTCGCCGCCGCCGGCTGCCCGGCCGAGGCCGCCGAGGGGGCGGAGGTCGTCAGGCTGGCCAGGTGGGCCACGGCCGCGCCATCACCGCTCGAAGTTCCCGAAGCGCTGGCATAGACGGGACGGTCAGCCGGTTCACTGACAGCCGGATCAGGCCGCCGCTCCACGGCGTAGACACCGCCCTGGAACGCGCCGCCGCCGTGCGGGCCGAAGCGATAGAACTGGTGGGCGCCGATGCGGCCAATGGGGGTCATGCTGCTCCACATCCGGCCCAGATAGGCCGCGTGGAAGCTAACCGCCTCGCCCGCCTCGGCCATCACATAGCCGCCCAGCGCCCGAGCCGCGACCTTGCGGGAGCTTTCCCACATGGCCGGCGACTTGGCGCGGCGCATGACGCCGTTGCAGATGAAGCTGAACTGGCAGTGGCCGCTGGCCGCGCCCTGATAGACCACGCCGCACACCGTCTTGGGGAAGGACGGATGCCGCACGCGGTTGAGCACCACCTGGGCCACCGCGGCCTGGCCGGCGGCGGTGTCGCTGCCGGTTTCGTAATAGACGGCGGCGGTCAGGCAATCGAGATCGCGGGACGACTCCAACGCTCCGCTCAGGCGGAAGGGTTCGGCCACGGGGCCGGTCGAGGAGACCAGGATGGGCCGTGGGGTCGCGGGGGGACCCGCCACCATGGCCACGGCAAGCGCCGCCCGGTGATCGATAACCCCGGCCTGCGCCAGGGGGTCCTGCCGGCGCGCCGCCGCCAGAACTCCGGGCTGCAAGGCGGCCGTGGACTGTTGAAGAGCGGAGTCCGAGAAACCGGCGGCGGCCGCATTGGCCAACCGCTGGATGCGGGCTTGCTCGGACGCTTGTTGAACCTGACCGCCAGCCATATAGGCGCCCCCAAGGGCGACTCCCAGGCCGGCGCCGATCAATACAGCACCGATCAGCGCGCGCGCTTCACCGCGCGTCTGCGTAAATGAAAACAAGAATTTCGTGTCCTATGCGACGAGGGCGGATGCGCCCCCCGAGATCGGCTCTGACGCCCCGGATTTCCCTCTCGAGACGGCTCAGCAGCGGAGTTCGACCGGTACACGGTGGCCGAACGGAGCCTCTTAGTACCGCCGTTTGTGGCAGGATTGTGACTTCGGCGCAACCCCTTGCTGCAATGCAGCATGAATCCCAACCGCGTTAACCCTCGCTTTTGGCCACCCCTCTCGCCCCAATCCAAGTCCTTACAAGGCCTCGCGCGGTCACGCTTGATGAAGGGGGTCACGGTTAACAACCGCCTGTTTGCACTGCAATATTTCGCCGACCCGCGATCGACCAGTCGCCGAATCGGCCGACGGCGATTCGTCCCGCGGCCTCGCCGGAATTTCGCCGCCGCCGCATGAACCGTTCAAGCAAGATGGAACCGAACAAGTCCCTGTCTATATGTTGGTTTGCGGTCGGCTTGGATCGGTGCGGGAGAACTTCAGCATGATGTGGCGTCAGGCGATCGTGCTGGGAGCCCTGTTGTCGGCCACGGCCATGGCCGTGTGGGTCCCGCCCGCCGCCGCCCAGACCACGCCGCACAAGGCCACGCCCCTAGAGACTCGGGCCGCCGGCGGCATCACCGCGGTGATGCAGGATCGCTGCGACCAGGCGGCCACCGCCCTCAAGTCGGTCTACCAGGACCCAGAGTTCGTCCGCCTGGAACCCCACCTGCGCGCCGCCATCCTGGAAGGCGCCGATATCTGCGAGTCGCGCCTGGGCCACATCCAGGCCGCCTACGACCTCTCCCGTCGGGCCATCCAGGAGCCGGAAGCCTCCTCCGTCGCCTGGGGCCTGCACATCGACCTGGCCATGAATCTTTCACGCCCCGGCGACGCCATGTCCGCCCTGATCGCCGTGGCCCACCGCTCCCCGGCGATCCTGGCCGACATGAAGGAAGCCACCATCCTGTCGGTCTACGCCTATGCCGAGATCCTGCCCAACGCCGACACCAAACGCCTGGAGATGCTGGAGGCGCTGGACAAGGCCGCCTGGCATTCCAAGGACCCCTTCGACGATCTCTCCGGCCTGAAGATCGACCAGATCCGCCTGTTGCTGGCCGCCCACCGCGAGGCCGAGGCCCGCGACATCGCCGGCCAGATCACCGACCCGGCCATCCGCATCGCCCTCCTGATCGACGACCGCTTCGCTCCGGTGGCCCAGGCCGCGCGCGCCACCGACGCGGTCACCGGCACCCGCCGGGAGCTGATCCGCGTCCTGCTGCTGGCCGACACCCACCCCGACTGGCTCTCCGGACCCTACCGCATCGCCACCCTGCGCCTGCGCATCGGCGACAACCAGGGCGCCCTGCGCATCCTCCAGGCCGCTCTGGACCGTTATCGCGACTTCGGCCCCAGCGCCTTCACCGATGCCGACGACAACATCGGCAAGGTCCAGGCCCTCAAGGCCGAGACCCTGGTGCGCCTGGGCCGCCTGGGCGAGGCGGACGGCGCCTACGCCGAGGCGGCCGCCGACAACGGCCAGGACCAGCGCTTCGAGGAAAAGCTGTCCTACGCCAGCTACCTCATCGATACCGACCGCTCGCAGCTGGCCCTGGAACTACTACATGACGTCAAGCTCGAACCCCTCACCGACAGCGGCAAGGCCTACCTGGCGGCTATGCGCGCCTGCGCCTATTCGGTTCTGAAGGACCCCGCCGCGGTAGCCGAGCAGATGAAGGTGGTCACCGCCCCTTCCGCCCCCGACTACGGGGCGATGATCAACGGCCTGATCTGCGCCGGCGATCTCAATGGCGCCGCCAAGACCTATGTCGAGCGCCTGGCCGACCCCGCCAAGCGCATGGACGCCCTGCTGGCCCTGCAGCGCTACAAGCGTCCGCCCACCCACGGTCAGGAAGACAAGGCCTGGGACGAAGACTACCTTACGGTCCAGTCCCGGCCCGAGGTCCAGGCGGCGGTAAAGGCCGCCGGCGGCCACGTCGAAGACTTCGAAATCTTTGATCCCGGCACGATCTGAACCGAAATTTCGCCGTTCACCGTCTTTGTCCGCGATGGCTTAACCGCGTCATCGCATAATCCGGCCTGTTGAGGATTCCCCCAGACAAGGGCGGCCCCAGGACAAGGACGGCCAATGACCACAATCGTCCCGACCATCTCGGCGGTAAGCAGCGCCTTTGCCCGCTTCGACAAGGCCAGCAGCGACATCGTCCGCAGCGCCGCCAACGGCTCGGACCAGGAGCTGACCACCGCCGTCGCCGCCCAGATCTTCGCCAAACAGGCGGTCGGCGCCAGCGTCGCGGTGATGAAGACCCAGGACGAAATGACCAAGGCCTTGCTGGACATCACGGTCTAGGGTCGAAGGGACGCCACCCCCTCAGGCGTCCCAGAGCTTGAAACTCAAATCCATGTTCGCCGCCGTCATTACCCGGCTGGCCTGGACATAGAAGGCCGTGGCCATGGGGTTCAGGGGGCAGCGAGCCACCACCTCCACCTTCACCCGCCCGCCATCATATTCGGGCCAAACCCCGCGGATCTGACCGGACTCCACGAAGGCGATCTGGGCGTTGAGCTTGTTCCGCAGGGCGTCCAGGTGCGTCGCCTCCCCAGGCCCCCGCCAGCTCAGCGGATCGGAGACCACCAGCACCGGCGTCTCCTCGTCGTCGTCGAGGTAGATGTAGTCGACGATATCGGTCTCAAGAACTGACATACGAAAGCCCCCGATTACTTCAACGATTCGAAAGGGCTAGATTGAATCGCGCCGAACGCCTTGTTGGCGCTCGCCGGCAGTGAGTGCCAAACGGGCGCGCGGGATGTTTTCAGGCCCGCAAACCGCCTGGCGCCCAATATCCGCGCCCGTTCAGGGCAAGTTCTGACCAACCCGGCGCAATGTCCGCGACAAAAGGCCTCCCCAGCCTGCGTGGGCTCTCAGGGATTGTTCCGGGCGATGAACGCCGCATAGCCCTCGACATAGGCCTCCGGGATGAACCCGGCCATCATCGCCGTCAGGTGGCCCTTGCCCGGCAGCACCAGGTTGGTGAAGTCCGCCAGTTCCCGCGCCATGCGGTGGGTGCGGGCGTTGGGGCGGTCGTATTCGCCGTTGATGGCCATCACCGGGAACTTGATCGTCGTCAGGTCAATGTTCAGCATCTGGGCGAAGCGCCGGCCGGCGGCCTCCTCCATCTTGTGTACGGCCTTCTCACCGGCGATGGCGGCGACCCCGGCGCGGATCTTCTCGCCGAAGTGGTTGCCCACCTCCTCGCCCTTGGCCAGCCGGCGGGCGGCCACTACGGCCTGGGCGCGGTCCTCCTCCGGGTCCTTGCCGTGCAGGTCGGGCGGAACCCTGTCCTTCCATTCGCCGATCTCGCTGATCCCCGCGCCCTGGAAACAGGCGGTGATGAACCGCTCCGGCGCCTTGCCCAACAGCTGCAGGGTGATACCCCCGCCCATGGAATAGCCGCCGATATGAGCCTTCTGAATGCCCTTCTGGTCCATGAATTCCAGCACGTCGTCGGCCATGGCGAAGTGGCCGTTGTGCGTCCCGCCGCTCAGGCCATGGCCGCGCATATCCAGGGCGTACACGCGGTTGGTCCGGGCGATTGCCGGCGCGATGCCGTTGGAGAACCAGTTGCCGATGGCGCTACCCCGCGCCCCGTGGATCAGGATCACCGGAACGCCTTCGCCGGCCTCGACGTAGTGCAGCCGCGTCCCGTCCCGCACCGTGAAGAACCCATCCGGCCAACGCGTACCGGGCGCGGCGACAGCCGCCGTGGAAACCGACATCAAACCCTCGAAACCATCTGCAATGAAATCACCCGCCAGGAGGCAATGAGTCCCCCAGGGCGCGGACGCATTATGACGGCTGCGGCGGCGGGCGCAAACCACCGTCCGGGTTTCGGTTTGCCCCGTGACCGAGTTTGGGATATACAAACAACATATCCCACCTCCAAGACGAAGCTTTGATGACCCGCACCACCCTCTTCCTGTCCAACCGTTCCCAAGCCGTCCGCCTGCCCAAGGACGTCGCATTTCCCGAGGGCGTCAGGTCCGTTCTGGTGCTGCGGGATGGCCGCCGCCGGGTGATCGTGCCGTCGGACGCGGCGTGGGACGATTTCTTCGAAGGTGCCGGCGTCGATCTTGGCGAACGCGATCAGCCCGCGCCCCAGGTCCGCGAAGACCTCTGATGCTTCGCTACATGCTCGACACCAACCTGTGCATCCGCGTGCTCAGGGACAGGCCGAAGACCATTCGAGACCGCTTCAACCTCGAGGCGGAAGCCCTCTGCACATCGACCATCGTCCTCACAGAACTCCTGTACGGCGCCGCCAAGTCCGCCCGGCCCGAGCACAACCGGATCGAGGTCGAGCGTTTCGCGGCCCGTCTCGAGGTGCTGCCCTTCGACGCCCTCGCCGCCGACCACGCCGCCGATATCCGCGCAGCGCTCGAGCGCAAGGGTCAGAGGATCGGGGGCTATGACCTGCTCATCGCCGGTCATGCCCGTTGCCGAGGCCTCATCGTCGTCACCGGCAACCTGGGTGAATTCACCCGTGTCGATGGCCTCCGGTGCGAGGACTGGCTGGCGGCGGACGGGATGCGATAGCCTGGCAGCCCATCTCCCTCAGGATTCGCCGACCTCGTGAACGATCCAAGCAACGTGACGCAGGGCAGCGCCCCGGACGGAAACGGGGGAGGAAGCGGGGGCGAGGGAACCGGACCGCGGCTGGCGGCCTGGATCGCGGGGCTGGGACTGTTGCTGGTCGGCGCCTGGCTGTTCCTGACACCGCACGCCTGGGCCACCCTCTATCAGCGCGACCTGCCGGCCTATCAGGGCGCGATCGACGCGTTCGCGGCGGGCCACGACCCCTACCAGGCGGCGCAGGTGCGCCGCGCCCACGGCCTGCCCTTCATCGCCCCGCCATTCGTCTGGTTGCTTTACAAGCTGGCCGCCCACAGCGCCTTCAAGCCGATCTTCGGCGCCGTCCTGATGGCCGCTCACCTGGTTTCCATCGTGGCCCTGCCGATGATCCTGAGCCGGCTCTTCCTCGGGGTCGGCGCGGGGCGGACGGTGCTGGGCGCCGGCTTCTTCTTCACCGCCTTCCTGGGCGCTGGGGTTTTCACCAGCCTGGTGGTCAACAACGGCACGCCGCTCTACGCCCTGATCGCGCTGGGGCTCATACCCGCGGTGACCCGGGGGCGATGGCTAGGCTTCCACCTGGCGGTGGCGCTGGCGACGGCGTTCAAGCCCTTCTACGCCGCCTTCTGGCTTGTCCCCCTGCTCGCGGACGCCGAGTCGCGCCGCCAATGGGCCGTGGGCGCCCTTGCCGTGGCGGCGGCAGCGGCGAGCTATCTCACGCCCATGCTTTTGGCGCCGCGGCTGATGGCGACCTGGCTCCACACCCTCGTCCAGCAGGTCGTCGACCATGACCGGCTGGGGGACAACCTTCTGGGCGCCATGACCGCCCAGCCGCTGGCGCGGCACGGCGCCCTGGCGGCCCCATGGGCGCCCTATGCGGCCCACGTGGCGCTCTCGATCCTGCTGCTGGGCGCGGCGCTGCTGCTGGGCCGGCTCGGCAGGACACAGCGCATCGCCGCCCTGTTGCTGGTCGCCGTGTTCCTCAATCCACGCGCCATGCGCTACGACCTATCCATGGCCGCCATCCCCCTGCTGGCGGTGGTGGCCGGCGCGGCGTCCGCCAATTCGGTCCAAGACCCGCCCAACGGCGCAATCCAGGCGGCCTCGGCCGTGGTCCTGGCGGGCGTGATGATCGTCTTCAGCCAGGACAAGCCGGTCGACGGCTTCCCCTTCCGGGATGTCGATCGCGCGGCGGACGTTTCCGTCGAGACTGGAGTTGAACAGGCGCGCCGGGTCTTCCAGGGCCGCGCCCTTGGCGAAGGTCAGCTTCACGACCTTCTTGTAGGACTCCCCGGTGCAGATGATGCCGTCGCGCGACCAGACCGGAGTGCCCATCCACTTCCATTCCTCAACGACGTCCGGGTCCGCTTGCGTGATCAGTCCGCGCATTCGGCCAAGGGTTTCCCCACGCCAGTCGCCGAGTTCGGCGATGCGGTTTGAGATCAGCTCCGACGCTGACTGGCCTTGGCCCTCGTCCGACTTTTCTATGTTCCGATCCTAGACGTTACAACGACACTATATTTGCAGTTATGGGCGCCTACACCAGGGTTCACGATCGCCCGCCGGCGAGCAACGCCTCGATCCGCCGCCGGAAGAACCGCCGCTCCACCTCGCTCGTCGTCAGCTCCAACGCCCGCCCGTAGGCCTCCAGCGCCTCCTCCCGCCGTCCCAGCCGTCGCAGCAGGTCCGCCCTCACCGCAGGCAGCGGCGGATAGGCCGCTAGGCCGCCCTGCACCGCCAGCGCGTCCACCAGCATCAGCCCTGCCGCCGGTCCGTCCGCCATGGCCACGGCGGCGGCGTGGTTCAGGGCCACCACCGGGGTCGGCGCCAGGCGCAGCAGCACCTCGTACAGCCCGACGATCTGCGGCCAGTCGGTGTCCGCCGCCGCATGCGCCCGGGCGTGCAGGGCGGCGATCGCCGCCTGCACGGCGTAGGGCGAGGCCCGCCCCCTGGCCTTCAGCGCCGCCTCCACCAGGGGCAGGCCCTGGGCGATGGCCACGGCGTTCCACAGCCGCCGATCCTGATCCTCCAGCAGCACCAGCTCTCCGGCGCCGTCCAGCCGCGCCGGCCGCCGCGCCTCAGTGAGCAGCATCAGGGCCAGCAGGCCCTGCACCCCCGCCCGCCCCGGCAGCAGGGCGTCCAGCCGCCGCGTCAGGCCGATGGCCTCCGCCGCCAGGGTGCGCACCGGATCGCCGGCATAGGCGTCGGTGAACACCAGGTAGAGCACCGCCAGCACCCCCTCGAGCCGCTCGTGCAGGATCGCCTTGGCCGGAACCTGGTAGGGAATACCGGCCGCGCGGATCTTGCCCTTGGCCCGCACCAGCCGCTGGGCCATGGTCTCCTCGGCCACCAGGAAGGCCCGCGCCACCGCCGCCGTGGTCAGGCCACAGACGGTGCGCAGGGTCAGCGCCACCTGCGCCTCCAACCCCAGGGCCGGGTGGCAGCAGGTGAAGATCAGGCGGAGCAGGTCGTCGGCGATCTCCGGGTCATCGTCGGTTTCCGGCCCCGCCGAAGCCGCCGCCTGGGCGGCCAGCTGCGCCTCCGCCTCCAAAGCCCCGCGCTTGGCCCGAAAGGCGATCCGCCGCCGCAGCTGGTCGATGGCCCGGTTGCGACCCACCCGGATCAGCCAGGCGCGCGGGTTGGCGGGCGGCCCTTCGGTCCAACCCGTCGCGGCGGCGGCGAAGGCCTCCTGCGCGCCCTCCTCCGCCAGGTCGAAGTCGCCCACGAGGCGGATCAAGGTGGCCAGCACCTCGGCCCCGTGGGCGCGGTAGACCGCTTCGACCGAGGTCCCGCCGGACGCGCGGCTCATGCCGTCAGGACATCGCCCAGACCGGCCGCACCTCGATGCTGCCGTACCTGGCCGTGGGGATCTTCGCGGCGATGGCGGTGGCCTCGTCCAGGTCCTTGGCCTCCACCAGGTAGTAGCCGCCCAGGGCCTCGCGGGTCTCGGCGAACGGACCATCGGTGATCAGAGCCTTGCCGTCGCGCACCTTCACCGTGGTGGCGTCGGTGGTGGGTCGCAGGCGGTGGGCGCCCACCATGGCGCCGCTGTCGACGATGCCTTTGGTGAACACGCCGTACTCGGCCATCATCGTCTGGAGTTGCGATTCCGGCATCGAGCCTTCCTCGGCCTCGCTCGAATAGATCAACAGCAGATATTGCATCGGATTCTCCTTCGTTCGGCGCTCATCGCCGGCTTTAGGTCGAACGAGGCGCCGGCGGATCGACAGCCGCGCGCCAAGAAACGGTTGCCAATGTCGCTTTTTTTGTACCGGTCGGCCAAGGTCTCCCAAGCCACCAGAGGGACCTTCATGCGCCTCGCGTCCATCCTGTTTGCCACCGCCCTGGCCCTCACCGCCGTCGCGGCCCCTCGCGGGGCCTGGGCCCAGCCCGCCGGGGAGACCGAACAGCCCCTGCTCAAGGACGTCGCCGCCCAGGTGGACGCCGCACGCCTGCACGCCACGATCGAACGCCTGGTGGCCTTCGGCACCCGCCACACCCTGTCCGACACCACCTCACCCACCCGGGGCATCGGCGCGGCGCGGACCTGGGTGAAGGGGCAGTTCGAGGATATGGCCAAGGCCTGCGGCGGCTGCCTGACCATCGAGACCCCCTCGCAGGTGTTCACCGGCGAACGGGTTCCCAAACCCACACAGGTCATGGACGTCCTGGCCATCCAGCGCGGGACCGGCGATCCGGGCCGCGTGGTGATCATCTCGGGCCACCTGGACAGCCGCGTCACCGACCCGATGAACGCCACCAGCGACGCCCCCGGCGCCAATGACGACGCCTCGGGCGTGGCGGCGGTGATGGAGGCCGCGCGGGTGTTGTCCAGGCACAGATTTCCGGCCACCATCGTCTATGCCGTGCTGTCGGGCGAGGAACAGGGGCTCTACGGCGGCAAGGTCCTGGCCGCCTTCGCCAAGGCCAACCACTGGCAGGTCGAGGCCGACCTCAACAACGACATCATCGGCAACATCCACGGCATGGACGGCCGCACCGACGACACCCATGTTCGGGTGTTCTCCGAGGGGACCAAGGCGGTGGAGACACCAGACCAGGCGAACCGCCGGCGCTACAACGGCGGTGAGGTGGACTCCCCCTCGCGCAACCTGGCCCGCCTGCTCGACGGCCTGGCGGACAAGTATCTGACCAACCTGGACGTGGAGATGATCTATCGCACCGACCGCTTCAGCCGCGGCGGCGACCAGGTGGAGATGTTGAATGCCGGCTTCCCCGCCGTGCGCGTCACCGAGGCCGACGAGAACTACACCCCCCAGCACCAGGACGTGCGCACCGAGAACGGCGTTGCCTACGGCGACGTCCTGGCCGGGGTCGACTTCTCCTACCTGGCCCAGGTCACCCGCCTGAACCTGCTGGGCCTGGCCGCCATGGCCGCCGCCCCCGCCCCGCCGGAGGGCGTGAAGACCACCGGCGCGGTCACCGCCGACACCACCGTCAGCTGGGCCGCCGTCCCCGGCGCGGCTGGCTACCGGGTCTGGTGGCGCGCCACCACCGACCCGCAATGGCGCTTCAGCCGCGACGCTCGCCCTGCCGTCAGTCTGACCCTGACAGGGGTCAATATCGACGACTTCTTCTTCGGCGTGCAGTCGATCAGCCCCGACGGCTTCGCCAGCCCCGTGGTCTTCCCTGGCGAGGCGGGGGACTTCATCTCTAAGACAGCGGAGCCCGTGGCGAAATGAACAGGGCTGGCAAGGACCCCCTGGCCCCATTCAGGTTTGAGGCGATCGTCCTCTACTGGCGAGGCCCGTCCCCGTTCTTCTTCGCCCCGATCCCGCTGCAGCACCTCGACACGCTGAAGCAGGCCGCGAAGCTGGTGACCTATGGCTGGGGCATGGTCCCCGTCGACGCGACGATCGGCACAGTCACCTTCGCCACCTCGCTGTTCCCCAAGGACGAGACCTATCTTTTGCCGCTGAAGGCCGACGTCCGTCGCAAGACCAACATCACCGCCGGCGACTCAATCACCGTCGAAATGGCGGTGGTTCAGCGGCGCTAGTGCGAGGGCGCGGGCGCGGCGCTCTGCGCGGCCTTAGCCGCGCGCTTTTGCGAGATCCGCTGGGCCATGGCCGATTTGCAGGGGGCGGAGATCTCGTCCTTGTGCGTCTTCAGGCATTGCATGATGCGTCCGCCGCCCGGCTGCACCCCGGGACACAGCTTGGCAAGGTCTGCCTGGCAGGCGGAGCGCATATTGGCCTTGGCCCCTGCGGTGGAAGCATTGTCGGCCAGGGCGCCACCGCCGAGGGCGAGGCTCGCCGCCAGGGCAAGGGCGCCAAAAGAGGCGAACTGCAGAGCGATCTTCATGGGGTGGCTACTCCGTTACGTCCAACCCCTAGCACGCACCCCGCTCCAAATTCCGTCTCGGCCCTCGTCAGAGCCTTCTTCAGACTGGCCCGAACGTCTCGTCGAACAGGTCGAGCATCGCCCGCCACGCCCGCTTCGAGGTGAGTTCGTGATAGGCGAAACCGGCCCGCCCCAGCTGCCCAACATCCGGGTTGGTGAAGCTGTGCCCCGCCCCGCCGTAGAGGGTCATCCGCCAGTCAACCTTGGCGGCAGTCATCTCGCTCTCGAAGGCGGCGCGCTGCTCGGGCGGGATGATCGGGTCGTCGGCGCCAATCAGCACCAACACCTTGCCCTTGATGTTGGCCGCGTCCAGCGGCCGTGCCGTGCCGAGGCCGGAGTGAAAACCCACCGCCGCCTTGATGTCCGCCCCCGACCGCGCCAGCTCCAGCGCCGTGGTGCCGCCGAAGCAGTAGCCGATGGCCGCCAGCTTCGAGGCATCCGTCTGCGGCTGGTCGGCCAGGATCTTCAGCGCCGTGGTCGCCAGCTCGCGGATGCCGCCGGGATCCGCCATCCAGGCCATGATCCGGGGCATGGCCGCGTTCAGGTCGATGGCCTTGCCGCCGCCGTGGTAGTCCATGGCGAAGGCCACATAGCCCAGGTCCGCCAGTTGCCGCGCGAAGCCCTTGCAGACATCACTGACGCCGGGTCCCTCGTGCGCCAGCAGCACCCCGGGCCGGGTCCCGGCCCGCGCCTCGTCCACATACAGCGTGCCCACGAACCGTGTCCCGCCGACCTCGTACCCGATCTCTTCAACCTTCATGGCGTCCTCCGTTTGGAGGCACCCTAACGAGGTGACCTAGCGCCAAGCCAGCGTCTCAGCGCGGCTTGCCCTTCGGCCGTCGCTTCATCCAGCCGGGCTTGGGCGGCGGCAGCTTTTCCGGTTCCAGCACCAGGGCCTGGAACCGCACCGGCGCCGTGCCGGCCAGGGGGTTGAGGCGGACGATCAGGTGCCGCCAGGCTCCCTCCCGGCCCTCCAACAGCACCTCGTCCCCCGACGGCGCCACCACCGGACAGATGGGGCAGTCGGCTAGTTTCTGGATGGCGTCCCAGGCCGGCGGCAGCGGCGCGGCGTCCCAGAACCCCTCTCGCGCCTCCACCACCGCCAGCAGGGCCGCCGCCGCCGGTCCGGTAAAGTCGCTGCGCACGGTCTTGACCCGCGCCCCCGGCACCCCCAGCCCGTCGCCGGTGCTGATCATCGCCGTGGCGCTCTTGCGGTCGTCGCTCCAGGTGACGTGGATGGTCACGGCCGCATGTTGGGCGCTGAGCACGGTCAGGCGAAAGGACGGGCCGCCGGGGGTGGCGTCGGCGGTCAGCAACGGCCCCTCCCCCAGCACCTTCAGCGCCTTGACCCAGCTCGACAGGTCCCGCGCCACCGGCCCGCCTACGCCCTCGGCGCGCAGGGTGGAGGAGAAGCCAAAGGTGTCGTCGGGGGGCGAGGGCGGCGGCGCGGCGGGCGTGGCGGCGGCGGCACAGGAGGCAGCCGCGATCATGCCAGCGACAGCGATCGGCAGGGCCAGCCAAGGGGAAGCCTGAATGAGCGTGCGTCGGATCAAGATCCGTCCCTCGTCTCGGCGCCCCCGCCTCCGTTACAATGCGACGCCGAGGTTAAGGGCTCACTTCCATGGCGCCCTGGCAATATATCCGTTCTGGGCGGAGCTCGCCGAAAAAAGGCCCCCTCTGCTGACATCACCCTGTCAGGACGCCCCCTGGCCAATCCCCGCCTCCGCGCCTACTTTCGCCCCATGCCCACGCCCCCCGCTTCCGGTGTCGCCGACGCCTCCGGTACGTTCATCTACGACCAGGACGCCGCCCCGGCCCTCTGGAGGCCGCACCGTCCCGCACGCCCGGCCAAGTCGGAGGGCGGTGGCCGGTTTCGCATCGCCAGCGCCTATGAGCCGGCCGGCGACCAGCCAGCCGCCATCGCCGAGCTGGTGGGCGGCATCAACGACCGAGAGCACGACCAGGTCCTGCTGGGGGTCACCGGCTCGGGCAAGACCTTCACCATGGCCAAGATCATCGAGGCCACCCAGCGCCCGGCCCTGATCCTGGCCCACAACAAGACCCTGGCCGCCCAACTCTACAGCGAATTCAAGAGCTTCTTCCCCGACAACGCCGTCGAGTACTTCGTTTCCTACTACGACTATTATCAGCCCGAAGCCTACGTCGCCCGCACCGACACCTACATCGAGAAGGACTCCAGCCGGAACGAGCAGAGCGACCGCATGCGCCACAGCGCCACCCGCGCCATCCTGGAGCGGGACGACGTCATTGTCGTCGCCTCGGTGTCCTGCATCTACGGCATCGGCTCGGTGGAAACCTACACCGCCATGACCTTCACCATCTCCATCGGCGACAGGATCGACGAGAAGAAGCTGATGGCCGACCTTGTGGCCCAGCAATACAAGCGCAACGACCAGTCCTTCGAGCGCGGCTCCTTCCGCCGCCGCGGCGACACCATCGAGATCTTCCCCGCCCACTACGACGACCGCGCCTGGCGGATCAGCCTGTTCGGCGACGAGATCGAGACGATCACCGAGTTCGACCTCGA